>DATIXH010000356.1:0-9950 GCA_035518775.1 Candidatus Acidiferrum sp.
GCCGGCAAGAACGACTGCAAGGCCGGCGCCCACGACTGCAAGGGCATGTCGAAGGTCGACTCCGACCCGCAATCCTTCGTGCTCGTGCCCGTCGGCACCTGCGACAAGATCGCCGGCGGCAGCATGAAGCCGAAGATGTGACGCGGCCGATTCGGCGCGCCGCGATTTTCTCGAGGGGGAGGTTGCTATGAGGAAAAGCCTATCCGTCGCGTCCGCGATGACCGCGGCGCTCGCGCTCGCCGGCTGCGGCGGCGGGAATGCCGGGACCGCTACCAAGATCGCACAGACAACGATGGAGAAGTGCTACGGCGTCGCGCAGGCCGGCAAGAACGACTGCGCGGTCGAGGCCCACGGCTGCAAGGGCCAAGCCCTGGCGACGCGATCGCCGGGCGACTTCATCTACCTGCCGCTCGGCACTTGCGACAAGCTGACCGGCGGCAGCCTGACGGAGTGACGTTCCGCCTGCCGGCGCGGCCCATCGAACGATGGGCCGCAGCCGGCAATCCCCGATGGCGAATAGTTCGTAAACATCAGCCTTCACAAAAGCGTTGACGGGGCCTGACGCGGAGTCAACTCCCCGTGAAACGACTGCGAGGACCTACCGGCCACGCCCCGACAGTGCTACATCCTGGGGCGCCATCGTCGCGCCAACCTGAGGAGCTCTTGCATCATGAGGAACACGATTCTGGTCGCTTCCGCCCTGGCCACGGTCCTGTCGCTGTCGGCGACGGCCGGCGCGCAGGCGGCCGACAACGAGAAGTGCTACGGCATCGCCAAAGCCGGCAAGAACGACTGCCAGACGGCGACCCATTCCTGCGCCGGCACGTCGACCACCGATGCCGCGGGCGATTCCTGGATCTACGTGCCGAAGGGCACCTGCGACAAGATCAACGGCGGCAGCCTGCAGCCGAAGGCCTGAGGCGGCCCGCGACGTGACGGCAGCGACCGCATCGCCGGACGTCGCCGCTCGCAGCGCCGACCCGATTCCGGCCCGCGCCGGAATCGGGCTGCGCCACCACCACTATCGCGCCGTCATCGAGAGCCGGCCGCGGGTCGGCTGGCTCGAGGTGCACAGCGAGAACTACTTCGGCGGCGGGCGGCCGCTGGCCTTCCTCGAGGCCGCCCGCGCGCACTACCCGCTGAGCCTGCACGGAGTCGGCCTCTCGCTCGGCACCGACGGGGCGCTCGACCGCGATCATCTCGCGCGCATCAAGGCGCTGATCGAGCGCGTGCAGCCGGCGCTCGTCTCCGAGCACGTCTCCTGGAGCATCGCCGGCGGCGTCTATCTCAACGACCTGCTGCCTCTGCCCTACACCGAGGAGGCGTTGCAGGTGATTTGCGACCATGTGCGGGAGACGCAGGATTTTCTCGGCCGCCGGATCCTCGTCGAGAACCCGTCGAGCTACCTGCAGTTCGCGCATTCGACCATACCCGAGTGCGACTTCGTCGCCGAGATCAGCCGCCGCACCGGCTGCGGCCTGCTGCTCGACGTCAACAACGTCTATGTCAGCGCCTGCAACCACGGCTTCGACGCGCACGGATACATCGAGGCCATGCCTCGCGAGGCGGTGCAGGAGATCCACCTGGCCGGCCATGCCGTGCGCGAGATCGGCGAGGCCACGCTGCGGATCGACGATCACGGCTCGGCCGTCTGCGACGCCGTCTGGCAGCTCTACGCCGCCGCGCTGGCGCGGCTGGGGCCGGTGCCGACGCTGATCGAATGGGACTCGAACGTGCCTGAGCTGCCGGTCCTCGTGGCCGAGGCGGTGACGGCGGACGGCTTCCTGGCCAAGGCGGCGGAGGCGCGCAGTGCCGTCGCTGCGTGAGCTCCAGGGCGCCCTCGCCGGCAGCGTGCTGCGCAACATGGATGCGCCGCTGGCCGCGGTGGTGCGCGCGGACGGCATCGCCTTCGACGGCCGCCTGCAGGTCTATCGCAACAACACCTTCAGCAGCCTGACGGCGGCGCTGAAGGACAGTTTCCCGGTGGTCTGCCAACTGGTCGACGAGCGCTTCTTCGGCTACGCCGTGCAGGAATATATTCGCACCTGTCCGCCGCGCGCGCCCCGGCTGGCCGAGTATGGCGCGGACTTCGCTGACTTCCTGACCGGCTTCGAGCCGGTCCGCCACCTCGCCTACCTGCCGGACGTGGCGCGGCTCGAATGGGCCGTCAACACGGCGTATCACGCGACGGATGCGCCGACGCTCGATCCGGCACGGATCGCGGCCGTGCCGCAGGAGCGCTATCCGCTGCTGACGTTCACGCCCCATCCCGCCGTCCAGCTGTTCGAATCGGAGTTTCCGGTCGATCGGATCTGGCAGGCCCACCAGCCTGGCGGCGACCTCGAGACGACGATCGACGTCTCGTCCGGCGGCTGCCGCCTGCTGATCGACCGTCACGACCAGGATATCCGGTTTCTCACGCTCGATGCGGCCGGCTTCGCCCTGGCGTCGGCCTTGTGCGGCGCGCGCGCGTTGCAGGAGGCCTACGAGAAGGCAGCGGCGATCGATGGCGCCTTCGATCTGATCGCCGCCCTCAGCATGCACCTGGCGCGCGGGACGTTCGCCGACTTCGCCGATCCGGCGGCATGAGGATCGCGGCCCCATGAATGCGCCTGCGGTCGAAGCCGGCCCCAAGGGGTTCATCGGTGTCTATCGCTCGCTGTGGAAGGCGCTCGAACGCGTTCCCATCGCGCTGCCCGTCCTGGTCATGCGGCTCGGCGTGGCGCTCGTCTTCTGGCGTTCGGGCAACAGCAAGCTGCCGCTCGGGAACGAGTCGACGATCACGCTGTTCCGCGACATCTACCAGGTGCCGCTGCTGCCGCCGGAGCTGGCCGCCTACCTGGCGACGATGGTCGAAATCGGTGGCGCCGTGCTGCTCGCGCTGGGCGTGCTGACCCGTCCGGCCGCCGCCGTCTTGCTGGCGCTGACGATCGTCATCCAGATCTTCGTGTTTCCCGAGAACTACCCCGACCACCTGCTGTGGGCGGGACCCCTGCTCTACCTGCTGCTGCGCGGCCCCGGGAAATGGTCGTTCGACGCCGCCATCCGCGACCGCATCGGCGGCGGCCGGTAGAGTCACGCGGTCCGCAGGTACCACTCGAAGTCGAGCTCGGTGACCTGGGAATAGAAGCGGTCCTGCTCGGCGCGCTTGATCGCGCCGTAGATCTCCAGGAAGCGCGCGCCGAGATAGTCCTTGAGGAACGAGGAGTCTTCCGTCCGGCCGAGCGCGTCGTACCAGTTGCTGGGCAGGCTGGCCGGCACCTGCTCGTAGCCGTTGCCCTCGATCGCAGGGCCGGGATCGCGCTTCTCGACGATGCCGCGGTGGGCGCCCGCGAGCATGGCCGCCGCCGCCAGATAGGGATTGGCATCGGCGCCGGCGACGCGATGCTCGACATGGCGCGTCTCCGGCGCGCCGGCCGGGACGCGCAGGCTGACCGAGCGGTTGTTCACCCCCCAGGTCGGCGCCAGCGGGGCGTAGGAATTGCGGCGGAAGCGGCGATAGGAGTTGGCGTTGGGCGCGAAGATGCCGACGCACTCCGCCATGGTCGCGGCCATGCCGCCGATGGCCTGGCGCAGCAGCTCGTTGCCCTTGGGGTCGTCGCTGGCGAAGGCGTTGCGGCCGGCCGCGTCCTGCAGGCTCATATGCATGTGCATGCCGCTGCCGGCGCTGCCGGCATAGGGCTTGGCCATGAAGGTGGCGTCCATGCCGTGCTTGGCCGCCACGCCGCGCACCAGCCGCTTGTACATGATGGCCTCGTCGACGGCGCGCATGGCGTCGGCGCGGTGATGCAGCACGATCTCGAGCTGGCCCGGCGCATATTCTGATATCAGCGTCTGCGCCGGGATGCCCTGGGTCTCGCAGGCGGCGTAGACCTCGCCCAGGAACGGCGCCTGATCGTCGAGGTCGGTGAGGAGATAGGCCTGCAGCTGGCTCGGCCGGAAGCCGCTCACCGGCGAGGCCGGCGGCCGCGGGCGGCCGCTCTCGCCGCGCGTGCGATCCAGCAGATAGAACTCCAGCTCGATGGCGATCACCGGCGTCAGGTTCAACGCGGCGAAACGATCGACGACGCGCTGCAGCGCATGGCGCGGATCACCAGGCGAGGGCGTGCCGTCGAGCTCGTACATGCTGACCAGCAGCTGCCCGGCAGCGGGCGCCTGCCAGGGCGAGCGCACGAGCGTGCCGGGAATCGGCCAGCAGGCGCGGTCGGCATCGCCGTCCTCCCAGACCAGGCCGGTCTCCTCGACGTCGGCGCCGGTGATGTCGAGGCCGAGGATCGAGCCCGGCAGATAGCGCCCATGGGTGTAGATGCGCGCCAGCTCGTTGCGCCGCACGCTCTTGCCACGGCCGACGCCGTCGGCATCGGTGAGGATGACCTGGATGTTCGTGACATCGGGATTGGCGGCGAGGAACTCTTCGGCCTCGCGCGGCGATCGTTGGGTGGTCATGGAGGAAGGATCCGCATCGGTTGTGCCTCTACGATAGCAATTCGCCGAGGCAAGCGCGAAGGGCCTCGAGCAGGCGGTCGACATCGGCGGCCGTCGTAGCCGGGCACACCAGCGTCATGTTGTGGAAGGGAGCGATCAGCACGCCGCGGTTGAGCAGATAGATGTGGATCGCGTGCTCGAGGTCGCCATGCATGGCGGCGGCCGCCTCGGTGCCGTTCCTGGGCGGCTGCGGTGCGCAGACGAACTCGGCGCGCGCGCCGAGATTCGAGACGTGCCAGGGCAGCGAGCGCTCGGCGATCAGCGCGGCCACGCTCTGCGCCAGCCGGGCCGAGAGGCCGAGCATGTGCTCGTAGGCGGCGGCCGTCATCACCTGCTCGAGATTGGCGCGCATGGCCGCCATCGCCAGCGGGCTGCCGGACAGAGTGGTGCCGAGGCCGCTGTGGCCCGGTTCCTTCGCCGCCCATAGCTCGGTCAGGCGCTCGGCGACCTCGGCGGTGAAGCCGAAGACGGCGCAGGGGATGCCGCCGGCGACCGGCTTGCCGAGGACGAAGAAATCGGGAGCCAGATCGAACGCGCGCGTGTAGCCGCCGGGCCCGGTGCTGATCGAGTGGGTCTCGTCGATGACCAGCAGCGTGCCGGTGCGCCGGGTGGCCGCGCGCAAGGCGTCGTGGAAGCCCGGCTGCGGCAGCACCATGCCGATGTTGGTGAGCGCCGGCTCGGTGATGACGCAGGCGACGTCGCCCGGCACCAGCGCCGCGTCGAGCGCGGCGACGTCGTTGAACTCGACCACCTTGCTGTTGGCCGTGAGGTCGACGGCCTGGCCGACCAGGCCCGGCCGGTGAATCGGGCGGCCGTTGCGCAGCCGCACGAAGGTCTCGTCGACGGTGCCGTGATAGCAGCCGTTGAAGACCAGGATCTTCGGCCGGCCCGTCAGCCAGCGCGCCAGGCGCAGCACGAATCGGTTCGCGTCGGTCGCGGTGACCGCCGTCTGCCAATAGCGCAGCCCGAAGCGCTGCGCCAGCAGTTCGCCGACGATCGCCGTGTCCTCGCTCGGCAGCATGGCGGTGAAGCCGCGCTCGCCCTGGCGCCGCACGGCCTCCACCACCGGCGGGGGCGCATGGCCGAACATGGCGCCGGTGTCGCCGAGGCAGAAGTCGGTATGGCCGTGACCGTCGGCGTCGGTGACAGTCGCGCCCTGCGCACCCGCGACGAACAGCGGAAACGGCGTGCCCCAATCGAGCATCCAGTGCATGGGCACGCCGTGCAGCCAGTGGCGGGCGGCGCGCGCCGCCAAGTCGCGCGAGCGCGGGTTCGCGGCACTGAAGCGCGCATGCTCGCGCTTGATCATGGTGCGGATGGCCGATCGCGGAATGCCGGCGATCGCGGGGGCGGTCATCGTCTCACCGCGGGTTGCGAGCGGATGCACGTCCGTCATAGCGGCGCAGCGGCGCGCGAGTCAAACGGCGCATCCTCCAAGACAAACCGGCCGGCATTAACCTTAATCATGAAATAACGATAATATTTCGTCACGCTTACTTCTAATAGTTTTATATAAGACCTCTAATATAAGAGATCATATTTCCGAGAATTTTAATGAGTTTCGTGAATATTTGAGGCCGTTATGCGGGAAGGCATTACACACACGAACGAATTGGATCATGACGCAACCCATTGAGCAGCTCATCGATATCTATTCACCGCAATGGCCTGGCCGGACCCTCGCGGTTCACCCGGGAGATCTCCGGCTCTTCGCTCCCTCCGGCATCGCCGATCTCGATCTGCGAGTCGCCGGACTGCCGCCCCACGACAGCTACGGCAATCGCCCCGCCGACCCCTTGCGCGCGGCACCGCTGACCGAGCCGGCCGGCGGCGCCGTCTATATCCAGGGCCAACCGGCCGCGGCCGACGTCGCCGGCCTCCTGCGTCTCCTGCGCGTCGAGGCCGCGGCGGCCGACTATGCCGCCTTCCTCGCCCGCGCCCGGGATCCGATCGAGGATCGCTATCTCGCGCAGCTGCGTCTCATTCGGGTGCCGGCCCTCGTCGCCGTCTATCAGGCACTCTCGCCCGACGAGATGCGCCTGTTTCCGGACCAGCGCCTCACGATCGGCGAAGTGATTCCCGCCTTCATCGCGGACGAACGGCAGCGCTGGGACGCGCCCCCGCTGCCGCAGCCGTCGACGGACGAACCGGGGGCGCCCCGGCTTCAGCAGGCCCTCGCCTTCGGCTTCCTGGTCGAGAATGCCCACTACGGCGTCTATCGCATCTGGAGCCGCGTGTGGCTGGTCCCGCAGTGAGGCCCTGGCGGCTCGCCCTGCTTCGCTTCGATCGAAGCGTCCGGAACGGCCGGCTGCGGCCGCACCTGCGGCCCGGGCGGCCTGCCAGCCGCCCGCATGCCGGCCTGGACATTGCCGGCGGAAACGATCAGAAAGGAAAAAGATCACTGCGGCGGCCGCCGCTTCCCGCCAGGTGCCGGTTTCAATCTCCCGTCGACTGCCGGCGTTTTTCTGCAAGCGTCTTCATGAACGAACTGCCATGACGGAATCGATCGCCGACTGGGTCCGGATTTCGCCGGCGGACTGGTACGCGAAGAGCGTGCCCGTTCAACCCGGCGATCTCCGGCGCTTCGCGCCCATGGGGCGCGGACGCATCGGCCCCCTGCCGATGGATCTCGAAGAGTTCGGCTTGGCGCCGGGCAATCCGGATCTCTTCAGCCTGACCGCGCATCACAGCCATCCCCTGCTGAACGCGCCCATCACCGAGCCGACGGGCGGCACGCTCTACCTCGACGGCGAGCCGCAGGCGGACGACCTGGCGGCGGCGCTGCGCCTGCTCGGCGTGCCCACGGACGCGAGCGATTACGCAGCTTTCCTTAGCCACGCGAAGAAACCGGCGGAGGAGCGCTATCTCACGCAGCTGCGGATCGTGCGCCGCGTGGCCTTGGCGGCGCTCTATGACGCGCTGTCGGAGACCGAGCTGCGCGCCTTCCCGCGCCAGCCGCTGACGGTGGGCGCCTTGATCACCAAGTTCATCGAGACCGAGCAGCAGGCCTGGGGTACCGGCCTCAGCCCCAAGTTGAGCGAGCGCTTCGGCAGTTCCAGCCAGCGGTTTCAGGCGACGCTGGCCTTCGGCCTCATGATCGAGAACGCCTTCTACGGGGTCTACCGGCTGTGGAGCCGGGCCTGGCTGCTGTGAGCGGCGACGCCGCCGGCGCCAGCCCGAAATCCGTACTCCGCCAAGCGGTCGCGAGATAGTCGATCAGCGCCCGCGTCTTGGCCGACAGGAGCCGGGCGTGCGGATAGACGATGTGGATGGGGGTCGGCGGCGGCTCGAATCCCGCGAGCGCGACCTGCAGGACGCCGCTCGCCACGTGATCGCGGACCAGCCAGCTCGTGGCCAGCATGACTCCGGCGCCGTCGAGCGCCGCCCGCTGCAGGACGTCCTGATTGTTCGAGCGCAGCCGCGCCGTGACGGGCACGGCGATCTCGCGCCCGTCGGCCAGGAACCGCCAGCGATCGGCGTCGGCGAGGCTGCTGTAGACGAGGCAGCCATGGCGCGACAGCTCGGCCGGGACGCGCGGGAGGCCGTGTCTGCGGAAATAGCCCGGCGAGGCGCAGACAACGCGGCGAAACTCGCCGACGCGGCGGCCGACGAGGCTCGAATCGACCAGACCGCCGATGCGGACGGCGGCGTCGACGCCCTCCTCCACGAGATTGACGAAACGGTCGGCGAGCTGCAGGTCGACGGAGATCTGCGGATAGCGGGCGAGGAAGCCAGGCAGCACAGGCGACAGGTAGCGCTGGCCGAACAGGACGGAGCCGCTGACGACGAGCTGGCCGGACGGTGCGGCCTGGAATCGGGACAGGGCCGCCTCCGCCTCCTCGACATCGCCGAGGATGCGCTTGCAGCGCGCGTAGTAGGCCTGGCCGCCCTCGGTCAGCGACAGACGCCGGGTCGTGCGGTTGAGCAGGCGGGCGCCGAGCTCCTCCTCGAGGGCGGCGAGCTGGCGGCTCACCGAGGCAAGGGACGTGCGGAGCGCCCGGGCGGCCGCCGTCAGGCTGCCGGCCTCCACCACGCGGGCAAATGTGGCCATGGCCGCGAGCCGATCCATCGGCGGTTCATTATCACATATTCTGCAATAATCCCATGCAGAAGCCGCAGATTATCGCAACGATATCGCGCCCCTACATTAGCGGTGCAGTCAGCGCAGGAGGGCGGTCATGGAGCAGAGCTATCCGAGCGACGTGGCATTCACGCCCGCGGTCAAGGCGGTTCAGGAGCGCCGCGGCTCACGCCGGCAGTATGCGCGCATGGAGACGACGCGCGGCTGGCAGAACACGGTGACCGAGGACCTCGCCGCCTTCATCGCCGAGCGCGACAGCTTCTACCTCGCCACGGCCAACGCCGAGGGCCAGCCCTACATCCAGCACCGCGGCGGGCCCAAGGGCTTCCTGCGCGTGCTCGACGACAGGACGCTCGCCTTCGCCGATTTCAAAGGCAACCGCCAGTACATCACGACCGGCAACCTGGCCGACAACGACCGCGCCTTCATCTTCCTGATGGACTACGCCCACCGGCAGCGCATCAAGATCTGGGGCCGCGCCCGCGTCGTCGAAGGCGACGATGCACTGATCGGCAAGCTGTTCGTGCCGGGCTACAAGGCGAAGCCGGAGCAGGCCATCCTCTTCACCGTCGAGGCCTGGGACATCAATTGCCAGCAACACATCCCGCAGCTGTTCCCCGCCCCGGACGTGGCCGCCGCGGTCGACCGGCTGCAGGCGCGCATCGCCGAGCTGGAGGCGGAGGTCGCGCGGCTGCGGGGCGGCACGTCAGCGCAGGAAGTACTTCTGGCCGAGCGGTAGTTTCGCCACCGGTTCGCAGGTCGCGAGGGCGCCGTCGACGAAGACGTCGTGGGTCTGCGGGTTGACCGTGATCTTCGGGCAGGCGGCGTTGTGCAGCATGTCGGCCTTCCCGAGCTTGCGCGTGCCCTTGATGGGCAGCAGCTGCTTCTCGAGGCGCAGGCGGCCGGCGACGTCCTTCTCGAGCGCGAGCGGATGGACGAAGCAGGCGGAGAGCGGCGCCGGTGCGCGGCCGACGGCGCCCCAGCTGGGCCGCATGAGGATCGGCTCGCAGTTGGAGAGGCACGCCGCTCCGTCGCCCATGGCGACCCAGGCCGGCAGGCCGCCCTTCACCACCACCGACGGCTTCACGCCGAAGAAGGCCGGGCGCCACAGCACGATGTCCGCCATCTTGCCGGGTTCCATGCTGCCGATGTGGCGGTCGATCCCGAAGGTGCGGGCGGCGTTGATCGTGTATTTCGCGATGTAGCGCTTCACGCGCTCGTTGTCGGCGCGCGGCGTCTTCTCCCCGGGCAGGCGCCCCCGCTGGTCCTTCATCTTGCTGGCGAGCTGCCAGGTGCGCGAGATCACCTCGTTGATGCGGCCCATGCCCTGGCTGTCGGAGCCCATCATGGAGATGGCGCCGAGGTCGTGCAGCACGTCCTCGGC
>DATIXH010000357.1:0-4508 GCA_035518775.1 Candidatus Acidiferrum sp.
AGTGCGAGACGATGACGATGCCGACGACCTTCTTCATGCCCGCCCCTCGATGACGTCGCAGACCGCCTCGACCATCAGCTGGCTCGAGCGCGCGCCCGGATCGATATGCCCCTTCGAGCGCTCGCCCAGGAACGAGGCGCGCCCGCGAATCGCCTGCAGCGGCTTGGTCGCGGCGACCGCATCCGCCGCGCGCTGGCGCAGCGCCGCCGTCAGGCTGCCGCCGCCGGCTTCCAGCGTCTCGGCTATCGGTCCCAGCACGTCCAGCATCGTCTTCATCCCGAAATCCGATTTCCCGCGCGCCTTCACGGCGTCGACCGCCGCGCGAAAGGCGGTGGCGGCCTGCGTCCGATCCGGAATGTCCGCCAGTCCCTTCCCCAGGCTCATGAACAGCGTCCCGTAGAGCGGCCCCGACGCCCCGCCCACCTTGGTGACCAGATGCATCCCCGCCGCCTTCAGCGCCTCGCCCAGCGGCTTCTCCGCCAGCTTGTCCAGATCCGCCAGCACCGCCTCCAGCCCCCGCTTCATATTGATCCCGTGATCCCCATCCCCGATCGCCTGATCAAGCCCCGTCAGCTCCTCCGCATGCGCAATCACGCGCTCGGCGAGAGTTTTGATGAGGCGGCGGCGGAGATCTTGCTCCGGCGTCATGTGCGCCCCCAACAGGAGACTGGGATCAGCAAGGTGCGTCCTTCGACAAGCTCAGGATGAGGGCTGTTCTTTGTGCCACCAAAACTCTTCCTCATCCTGAGCTTGTCGAAGGACGCACGGCGCGATTGCAGCCACTTCTCCGCGTCTCCGCGCCTCCGTGTGCAAGAGTTCTGCATGGCCTACACCCCCGTCACCCGACGCCCGTCGGCGTCGAAGAACAGCGGCTGGACGAGCTCGATGCCGAGCGGGTCGCCCTGCTTCAGCGGGCTGTGGCCGTCGACCAGCATGACGATCTGGCGGTCGGCCACCCGCAGATGCAGGTGGCTCTGGTCGCCCAGATGCTCCAGCCGCTGCACCAGGCCCACGGTCGTGCCGTTCACCGGCCGCTCGACCAGCTTGATGTGCTCGGTGCGCGCACCGACGAGGACGGCGCCGCGCGGCGCCCGCACGTGCACGGCCTCGACCGGCAGCAGGTTGATCCGGGGGATGCCGAGCCTGGTCGCGACGTAGCTGTCGACCGGATTCTCGTAGATCTGCCGCGGCGTGCCGAACTGCACGAGCCCTCCCTCGTTGAGCACGCCGATATGCGTCGCCATGGTCATGGCCTCGACCTGGTCGTGCGTCACGTAGAGCATGGTGGCGCCGAGATCCTGCTGGATGCGCTTCAGCTCCAGGCGCAGCTCCGCGCGCAGCTTGGCGTCGAGCGACGACAGCGGCTCGTCCATCAGATAGACGGACGGCTCGCGCACCAGGGCGCGGCCGATCGCCACGCGCTGCATCTCGCCGCCGGAGAGCCGCGTCGCCTTGTTCTGCAGCTTGGGCGCGATATGCAGCAGCTCCGCCACCTCCTGCACCCGGCGCTTGATGACGTCCTCCGGCACGCGCCGCGCCGGCGAGCGCAGCGGGAAGGCCAGGTTGTCGAACACGCTCCAGTGCGGATAGAGCGAGTATTGCTGGAATACGAAGGCCACGTCGCGCGCCGCCGGCGGCAGCGCCGTGGCGTCGCGCCCGCCGATCGCGACCGTGCCGCGATCCGGTTTCTCCAGGCCGGCGATCAGGCGCAGGGTCGTGGTCTTGCCGGCGCCCGTCGGTCCCAGCAGCACGACGAAGCTGCCATCCTCGACCGTGAGGTCGAGGTCGCGCACGGCCGCGATCGGTCCGAACGACTTGGAGACCGCCTGCGCGCGGATCTCAGCCATGGCCCACCGCCGTTCGTTGCAGGCGCAACGCCTGCCCGCTCGTCGCGTCGAAGAGCGACAGGCTCGGAGTGCGGAAGGCGATTCCCACGGTCTCGCCCGTGCGCACCGCCACGTCCGACGGCACCCGCGCCTTCACCCGCCCGTGGTTGGTCTCGACCGTCACGATCTGCGTGGTCCCCAGATATTCCGAGCCGAACACGCGTCCGCGCAGGCCGCTGCCGTCCTCGAAGAGGATATGCTCGGGCCGCACGCCGAGCGCCAGCTCGCCCTCGCTGCGCCCGTCGGCGATCGTCGGCACGGGCAGCGTGCAGCCATTGAGCCGCACCGACGTCGATCCCGGCGCCACCGCGCCGGTGAAGCGCAGGAAGTTCATCGGCGGCGAGCCGATGAAGTCGGCCACGAACATGCTGGCGGGCCGGTCGTAGATTTCCTGCGGTGAGCCGAACTGCTCGACGATGCCCTGGTTCATGACCGCGATCTTGTCGGCCATGGCCATCGCTTCGAGCTGGTCGTGCGTCACATAGACGGTGGTCGCATGCACGCGGTCGTGCAGCGCGCGCAGCTCCTGGCACATGATGTGCCGGAACTCGGCGTCGAGCGCGCCCAGCGGCTCGTCCATCAGGAAGGCCTTGGGCTCGCGCACGATGGCGCGCCCGAGGGCGACGCGCTGCCGGTCGCCGCCCGAGAGCCGCGAGATCGGCTGGTTCAGCAGGTGATCGATGCGCAGCAGGCGGGCGGTCTCCTCCGCGCGCCGGCGCTGGTCCGCCGCGGCCATGCCCTGGCACTTCAGCGGGAAGGCGATGTTCTGCCGCACGTTCATGTGCGGGTAGAGCGCGAACAGCTGGAACACGAAGGCGATGTCGCGCTCGCGCGCCCGCCGGAAGGTGACGTCCTCGCCGTCGAGCAGGATGCGGCCGGAGGTCGGCAGCTCCAGCCCCGCGATCATGCGCAGCGTCGTGGTCTTGCCGCAGCCCGACGGCCCCAGCATGACGAAGAACTCGCCGTTGCCGACCGTCAGGTTCGAGCGCTTCACCGCCGTGAAGTCGCCGAACGCCTTGTGCAGGTCCTCGATCCGAATTTCCGCCATGGCCGGCTACTCCGGGAAATGGCTGACGATCACGAACATGACCGTGCCCGCGAGGATGGTGACGAAGGAATAGGTGTAGAGGGTCAGGGAAAACGGCTGCATCAGCGCCACCACGCCGAGGCCGATCAGCGCCGTCGCAGCGTTCTCCCAGGGGCCCCGGCGGAAGATCCTGCGCGTTGTCATTTGCGCACCGCGCCGAAGGTGATGCCGCGCAGCAGGTGCCGCCGCAGCAGGAAGGTGAAGACCACGATCGGGATCAGGAACAGCGTCGTCGCGGCCGCGACGGCCGGCCAGTCCTGCCCGCCCTCGCCGATGATGAAGGGTATGAACGGCGGCATGGTCTGGGCCTCGCCGGAGGTGAGCAGCACGGCGAAGGCATATTCGTTCCACGCGAAGATCATGCAGAAGATCGCGGTGGCGGCGATGCCGGTCGCCGCCTGCGGCAGCACCACCATGCGGAACGCCTGCAGGCGCGAATAGCCGTCGATCATGGCGGCCTCCTCGTATTCGCGGGGTATCTCGTCGATGAAGCCCTTCAGCAGCCAGACCGCCAGCGAGACGTTCACGGCGGTGTAGAGCAGGATCATGCCGATGTGGCTGTCGGTCAGGCCGACCGCCCGGTACATCAGGAAGATCGGGATGGCGACCGCGATCGGCGGCATGAAGCGCGTCGACAGGATGAAGAACAGCAGATCGTCGGCGAGCGGCACCTTGAAGCGCGAGAAGGCATAGGCGGTGAGGGTGCCGAGGAACACCGCGAGGAAGGTCGAGCCGAAGGCGATGATGATCGAGTTGGTGAAGCGCTGCACCACGTTCGACGGCCCGGCGATCACCATGTTGCGCGAGCGCACGAGCGTATCGCACTCGCTCGTCGCCGGCGGCAGCGCCGCGATGTACTCCTTCGTCTGCCGCGTGCGTGTCGTGAAGAGGTTGCAGTAGCCCTCGATCGAGGGCGAGAACAGCAGCTTCGGCGGATAGGCGATCGAATCGTCCGGCGTCTTGAAGCTGGTGAGCACGATCCACAGCAGCGGAATCATCGTGACCAGCGCGTAGACGATGACCAGCGCCGCCGAGATATGCTTCGCCAGCGAGCTCGGCGCGACGACGGAATGGGCCTGGAGGGTTGCGGTGCTCATGCCGGCCTCACCGCTGCTTCACCCGGTTGAGGGCCTTCACATAGATATTCGCCAGGCCGAACACGGCCACGAACAGGATGATGGCGAAGGCCGAGGAATAGCCGGTCCGCCAACTCTCGAAGGCGTCGCGCTTCAGGGTGATCGAGGCCACCTCGGTGGTCGAGCCCGGCCCGCCCGAAGTGAGCAGGTTGATCAGGTCGAACATCTTGAAGTTCTCGATGCCGCGGAACAGCACCGCCAGCATGATGAAGGGCAGCGCCATCGGCAGGGTGATCGACCAGAACTGCCGCAGCGGCGATGCGCGGTCGACCTCGGCCGCCTCGTAGATGTAGTCGGGAATCGAGCGCAGCCCGGCCAGGCAGATCAGCATCACATAGGGCGTCCACATCCAGACGTCGACGATCACGATCGCCCACGGCGCCCGCGCCACCTCGCCCA
>DATIXH010000358.1:0-2245 GCA_035518775.1 Candidatus Acidiferrum sp.
GGGTCAAAATCGGTAAAGTCTCGGAAGCAGCGAATGATACCGGTTTAGTCCCGAAAGCGGACCTCCGACCTTGCGCGTTCATGAGTACACGCCCTAGATGCCGAGGTCGCGCAGGAACCGGCGGCCGTGGACAAGAATCTCTTCCTCCGTCTCCTTGAAGCCGAAGACTTGGGCCTCGTACTCGACGGAGATCACGCCGTCATAGCCGGCCTTGCCGAGCGCGGCGACGAGTCCGGCGAAATCGATGCCGCCCTGCCCGAGCGGCGGAAAGGCGAAATCCGGATAGCGGCCCCGCCCGTCCTTGGCATGCACATGGGCGACCTGATGCCCGTGCTCGCTGACCAGGCGTTTGGGATCTTCGCCTTGCACGATCAGATGGCTGGGATCGAAGTTCACGTACACCGGCGTGCCCGGCAGGTCGGCGGCGAGGCGCCGGAAATCATCGATCGCATGGAACAGCTGCCCGGCGATGGCCTCGATCCCCAGGCGCACCCGGCGCTCGCTTGCGTAGGCCGCGGTCTCCGACACCGCATCGGCAAACCACTGCCATGCCAGCGCCTGCGGTATTCCCTTCGGCGCCTCTCCCGAGAGGATGTGGACGACGGGCGCCCCGACCTCGACCGCCAGATCGGTACAGCCCTTGACGAACGCCACCGCCGCGCGCCGCGCCGCCGCGTCCTCCTCCACCATCGGGATATGCGCGCCGACCGCGCTGATGCCGATGCCGCGGCGCTTCGCGGCGTCGCGGATCGCCGCACGCTCGGCCGCGCTCGTCGCCGGCGTCACATGCGGCCGCGCCCAGGGTAACGTCTCCGCGTTCAACTCGATCGTGGCGTAGCCGGCCGCCGCCACCTTGTCGATGACGTCAAGAATCGAGCGGCTCGAAAGCCCGACGCTGTGAAAGCCCGCGCGCATCTCTCCGTCTCCTCAGGCCGCTGGATAGGACGGCACCACGAACGGCGCGTCGGCGGGCAGCGGCAGATCGATCCAGCCCTTGTCGCGCACCGAGAGGTAGGCCGCCTGCACCACCTCCTGCGCCCGCAGCCCGTCGAGGCCGGAGATCGCCGCCGGCTTGCCCGTTCGGATGCTGTCGATGAAAGCGGCGAGCTGCGCATCGTAGGGATTGCGGCGCGGCGGCCGCACCGCGATCCATCCGCCCTCGAAGCCCTTCCACCAGGCGTCCGGGTAGTGGGCCTCGCGCAGCACATCCGGCAGCTGCGCCGCCGGCCGCTCGGTATAGACGGCGAGCGGCGTGGCGTGGAACGGGTTCTGTGTTTCCGTCGCGATGTGGATCGTGCCCTCCGACCCGTAGATGTCGGTCCCGTCGCCGATCGCCGGCGAATAGCGGTCGGAGGACAGACAGCCGCGCGCGCCCGAGGCGAAGCGCGCCAGCAGCCAGACGTTATCGTCGACCGCGTCGGGCACGACGCTATGCGCCAGCTCCGCGCAGACTGCCGCGAACTCACCGAGCAGATGGCGCGCCAGATCGATGCGGTGGATGGTGAGGTCGATGATGGTGGCGCCGCCGGAGCGGGCGAGGTCGTAGCGATAGCGCGTCGCCGCCGGATAGACGTTCCAGCGCTCGGAATACACCGAGCGGAAGGCGTGCACCTTGCCGATGAAGCCGGAGTCGATGAGCGCCTTGGCGACCCGCACCTGCGACCAGAAGCGCTGGTTGAAGCCGACCTGCAGCAGCACGCTCGCCTGCTCGCAGGCGGCGACCATGCGGCGCGCGCTCGCCGTGTCGATCGCCAGCGGCTTCTCGCACAGCACATGCTTGCCGGCCGCGGCCGCCGCCTGCACGGCCTCCGGGTGATTGATGTTCGGCGTCGCCACGATCACCGCATCGACGTCCGCGCCCTCGACCAGCGCGCGCAGATCGGTGGTGTGGCGGGGAATGCCGAAGTCGCGCGCCAGCGCCTCGGCGCGCCCGCCATCGACATCGAACACCGCCGTCAGCGCGGCCTGCGTCGAGCGCCGGATCGTCGGCGCATGCGACAGCCGCATGATGGCCCCGGCGCCCACAAGGCCGATGCGCAGGGGCGGAAGCGTTTGCTCTGCCATGACTCGCGCCAGTCAGATTGGCCGGAGCTCGCTCAACCGCCGCGCGCCACCGGCGGCACGTAGGTCTCGAGCTCCGGCGCCGGCAGTTTCACCACCTGGCCGATCTCGGCCGAGCGGTAGAGCGCCATCAGGATCTCCATCACGGCGACGCCGTCCGCGAACGTCTCCGTCGGCCGCCGCC
>DATIXH010000359.1:0-4299 GCA_035518775.1 Candidatus Acidiferrum sp.
CGAGCGCCAGCTCGCCCAGGCGGTGGCTGCCGGGGATGATGCGCATGGCGCCGTTGGCGGCGCGGTGCGGGTCGACGGCGATGCCGGTCTGCACGTAGGAGGCGGCCGGCTGCCGATAGGCGGCGCGCGGGCGGCGGAAGCAGATGTCCTGGTGCCAGCCGAACTCGGCCGCGGCGCCCGGCGGCTTCCAATGCATCTGGTTGATGATCTGCTTCAGGGTGGTGCCGATGAGCGGCGCCACGATCTCGAGCATGCGGCGGTCGAGCCGGATGCGGTCGAGCACGGAATCGACATAGGACGGCCACTGCACCAGCCGCAGGACGCGGCCATGGGCGGGATCCTGGGCGATGCGGTAGAGCAGGTTGCCGTGGCGGTAGCTGCGGGGGTGCTTGCGCCCCTCGGCATAGAGGCGGTTGAAGGCGCCGGCCATCTCCGCCACCTCGGCGGCCGAGAAGACGCCGCGCGCGATGGCATAGCCGTCGCGCCGGTACTGCGCCACGTGCTCGCCACCCAGGGTTACGGATTCGTTAACCGCCCACATCGCAAGGCCACTCTAGCGCATAACCGATTACCGAAGTGCGAAGCCGATCACAACCCGGTTCGACAAGGGCTTGGCGGGCCGCTATGAATCGCGCCGCATGGCGACGAGCTGGACCCGATTCCGCCGCGACAAGACGGCCCTTGCCGGGCTGACCGTCATAGCGCTGATCGTGACAGCCGCGGCGCTGGCGCCCTGGCTGGCGCCCTTCGACCCCTCCTTCCAGTCGGCCGACGGGCTGACCGAGGACGGCTCGCCGGTGCCGCCGAACAGCGAATTCTGGCTCGGAACCGACCTGCTGGGGCGCGACCTGCTGTCGCGCATGATCTTCGGGGCGCGGAACTCCCTGATCATCGGGCTGGTGGCCAACGGGGCGGCGGTGCTGATCGGCACCTCCCTGGGGGTCGTGGCCGGCTATCTCGGCGGCTATGTCGGGGCGGCGCTGATGCGCTTCACCGACCTCGTGATGGCGTTTCCCGCCCTGCTGCTGGCGGTGGCGTTGGCGGCTATCCTGGGCTCGTCGCTGTGGATCGTGGCAGCCGTGATCGCGATGGTGAACTGGGTGCAGATCGCGCGCGTGATCTATACGGAGACAACCGCGCTCAGCAGCCGCGACTATATCGAGGCGGCGCGCGCGCTCGGCGCCGGCACCCCGCGCATCCTGCTGCAGCACCTGATCCCGCATCTGCTGCCGACCGTGCTGGTCTACGGCACGCTCGGCATCGCCACGACCGTGCTGCTGGAGGCCGCGCTCTCCTATCTCGGCGTCGGCGTGCAGCCGCCCGATCCCAGCTGGGGCGGCATCATCTTCGAGAGCCAGTCCTACTTCCTCAACGCGCCCTGGCTCGTCTTCTTTCCCGGGGTCGCCATCGTCCTGGTGGCGCTTTCGTTCAATCTGGTGGGCGACGCCCTGCGCGATGCCCTCGACCCGACGCAGCGGGGGCGCACATGATCCGCTACCTGGCCAAGCGCGCGGCCTGGTCGCTGCTGATTCTGCTGGGCGTCAGCGCCATCACCTTCGCTGTCAATTTCGTCATTCCCTCCGATCCCGTCGCCCTGATCGCGGCGCGCAGCGCCACCAAGGCCGACCGCGACCGGCTGCGGCACGAGCTCTGGCTCGACCGCCCGGTCATCGTGCAGTACGGCCACTACATGGCCGGCGTGCTGCAGGGCGACCTCGGCCGCTCCTACAAGCGCAAGACGCAGGTCGCGGAGCAGGTCGCAGCGCGGCTGCCGGCGACGCTGATCCTGATGGCGGCGGCGATCAGCTTCGAGCTGCTGATCGGGCTGCCGGCCGGGCTGTTCGCGGCACGAAGGCGGGGCAGCTCGGCCGACAAGACGGCGATGACGCTCTCCTTCATCGGGGTATCGGCGCCGCAGTTCGTCACCGGCCTGATCCTGTTCTACGTCTTCGCCTACTGGCTGAACCTGCTGCCGACCGGCGGCTTCGGCGGGGTGAGCCACGTAATCCTGCCGGCGGTGACCCTGGGCATCGCCGGCGGCGGCTGGTATTCGCGCATGATGCGCTCCTCGATGGTCGACGTGCTGCGCCAGGACTACATCCGCACCGCGCGCGCCAAGGGCCTAGACGAGCGCAGCGTCGTGCTCGTCCACGCCTTCCGCAACGCCGTGTTGCCGATCGTGGCCATGATCGGGCTCGACGTCGGCATCTTCATGTCGGGCGTGGTGGTGGTGGAGCAGGTCTATGGCTGGCCCGGCATCGGCCAGCTGATGTGGCAGGCGATCCAGGACCGCGACATCCCGATCATCATGGGGGTCACGCTGACGGCCGCGATCTTCATCGTGCTCGGCAACCTGCTGGCGGATGTGATCGCGCCGCTGATTGACCCGCGCATCCGGCTAAGGTGAAATGGCTGCAAATCACGCGTCACAAGCAAACAGACAGGGAAGGGAGACACCATGAAACGATTGTTGTTATCGGCCGCGGCAGCACTGGCGCTGATCGCGGCGGTGCCGGCGCTGGCCGATTCGCCCAAGCAGGGCGGCGCGGCGGTGGTTACCTTCAACAACGAACTCAGTACGCTCGACCCGGCAGTCGGCTACGACTGGAACAATTGGTCGGTCATCAAATCGATCTTCGACGGGCTCATGGACTACAAGCCCGGTACGACCGACCTGGTGCCCGACCTGGCGGAGAGCTATAGCATAAGCGACGATGGGCAGACCTATACCTTCAAGCTTCGGGAAGGGCTCAAGTTCCACAACGGCCGCACCGTCACGGCAGCCGACATCAAGTATTCGATCGAACGCGCCATAAACCCGGCGACGCAGGGGCCGGGCGCCGGCTTCTTCGGCTCGATCAAGGGTTATGACGATATGGTCGGCAGCGCCAAGGCGACGACGCTGTCGGGCATCACCACGCCGGACGATAAGACGGTCGTCATCGCCTTGACGAGGCCAGACGCCACCTTCCTGCACATCATGGCGATCAACTTCGCATTCGTGGTGCCGAAGGAGGAAGTCGAGAAGTATGGCGCCGACTTCGGCAAGCATCCGGTCGGCACGGGCGCGTTCAAGTTCGTCGACTGGGTGGCCGGCCAGAAGCTGGAGCTCGAGCGCTTCGCCGACTACCGCATCAAGGGTCTGCCCTATCTTGACAAGCTGACGTTCGAGTTCGGGCAGGATCCTACCGTCAACGTGCTGCGCTTGAAGAAGGGCGAGGTCGATCTTGCCGGCGACGGCATTCCGCCGGCACAGTTCAAGGAAGTAATGAACGACCCCGCCACTAAAGACCTCGTCATCGTCGGCGACCAGCTACAGACCGGCTATGTGACGATGAACGTCAAGCTTGCGCCGTTCGACAACGTCAAGGTGCGGCAGGCGGTCAATATGGCCATCAACAAGGACCGCATCGTGCGCATCATCAACAACCGCGCGGTTCCAGCAACCCAGGTTCTCCCGCCGGCCATGCCCGGATACGACCCTGAGCAGAAGGGCTATGCCTTCGACCCGGAGGCGGCAAAAAAACTCCTCGTTGAGGCCGGGCTTTCCAACGGCTTCGAGACCGAGCTCTACACCATGAACGTCGATCCCAATCCGCGCATCGCTCAGGCCATCCAGCAGGACTTGGCGGCAGTGGGCATCAAGGCACAGATCAAATCTCTGGCGCAGGCCGAGGTAATCAGCGCCGGAGGTGCCGGCCAGGCGCCCATGATCTGGTCCGGCGGCATGGCTTGGCTTGCGGACTATCCGGACCCGTCGGACTTCTACGGCCCAATTCTGGGCTGCTCCGGCGCTGCTGAGGGCGGCTGGAACTGGGCGAAATACTGCAATGAGGCCATCGATCAGCGCGGCGCTGCCGCCGATGCGATGGTGACCGCGGAGCAGCAGGCCGCACGCGTCGAGGCTTGGAAAGGCATCTTCAATGATGTGATGAAGGATGCACCGTGGGCGCCGATCTTCAACGAGCGGCGCTTCACCATCCACTCAGCGCGGCTGGGCGGCGATACCGCGATCTTTACCGACGCGATCCACGTGCCGCTCGGGAACTATGACTACATGTATGTCAAGGACGCGCAGTAGGACGACCGGGGCGGCCACATGGGGCCGCCCCTCCAATTCCTGAAGGTGTTCCCATGAACGCACCAGCAAAGCACACCATCCACCAGAACCAGTGCCACTTCGGCTGGAACAACGCCAACAAGCCGGTGGTGCAGGCCACGCCGGGCGAGACCATCGAGTTCCATCCGATGGATGCCTCGGCCGGGCAGATCACGCAGACCTCCGTGGTGGCGGACGTG
>DATIXH010000360.1:0-5341 GCA_035518775.1 Candidatus Acidiferrum sp.
GGACTTTTCTTGGTGCCACCAAGGTTTTCCCTCATCCTGAGCCTGTCGAAGGACGCACGGCGGTCCTGCAGAAATGTGTGAATCCGATAGCACTTTCGTCGGGGTGACACAGAGGAGATTGTGCCGAGAAGTGCGCCTTCGCGCCCTCCGCGGATCGCGCGCGCTAACGCAGCGCCGGCTCTAACCGGTCCATGGCCTGGGAGAGGCGGTCGAGGCTGGCGGCGAAGCACAGGCGCAGGTGGCCGTCGCCGCCGGGGCCGAAGGCGATGCCGGGGGCGAGGCCGACGCGGGTCTCCGTGACCAGGCGCTTGGCGAAGGCGAGGCTGTCGCTCATGCCGTCGACGCCGAACATGACGTAGAAGGCCGCCTCCGGGCGGACGATGTACACCTTCGGCATGGCGCCGAGGCGCTGCAGCACCAGCTCGCGTCCCGTGCGGTAGCGCGCCACCATCTCCGCGATGAAGGGCTCGCCTTGCGTGAGGGCGGCGACGCAGCCGCGCTGCAGGAAGGCCTGACCGCCGCTGGTGTTGAACTCGATCAGCTTGTCGACCATGGCGGTGAGGCGCGCCGGCGTGATCATCCAGCCGATGCGCCAGCCGGTCATGGCCCAGGCCTTGGAGAAGCTGTTGACGATGACGAGGGCGTCGTCTGGCTCCGCCAGCTCGAGGAAGGAGGGCGCGGCCGGCGAACCGTCATAGACAAGGCGGGCATAGACCTCGTCGGCGATGATCCAGATCCCGCGCTTGCGCGCGAAATCGAGCAGCGCCTGCTGCTGCGCGCGCGGCATCACCCAGCCGGTGGGATTGCCCGGCGAGGCGACGTAGATCACGCGGGTGCGTGCGTCGCAGGCGGCGAACAGCTTCTCGAGGTCGAGCTGCCAGCCGGTGGGCGTGGGCTCGAGCGGGAGGTGGCGTACCTGGCCGCCCATGATCTCGACTGTCGCGAAGATGTTGGGCCAGATCGGGGTGACGCAGACGGCGTTGTCGCCGGCGTCGACCAGGCACTCCATGGCCAGCATCATGGCGTTCATGCCGGCGGAGGTGACGGCGATGCGGTCGTCGGAGAGGCGGATGCGGTAGATGCGCTGGTGGTAGTCGATCAGGGCCTGGCGCAGCTCGGGGATGCCGCGCTTGTAGGTGTAGAAGGTCTCGCCGCGCTTCAGCGATTCGGCGGCGGCGTCGCAGATGAAGGGCGGCGTCGGCAGGTCGCCCTCGCCGACCCAGAGGCCGATGACATCCGGGATCTGGAAGCCGAGCTTCCACACCTCGACGATGCGGGAATCCTCGAGCGCCTGGATCTGCGGCCGGATGGGCGCGATCGGATGCGTCGGTTCGGTCAGGAGCGATTCGCGGGGAGCCATGGGATGATCGTTGGTGCGGGGCGACAGCGCGCTAATTGCCGGAACGACCGGCGGCTGGCAATGGGGAAGTGGCGAGGGGCGCGGCCGGGCGGCGGCGGCCGAGCACCAGCAGGTTGCCGGCCAGCACCAGCAGCACGCCGAGCGCCGCCGAGGCGGTCCAGTGGTAGCCCTCGAGAAACGTCGAGACGGCGAGCGCCACGATCGGGAACAGCACGCCGGTGTAGGCGGCGCGGTCGGCGCCGATGCGCTGCACGAGCGTGAGATAGGACCCGAACCCGATGATCGAGGCGAAGACGGCGAGATAGAGGAGCGAGCCGAGATAGGAGGGCGTCCAGACGAAATCGAAGGGGACGCCGCGCACGAGCACGATGATCAGGGTGAAGAGCGCGCCGTAGCTCATGCCGAGCGCATTGGCCTGAACCACGGGGATGCAGGCGCGGCTGTGGCGCACGGTGACCATGTTGCCGAGCGAGGCCGCATAGCTGGCGACCAGCGACATGGCCAGGCCGACGGCGGCCGCGCCCGACAGCTCGACCTTGGTCAGCTCCGGCCAGAACACGAGCCCGATGCCGACGAGGCCGAACAGCGCGGCAAGCGCCACCCGGGGCTCGACGCGCTGGCGGAAGAACAGCGCGCCGTTGGCGATGTTCATCACGGTGATGGTGGAGAAGCAGACCGCGAGCAGGCCGCTGACCAGATAGGCGGCCGCCCAGTAGAAGAGGATGTAGTTGATGCAGAAGAGGAAGAAGCCCTGCAGCGCCATGAACAGATGATCGCGGCGCGAGACGCGCAGCGAGCGCCCCGTGAGCAGGCAATAGCCGACGAGCAGCGCCGCCGCCAGCAGGAAGCGATAGGCGATCGCCAGCTCGCCCGGCAGCACCAGCTGCAGCTCCATGGCATACCAGGAGGTGCCCCAGATCAGGATGGTGACGAGATAGAGGAGGGAGGTCGGCAAGCGGATGATCCGGTCGTGGCGGGTGCGACGACCCTACAGGCGCGCTGGCCGTGAGCGCCATTGACGCCGGGGCATGGCGGGCATGCACGGCCCGCGCGGCCGCCGGCGCGCTCAGGCTAAGAGCCCGGCCGCGTGACTTAGATCAATGCATCCCGCTCGCAGGCCTTGCATGTAGCACCACCGAGGGAATTCCATGAACTTCCGCAACGTCCTCATCGCTGTCGATAGCGGGCCGGTCGCGGCGCACGCCGCCGAGGTCGGCAGCGCGCTGGCGCGCTCGCTGGGAGGCACGGTGGCGCTCATCCATGCCGTCGATCCTGCGCTCGCCGTCCCGCCCGAGAGCGGGCTTGCCGCCAGCGAACTGGTTGCCCTTGCCCAACAGGACGGCAAGAGACTGCTGGCCGGCTTCTGCGGGCGCCTGTCGCTGCCGGCAACCACGCTGGAGTTCGTCGAGGTCGGTGCGCCGGCCGAGACGATCGTCAAGGCCGCCAAGGACTGGCCCGCCGACATCATCGTGATCGGCAGCCATGGGCGCGGCGGCGTGCGGCGCGCCCTGGTCGGCAGCGTCGCAGAGGCGGTGATGCGCCACGCGACCTGCCCGGTGCTCGTCATCCGCGCGAAGGAGTGAACGCCGCCGCGAGGCCGCGTGCGCCGATGCGCTCCACCGCCGCAGGGACGGAGGGGCATCTCTTGTGGAAATCTGCGCAAGCCATGAACCTACGCGATCAATCCGGCGCGCTCGCGCTGCAAACCGACGCGCTGACCAAGCGCTTCGGCGACAAGACCGCCGTGGACGCGGTATCGATCGCGGCGGCGCACGGCGAGATCCTCGGCCTGATCGGTCCGAACGGTGCCGGGAAGAGCACACTCATCAAGATGCTGACCACCTTGCTGCCGCCGACCTCGGGCAGCGCCGCCATCGCCGGCTTCGACATCGTACGCGAGCCGGCCGAGGTGCGCCGCCGCATCGGCTATGTGCCACAGCTGCTGTCGGCCGACGGCTCGCTCACCGGCTACGAGAACCTGCTGCTCTCGGCGCGTCTCTACGCCATTCCGCGCGTGGAGCGCGCGCCGCGCATCCGGCATGCCCTCGAAGTCATGGGGCTGGCCGACTCGGCGGATCATCTGGTGCAGCGCTATTCCGGCGGCATGATCCGGCGGCTGGAGATCGCCCAGAGCATGCTGCACCGGCCGCAGGTGCTGTTCATGGACGAGCCGACGGTGGGGCTCGATCCGGTGGCGCGGCAATCCGTCTGGCAGCATGTACGACAGCTGAAGGTGGCGCTGCGCACGACGATGCTCATCACGACCCACTACATGGAGGAGGCGGACGAGCTGTGCGACCGGATCGCCCTCATCCATGACGGCCGCATCGCCGATATCGGCACGCCCGACGAGCTGAAATCGCGCGTCGGACCCGGCGCGACGCTCGACGACGTGTTCGCGCATCTGACCGGCGTCGAGATCGAGTCCCAGGGGAGCTACCGCGAGGTACGGCGGGCGCGGGCGAGCGCGCGCGGCCATGGCTAGGCGGTCGCCCCTCGCCGCGGTCGGCGAATTCGGCCTGCAGACCTTCGCGGTCGCCGACGCCGATATCCGCAAGCTGCGCCACGATCCGCTCGAGCTCCTCACGCGCGCCGTGCAGCCGGTGCTGTGGCTCGTCCTGTTCGGCCAGGTGATGGCGCAGATCCGCGGCCTCTCGGCCAACGGCACCCGCTACCTCGATTTCCTTGCCGCCGGCATCCTGGCGCAGAGCGTGCTGTTCGCCGCGATCTTCTATGGCATCTCCGCCATCTGGGAGCGCGACCTCGGCGTCCTCCACCGCTATCTCGTGAGCCCGGCGCCGCGGCCCGCCCTCGTCATCGGCAAGGCGGTCTCCGCCAGCGTGCGCGGCCTGTCGCAGGCGGTGATCGTCTATATCCTGGCGCTGGTCATGGGCATCGGCGTCAGTTTCGGTCCGCTGCATATGGCGGGCGCGGCCGCCTTCGTCGCGCTCGGCTCGGCCCTGTTCTCGACCCTCTCCCTGATCATCGCCTGCGTGGTGAAGACGCGCGAGCGCTTCATGGGCATCGGCCAAGTCCTGACCATGCCGATCTTCTTCGCCAGCAACGCCATCTATCCGATCGAGCTGATGCCGGGCTGGCTGCGTGCCATCGCCTCCCTGAATCCGCTCACTTACGAGGTCGATGCCCTGCGGGCCCTGATGCTGACCGGCGGCGCCAGTGTGTTCGGCCTGCCGCTCGACCTGGCGATCCTGCTCGCTACCTCGGCCGTGCTGGTCGCTATCGCCGCCCGGCTCTATCCGCGCATGGCGACCTGAGGCGCGGTGCGGAGACGGGCCGGAGCCTCAGCCGCCGCCCGGCGGCGGCCGGTCCGCCTGTTCCTCGGGCGCCTCGATGACGAGGCCGGACATCGGCTCCACCCAGATCAGGTTGTCCGTCATGCCCTTGGCGCCCGCGATGTTCTCCACCATGACGCGCAGCGCGTCGCGCTGCCGGTCGTCGGAGATGACGCCCCAGAACTGCACGACGCCGTTCCGCACGACGACGTTGATGGCGTTCCCGCTCGACCAGGGCTGCTTCTCGATCTCCGCCAGCACGAGCCGGCGCAATTCGGCGTCGCTCGCCGCCCCCGGGCGCAATTCGCCGGCGACGCTGGCCAGCGCCCGCAGCAGGTTGGCGCGGCTGACGATTCCGACCACCTTCCCGGCACGCAGGACGGGAACGCGCTTGATGCGCCGGCGCTCCATGAGCCGCACGATCGCATCGAGCGACGCATCTTCGGTCACGGAGACGGCGTCGCGCGTCATCACCTCCTCGACCTTGCGGCCGTGGGTGTGGACGTAGTCGGCAGCCAGCCGGCCCGGCCCGAGCAGGAATTCGAGCCAGCGCGGGCGGCGTCGCTCGGTGCCGGTCTCGGCGCGGCGGAGGAAGTCGCCCTCGGTGACGATGCCGAGCAGCCGGCCGCTGCCGTCGACGACGGGCAGGCCGCTGACGTTGTTGTCGAGCATCACGCGGACGGCCTCG
>DATIXH010000361.1:0-13985 GCA_035518775.1 Candidatus Acidiferrum sp.
GACGAGCCGGCGCCTTCAGCGCTGGGACGGCTGGCCGCCAACCCGTTCTGGATCGTCCTGTCCGGCATGCTCCTCCCGGCGGCCTTCGCGAGCACCAGCTTCGAAGCGCAGCCGCTGGTGCTGCTGTGGTTCGCCGTCAACAGCTTCGCCCTCAGCAGCCCGACGCGCCGCGCCGAGATCCTGTGGGCGGTGGCGGGCGGCGCGATCGTCGCCGTCTTCCACGCCCTGCCGTCCCGCTTGCTGGCGGCGGGTCTGGTCGAGGTGCCGACCCTGCGCGCCGCCTTTCCCTATCTCGAGATCCTGCGCTCGGCCATCGATCTCACCGTGCTCTACCGGCTGTTCCTCTATCAGGTCGGCCCCTATCAGCTGCATCGCTACCTCCATCCGGACCGCGCATGACGGTCTCGCCCGGTCTGTTGGCGCTGGCACGGCGGCAGATGCGCATCGGGCACTACGCCGGCGCCATCGAGCAGCTGCGCCAGGCCCTGGCGGCGGACCCGAGCGACGCCGAGGCCCACGCCCTGCTCGCCGTCTGCCTGCACGCCACCAAGCGGCTCTACGCCGCCGCGTACGAGGCGCAGCAGGCGCTGGCGGGGGCGCCGGAGTTGCCGGCGGCCCATCTCGCCGCCGGCGCGATCCAGGTGACCCGCCGCCGCTTCGCCGACGCGGAGCGGCATCTCCAGGAGGCGCTCGCTCTCGACCCCACGGACGCGACGGCCTACCGCCTGCTGGCCGATGCCTATGATCGCTGGGGCCGCCGCCAGGACGTGGAGCCGACGCTGCGCGCCGGGCTGCGGCAGGCGCCCGCCAATCCCGAGCTGCTCGCCGACCTCGGCCTGCATCTGCTGGAGGCCGGCAGACTGGACGAAGCCGAGCGGCACGCCCGCGAGGCGCTCGCCCTCGACGCCGCCTGCGCCGAGGCGGCGGTGCTGATGGGCCATGTGCTGCTGCGGCGCGGCGACATCCGCGGGGCGCAGGAGCAGGCGCTGCTGTGCCTCGCCGCCGATGCCAACTTCCGCCCGGCGCTCCATCTGCTGTGCGCCGTCAAGATGCGCACCAACCCGTTCCTCGGGCTGTGGTGGCGGTTCGCCGTCTGGATGGGGCGCTTCGGCAATACCAACACGCTCGTCATCATCATCGGCTCCTATGTCCTGTATCGGCTGACGGCCCAGCTGCTAGAAGATGCCGGGCAGGACAACGCGGCGACGCTGCTCTCGCTCCTCTGGCTGGCCCTCTGCGCCTACAGCTGGGCCGCGGCCGGCATCTTCCATAGGATGCTGAAGAAGGAACTGGCAGCGGTGCGGCTGCGAGATTTCTGAGCTGCGGCGTCGAACGGCGGGCTTCGAAAGGGATGGCCGAGATTCCTGCATTGATGGCGATGGCGGAGCGGCAGATCAATCCGAGTTTCTGGCGGAGTATCCTCTTCAGCATGCCTGCGATGATGCTCACAGCGACGCTTCTGTACAGCCGCGAGCATTCGTCGTTCATCCTGTTCGCTCTGTGGATGGGCGTCATGGGTTATCTCTGGGCGGGCGGCATCATCCTCGAACGAATGATAAAGCGCGAGCTGCGGCTCATCCGTCTGCGGAAGGATTTCTGAGGCGACGCTGCGTGGGTCAGATTCGGACGGCGGCTAACGCCCGTGCTTCTCCAGGAACTGGAGCACCTCGTCGTACTGTCCGCCCTCGTTCGCGTAACGGGCATAGTTGCGGGCCGTCGTGAGCCACTCGGTCGTGGTCGGCTTCAGCTCCTTGAGCGCGGCCTGCAGGTACGACTGCCCGACCGGCTTCTCGGCGCCGGCGCTCAGCGACTCCTCGATCGCGAGGTCGCAGGCGGTCTCCACGAGGTTGCGCAGATCGGCGCCGGAGAAGCCGGAGGTCGCCTTGGCCAGCGCGGCCACGTCGACATCGCCGCCCACCGGGCGGTCGGCGAGCAGGATGCGCAGGATCGATTCGCGCGCCTCGCGATCGGGCGGCGGGACGAAGAAGATGCGGTCGAAGCGGCCGGGCCGGCGGAAGGCGGGATCGACCGCCCAGGGGACGTTGGTGGCGGCGAGGATCAGCACCTCGCGGTTGTCGGCGGCGAAGCCATCGGTGGCCGAGAGGAACTGGCTGACCAGGCGCGCGGCCGAACTGTCGGTGGTGTACTGGCGCTTTCCGGCCAGCGCCTCCAGCTCGTCGAAGAACAGCACCGACGGCGCGGTGCGGCGCGCCTGCTCGAACACGGCCGCGAGCTTGCGCTCCGACTCGCCGAACCACATGTCGAGTATGTCGGAGATGGCGACGCTGTAGAATCGGGCGTCGCACTCGCCGGCAGTGGCGCGCGCCAGCAGCGTCTTGCCGCAGCCGGGCGGGCCGTAGAGCAGCACGCCGCCGCCGGCGCGGCGGCCGAACTTCTGGAACAGCGAGGGCTTCTGGAACGGCAGGATGATGCGGCGGTGGATCTGCTTCTTCACCTCGGCGAGGCCGCCGACGTCGGCGAACGTGACCTTCGACTGCTGCGGCTCCAGGAACGCCGCCGCCGGATCCTGCTGCGCGCGCTTCTCCTTGGCTTCGTTGCGGATGACCGAGAAGCTCACGACGTTGCCGGCGCCGGCCGGCGCGGTGTCGCCGAGCCCACCCATGAGCTGCTTGCGCAGCTCGCGGTCCTCGATCGCCGGATTGGCGGCGACCGCCTTGTCGTAGGCGGCGAGGCCGTCGCGATGCTGCCCGAGCGCGAGATGGGCGCGGGCTCGCACCAGCAGCTCCTCCGGGTCGCCGCCGCTGCAGGCCGCGAGCGCGCCGGCCGCGTCATCGACCGCAAGAAGGATGCGGCCGGCCAGCGCACGATCCGCAGGCGTCGACAGCGTCGCGGGCGCCTTGCGCAGGCAATCGGCCGCCTCCGTCACGACGCCGGCGTCGAACAGCGCCCGCACCAGCAGCATGCGCAGCGGCAGGTTCTCGGGGCTGACCGAAAGCGCGTGCTTCAGTCCATCGATCGCCGTGCGGTCCATCGCGCGGTGTTATCAAGTTCCGGAGCGCCTGACAAATCGCGGGTCGGCCTTGCGTCGGCCGCGGGTGGCGCGCGCGGCGATCCGGCGCTACAGTTCACAGATGCGCTGGATATTTGACAAGCTGGCCGGATTCCTCAGCGTCCTCTGCCGGATCTTCGACGTCGTGCCCGAGAACATGGACGACGGGCGGCCGGGCAACCTGCCGCCGCCGAGCGGCGGCATCTCGTCGCTGGAGCCGCGCTGAACGCGACCCACGCCTGACCGCGCCGCTTCGTTAGCGGCGCAGCTCGGCGCCCGTCGCTTTCGCAACGGCGGCGACGATTCTCTCCGACACTGTCGTGATGTCCTGTTCCGTCAGCGTGCGGTCCATGGCCTGGAGCGTGACCGAGACGGCCAGCGACTTGCGGCCGGCGCCGAGGCTGCCGCCCTCGAAGACGTCGAACAGGGAGACCGACTGGATCAGCGCCTTGTCGGCGCCCTTGACGGCGCGGATCAGCTTCTCCGCCGGTACGTCGGACGCGACCACGAAGGCGAAATCGCGCTCGACCGGCTGATAGGCCGACGCCTGCAGCAGCGGACGGGTCGAGGACGCGCCTTTGCCCTTGGCCTTCGGCTGCGGAACGCGATCGAGGAACAGCTCGAAGCCGACCGCCGCGCCCTTCACGTTCAGCTCGCGCAGCACGCGTGGATGCAGCTCGCCGAACTGCGCCAGCACCGTGGGGCCGAGCCGCAGCACGCCCGAGCGTCCGGGGTGATACCAGCCGGGCGCATCGGTGCTGACCTGCAGATTGTCGACGGGCGCGCCGCAGACCGCGAGCAGGGTCTGGGCATCGGCCTTGGCGTCGAAGGCGTCGACCGCGCGCTGGTGCGCCGCCCAGTGGCGCGGGCGGACGGAGCCCGTGCGAATGCCGGCCGCGACCAGCAGCTGGCCGTCGGGCGTGTCGTCGGCATATTGCGGACCGACCTCGAACAGCGCGACGTCGCCGCTGCCGCGGGCGGCATTGCGGAGCGCCGCCTGCAGCAGGTTGGGCAGGATCGAAGGACGCATGACGTCGAGATCGGCGGCGATCGGGTTGGTGAGCGCCACCGGCGGCCGGTTGCCGGCGGTGAAGCGGCCGGCGATGCGGCCGTCCATGAAGGAGAAGGTCACGGCCTCCATCAGGCCGCGCGCCGCCAGGGCGCGCTTCGCCACCGTCACCCGCCGCTGCGCCGGCGTGATCGCCGGCTCTGGCAGCGCCGTCTCCAGCGCCATCGGCACGGGCGGCACGCGATCGAAGCCGTGCACGCGCAGCACCTCCTCCACCAGGTCGGCCTCGCCCTCGACGTCGGCGCGCCAGGAGGGGACGTCGCAGCGGAGCACGCAGTCCTTCGCATTCACTGTGAAGCCGAGCGCCTGCAGGATGCGCTGCGACTCGGCGACCGGGAGGTCGAGGCCGCCGAGGCTGCGCACGCGATCCGGCCGCAGGGTGAGGCGGCGGTCGAGGCGCGGCAGCTCGCCGGCGCTGGCGACATGGCTGGCCTCGCCGCCGCAGATCTCCAGGATCAAGCGCGCCGCCACTTCGGCGCCCCACACCGCGCTCTGCGGATCGAGGCCGCGCTCGAAGCGGTAGCGGGCGTCGGACTCGATGCCGAGCTTGCGGCCGGTGGCGGCCGTGCGCGTCGGATCGAACAGCGCGACCTCGAGGAACACGTCCGTGGTCTCGGGCGTGCAGCCCGACAGCTCGCCGCCCATGATTCCGCCGATGCCGTGCACCGCAGCCTTGTCCGCGATCACGGTCATGGTGTCGTCGAGCATATAGGTCTTGCCGTCGAGGGCGAGGATCTGCTCGCCGTTCCTGGCCATGCGCATGGTGAGGTCGCCGGCCAGCTTTTTCGCATCGAACACGTGCAGGGGACGACCGAGATCGAAGGTGACGTAGTTCGTGATGTCGACGAGCGCGGAGATCGGGCGCAGGCCGATAGCGGTCAGCCGGTCCTGCAGCCATTTCGGGCTCGGACCGTTCTTCACCTTGCGGAAGTAACGGCCGGCGACGAACGGGCAAGCCTTCGGATCGTCCGGCAGGTCGCGCTTCCACAGGATCGGGCTCGCGAAGCTGCCCTTCACCTCGGCTATGTTCGGAGCGCGCAGCCGGCCGAGGCCGGCGGCCGCGAGATCGCGGGCGATGCCGTGCACGCCCAGGCAATCGGCGCGGTCGGGCGTCATCTTCACGTCGAGGACCGGATCGTTGAGGCCGAGAATCTCCGCGAACGGCTTGCCGACCGGTGCATCCTCCGGCAGCTCGATGATGCCCTCATGCTCGTCGCTCAAGCCCATCTCGCGCATGGAGACGAGCATGCCGTTGGACTCGACGCCGCGGATCACGCCCTTCTTGAGGTCGAGGTCGGTGCCGGGGATGTGGCTGCCGGCGGGCGCGAACACGCCCTTCATGCCCGTGCGCGCATTGGGCGCGCCGCAGACGACCTGCACGGTTTCCGTGCCGGTGTCGACGATGCAGACGCGCAACTTGTCGGCGTTCGGATGCTGCTTCGCCTCTCTCACGTAGGCGACCTTGAAGGGCGCCAGCGCCTTGGCGCGATCCTCGATCGACTCGACTTCGAGACCGAGCATGGTGAGCGCATTCGCGATCGTCGCGATGTCGGCGGACGTATCGAGGTGATCCTTCAGCCAGGAGAAGGTGAGCTTCATCGCGTGAGCCCGCTCGTCATGCTCGGCACGTCCAGCGGCAGGAAGCCGTAGTGCCGGAGCCAGCGCAGATCAGCCTCGTAGAAGGTGCGCAGGTCGGGGATGCCGTATTTCAGCATGGCGATGCGCTCGATCCCCATGCCGAAGGCGAAGCCCTGATAGCGCGCCGGATCGATGCCGGAGAGCTCCAGCACCTTCGGATGCACCATGCCGCAGCCGAGGATCTCCAGCCAGTCGTCGCCGGCGCCGATCTTCAGCTCGCCGCCCTTGCGCGAGCAGCCGATATCGACCTCGGCCGACGGCTCCGTGAACGGGAAGAAGCTCGGGCGGAAGCGCAGCTTCAGATCGGGGATGCCGAAGTAGGCGCGGCAGAATTCGGTGAGACAGCCTTTCAGGTGCCCCATATGCGTGGTCTCGTCGATCACGAGCCCCTCGACCTGATGGAACATCGGCGAGTGCGTCATATCGGAATCGACCCGGTAAGTACGGCCGGGCGCGATGATACGGATCGGCGGCTTCGAATCCTTCATCGTTCGGATCTGCACCGGCGAGGTGTGGGTGCGCAGCAGCTTGCCGCCGGGACCGCCGGTGCCGTCGGCGCCCGTGATGTAGAAGGTGTCGTGCATCTGCCGCGCCGGATGCTCGGGCGGAATGTTGAGGGCGGTGAAGTTGTGGAAATCGTCCTCGATGTCCGGCCCCTCGGCGACGCGGAAGCCCATGGCGCCGAAGATGGCGACGATCTCGTCGATGGTCTGGCTGATCGGATGGAGGCGGCCCTCCGGCTCCGGCCGCGCCGGCAAGGTGACGTCGATGCGCTCGGTCTTCAGGCGCTCGTCGAGCTCGGCATCGGCGAGCACGGCCTTGCGCGCCTCGATGGCGGCGGTCACGGCATCCTTGACCGCGTTCAGCTTGGCGCCGGCCTCGCGCCGCTCGTCCGGCGACAGCGCGCCCAGGCCCTTCATCAGGGCCGAGACCTCGCCGCTCTTGCCGAGCGCCTTCACGCGCACCTCTTCGAGCGCCGCCGGCGAGGCGGCCGCCGTCGCGGCCTCCAGCCACTTGGTCTTCACCGCATCCAGGTTCTGCATCGTCGTGATCCGCAAAATGAAAAGGGGCCGATCTTCGGCTCGGCCCCGTCCCCTAGTCCCGTGACGCGCGCGCACTCAGCGCATCACAGTCCCCCGCACCCCGGCGGACGGCGCCGCTCTCTCCGATCCGCTGCTAAATCGAAAGAACCGCATGGGCCTGTCCTCGAAAGACGGGCGGAGTATACGGACGGGTCCCCGGCGGGTCAATTCTCGGAGCTACACGATCAAGCGGCCCTGGCGCTGGCTGAGGCCGATGACGGCCTCCATACCGGCGGTGAAGGCCAAGTTATCGGCCTCGATGCCGTCGGAGAAGATCACGCCTCCCTCCGGCATCAGCGAGCGCAGGTGCAGCTGGGCCGGCGGCGCGATGCGGCCGCAGATGAGCGAGGCCTGCGAGCTCTTGCTGGGGAACGGTTCGCGCACCGCGAAGGTCAGCTCGCGGTCGTCCCAGGGGCGTGTGACGGTCGCTGGTGCGTCGAGCGCGCCGCCGGCGAAGGCCGCCGCGACGCCGAAGGAGCCGACGACGATGCTCTTGATCCAGGCCGTGGAGCCCATACCGGTGGCGACGATGAGGCCGCTCGAGGACTGCACCTCATGGCGGCCGCCGAGACTGATCTCGTAGCGTGCGGAGACGTGGCTGCGCGGGCCGATGAAGAGCTCGTTGACGGCGCGCAGCAGCTGGCCGTCGGCGAGCCGCGCCTCGGCCATGCTGATCGCCTTGTGCGGGCGCTTGTCCGCCAGCAGCGCCGGCAGCAGCGCTGCCAGATCGCGCGGCGCGAAGGGCAGCAGGATGCCGTCATAGCGCGTCGGCTCGGGATTGAGGCCGACGAGCGGATGACCGTCGAGATATTTGAGCGTGTTCGCAACCAAGCCGTCCTGGCCAAGGGCGAGCACGATATCGTGCGGGCCGAACAGGAAGTTGGGCAGGAAGCTGCGGTCGATCATCTGATACCGGCCGTGCGCCTCGAGCACCGCGAGCACACTCTGGCGGCCGGCCATATACGCCTCGTGCTCGCGGCGGTAGTCGGCGAAGTCGGCGCCGAGATGCTCGACATAGAACCGGGCGGCCTCCCGCGTGTGATGCTTCTGCACCAGCTCTTCGAGCCGCGTGCGGCGCGTGACCAGCACCAGCTTTCGTTCAACGCCCATCGGCATGGCGGGCCCTCCGGGCGGGGACCGTGGCGGCGGCGAGCGTCTCCAGCAGCTCTGGCGAGACGTTGAGCTGGCCGATGCGCTCGGCCTTCTCGGCGATGCCGCCGAAGGCTTGGGCGATGAGCTGGGCTGGCTGCATGCCGGCGCCGGCGAGCGCCTGCACGACGCGCGGATCGGCGCTCTCCAGGGCGGTCATCACCGCCTTCAGGCGGTGCGCCTCGGCTTCGGCCAGCGTGCGCGTGTTCTCGGCGTTGCGCGCCACGAACTCCTGGCGCTGGGTCTCGAGCGCCACGTCGGCCTCCATGTCGGCGGCGCGCAGGGCATGGGTGCGGCGGCGGACGCTGGCCTCCGCATCCATCTGCGCCTCGCGGATGGCGCGCTTCTTGTGCTCGACGGCGATCTCGGTCTCGAGCTCGCTCTCGCGGATGGCGCGCTCCTGGGTGACGGCGGCGTTGCGGCGCGCGAACACGGCCTCGTCGGCGCCGCGCAGGATGGCCTCGCGCGCCTCGGCCTCGAGCGCGCGGGCGGTCTCCGGCACCGGCTTGATGGCGACGATCGAGACCGCCTGAATCTCCAGGCCGAGGGCGACCAGCTCCGGATGGGCGCGCAGCCCGGCCTCGATCTTGGCGGCGACTGCGCTTGCCGCGCGCAGCGCCTCCGGCAGCCTGAGAGCGAGCAGCGACTGCTGGCTCAGCACCTCCAGCAGCTTCAGGACGCGCTGCGACAGCTTCTCCGGGTCGTCGGAGGCGTGGCGCTTGCCGGCGCGATCGAGGGCGAAATTGAGCAGGCCGGCGAGCCGGCGCGGCTCGGCGACGCGGAACGTCACCTGGCCCTGCACCGTCACCTTCTGAAAGTCGGCCGTGACCTGCTCCATCATGAAGCCGCGCTCCTGGAGGCCGACGGGAACGGCGACCAGGGTGGTTGTCCGAGCGTGATAGAAGCCGGCGAAACCGGCCCCTTCGCGCAGGACGCGGCCGCGCTTGAACACCATCAGATAGGTCGTGGGCTCTGCCTTCACGAAGCGGATGCCGAACATCGGCGGTCTCCATGTTAGTTGTATTGTACAACTAAGATAGTGGTGCTATACAACTAACTTGTCAAGAGGAGTCTATGGTTAAGCGATGACGGCAGCGGCTCCCGATCTCTCCTTCCCGCGGCCGCTCTGCAGCGTCGACGTGGCGATCTTCGCGGCTGTCGACGACCGGCTCCAGCTTCTGCTGGTCAAGCGGGCGGAGACGCCGGGCGAGCCGTTCCCCGGCCAGTGGGCGCTGCCCGGCGGCTTCGTCGACATCGACCGCGACCGCGACCTCGAGGCCACCGCCCGGCGCAAGCTGGCGGAGAAGACGGGCGTGCGCAGCCCCTATCTCGAGCAGCTCGGCAGCTGGGGCGACTCTCGGCGCGACCCGCGCGGCTGGTCGGCGACGCATGCCTATTTCGCGCTGATCCCCGCCGAAGGCGTGACCCTCTCGCCTGGCGCCAACGCCGTCGATGTCGGCTGGTTTGCCGTGACCGGCGATGGAGTGAAGCCGAAGCTGGCCTTCGACCACGGCCGCATCGTCGCCGCGGCGGTGCAGCGGCTGCGCGGCAAGGTGGAGTACACCTCGCTGCCCGTGCATCTGCTGCCCGCCGAGTTCACGCTCGGCGAGCTGCAGCGGGTCTACGAGATCGTGCTCGGCCGCTGCCTCGACAAGAGCGCGTTCCGCACGAGGGTGCTGGCGGCCGACGTGATCGCGCCGACCGGACAGTGGCGCGGCGGCGCCAACCGGCCGGCGCAGCTCTACCGGGCTAAGGACCGTGACATCGTCTATTTCCCCCGCCCCTTCGAGCCGCGCAAGGCACGGGCGAGCAAGACCGCGCGCTAAGTTCGGAGCGCGAGACTACTCCAGCTGCATCAGCAGCAGGTTGAGCGCGCCGCCGACGAGGCCCTGAGGACGGCCGTCGATGGTGAGCTGCTCGAAGGAGATCTGCAGGTTCTGGCGGTTGCGGATGAACTGCAGCTCGATCTCGCGCTTGGCGCCCTCGCGCGTGATGCGCTCGATCTTGGCGGTCACGCCGACGATGTACTCGTTGTCCTGGTATTTCTCCGGGCGGTCACCGACCCACTCGACCTTGCCGCGGGCGCCCGCGAGCTGCAGCGCAAGCGCGTCATTGGTCTGATCCTGGGTCACCGTGCGGTCCTGGCGCACTGCCTCGATGTCCTTCGTGTAGTCGCTGCAAGCGGCGAGCCCGCAGGCCGCAACCAACAGGACTCCGATCAGGACGAGAAAGGAGCGACGCATGTGCGCTGAAGGGGCAGGCGCGCCGCCCGCCCCAACACCGTCATGCCTTGCCGAGCGCGGCCTGGGCCTGCTTCACGAGCGCGTCGAAGGCGGCCGGCTCGCGGGCGGCGAGGTCGGCCATCACCTTGCGGTCCATGGCGATGCCGGCCTTCTTGATGCCGGCGATGAACTGCGAGTAGGTGAGCCCATGGGCGCGCGCGCCGGCATTGATGCGCTGAATCCAGAGGGCGCGGAAATCGCGCTTCTTGTTGCGGCGGTCGCGATAGGCGTATTGCAGCGCCTTCTCGACGCGCTCGAGCGCGATGCGGTAGTTGGTGGAGGAGCGGCCGAAATAGCCAGACCCCATGTCGACGATCTTCTTGTGACGGGCGTGCGAGGTGACGCCGCGCTTGACGCGAGCCATGGCGCAGATCCTCCGTTAGTCGAGGCCGTAGGGCAGATAGGTCTTCTTGATGACCTTGGCGTCGGAGTCGTTGATGATCTCCGGACCCCGGGCTTGGCGCTTCATCTTCTTGGGCCGGCTGTGCTGCCGGTGGCGACGCTGCGAGGGGTACATCACCACCTTGCCCTTGCCGGTGAGCTTGAAGCGCTTCTTGGCGCCGCTCTTCGTCTTCATCTTGGGCATTTCGTTTTCCTTCAAATAGTTAGAGAGCGCTTCACGCGACGGTTGGGCATGCCCGTTGTCATCAGCCGTGGCCGCCGGGGCGCAAGAGTGCGGGCTTATACAGAGGCGGCCCGGAAAAGGCAAGGCGCGGCCGCCGGTTAACGCAACCTTAGCCAAGCCGGGGCAGTCTATTCGCCCCCGCAAACGGAGTTCCCCGCCATGGCCGTCGACCCCCTGCTCATCACGACCGCATTCGAGCTGCCGGGCCTGCGCGTCACCCGCAATCTCGGGATCGTGCGCGGCATCATCGTGCGCTCGCGATCGATTGTCGGAAACCTCGGCGCCGCCCTCCAGTCGCTGTTCGGCGGCAACATCACGCTCTACACCAACCTGTGCGAACGGGCCCGCTCCGATGCCTTCGATTCCATGCAGGCGCAGGCGGCGGCGCTAGGCGCCAACGCCATCATCGGCATGCGCTACGACGCCACCGAGATCGCCGCCGGCATAACCGAGGTGCTGGCCTACGGCACCGCCGTGGTCGTCGAACACGACCGCTGAGGGCGCCTAGCCCCAGAGCCAGCTGACGCGGTTGACCAGCCAAGCCAAGCCGAGCAGCGCCCAGAAATACTTCGACGTGGCGAGCGCCACGGTGGCCGCGCTGCCGCCGATGATCGCCCAGGGAACCTGACGGAAAAGCCCGGCGGCCACGGCGAGCACGATCGCTAGCGGCGCCAGCACCAGCGTGCCCGTGAACAGAGATGCGACACCGAAGATCACGGCCAGGCTGCCGAGGATCGGCGGCTGCCAAGGTACCACCGGCGCTGCCGTCGTGGCGACCGTGACGATCGGCAGCGGCTGCACCGGCTCAACCGGCGCCGCCGGCACGGGCGGCGTCGGCGGCGTCACGGGCGCCGGGCCCTTCGGCAAGGGAATGACCGAGTTCGTCATGGCGTGATTGCAGGCGCCCGCCCTACTTCGGCGCCAGCACCATCACCATCTGGCGCCCTTCCAGCCGCGGGAACTGCTCCACCTTGGCCCGGGCGTCCATCTCTTCCTTGACCCGGTCGAGCACCTTCACCCCCAGCTCCTGGTGCACCATCTCGCGGCCGCGGAAGCGCAAGGTGACCTTTACCTTGTCTCCCTCCTCCAGGAAGCGCACGACGGAGCGCATCTTGATCTCGAAGTCGTGGTCATCGATGCCCGGCCGCAGCTTGATCTCCTTGACCTCGATCACGCGCTGCTTCTTGCGCGCGGCGTTCTTCTTTTTCTCTTCCTGATACTTCCACTTGCCGAAATCGAGGATCTTGCAGACCGGCGGGTCGGCGTTGGGCGAGATCTCCACGAGGTCGAGCCCGGCCTCCTCGGCCATCCTGATCGCTTCGCGGGTAGGGGTGACACCGACCATGCTTCCGTCCTCTTTGACGAGTCGGACGGAGGACACGTTGATCTGAGCGTTGACGCGCGGGCCGTCGCGGCTCGGCGCGGACTCGGAAGGTAACCTGGCTATGAACGTTCTCCTTTGGGCTGTGAACAAGGCACCGGATTCAAGCCGCCCATCCCGGCCCATCCGGCGCAAGCCGGCCGCCCGCTGAACTCACGCACCGGGAATGGCCGCTTCGGCCTTCAGTCTATTGACCGCATCGGTCAGCGCAAGCACTTCCTGCTTCTCGCCGCCCAGCCGGCGCAGGGCCACCGTGCCCTCGGCTGCCTCTTTCTTGCCCACGACCAGGATGACCGGAACCTTGGCCAGGCTGTGCTCGCGCACCTTGTAGTTGATCTTTTCGTTGCGGAGGTCGGTTTCGGCCCGCAGCCCGAGGGCGGCCAGGGCGGCCTGGACCTGCCCAGCGAAGGCGTCGGCATCCGAGGTGATGGTGGCGACCACGACCTGGAGCGGCGCGAGCCAGAGCGGGAACTTGCCGGCATAGTTCTCGATGAGGATGCCGATGAAGCGCTCCAGCGAGCCCAGGATGGCTCGGTGCAGCATGACTGGCACATGGCGCTGGCCGTCCTCGGCGATGTAGTGGGCGCCGAGCCGGTCGGGCACGACGAAATCGACCTGCAGGGTGCCGCACTGCCAGGAGCGGCCGATGACGTCCTTCAGGTGGAATTCGAGCTTGGGCCCGTAGAAGGCGCCCTCGCCCGGCGCCATCGTATAGGGCAGCCCGGCCGCCTCCACCGCCTCCTTGAGGGCGCGCTCGGCCTTGTCCCAGACCGCATCGGTGCCGCCGCGCACCGCCGGGCGGTCGGCGAAACGCACGGTCCAGTCGGTGAAGCCGAGGTCGCGGTACATGTCGCCGAGCAGGCGACAGAAGGCCACGCTCTCGTCCTTGATCTGGTCCTCGGTGCAGAAGATGTGCGCGTCGTCCTGGGTGAAGTTGCGCACGCGCATGATGCCGTGCAAGGCACCGCCGGGCTCGAAGCGGTGGCAGGAGCCGAACTCGGCCATGCGCAGCGGCAGGTCGCGGTAGCTCTTCAGGCCCTGATTGAAGATCTGCACGTGGCAGGGGCAGTTCATCGGCTTCAGCGCGAACACGCGCTGCGCCGGATCTGCCACGAACTCCTTCAGCCCGGCGTCGTTCTCCGCCAGATACATGTTCTCGCGGAACTTGTCCCAGTGGCCCGACGCCTCCCACAGCTTGCGGTCGACCAGCTGCGGCGTCTTCACCTCCACGTAGCCGGCGCGCTCCAGGCGGCCGCGCACGAAATCCTCGAGCAGGCGATAGAGCGTCCAGCCCTTGGGGTGCCAGAATACCATGCCGGCCGCCTCTTCCTGCTGGTGGAAGAGGTTCATCTCCTTGCCGATGCGGCGGTGGTCGCGCTTCTCGGCCTCTTCGAGCTGATGCAGATAGGCCGCCAGCTGCTTCTCGTCGGGCCAGCAGGTGCCGTAGATCCGCTGCAGCTGCGCGTTCCTGGCGTCGCCGCGCCAATAGGCGCCGGCCACGCTCATCAGCTTGAACGCCTGGCCGAGCCGCCCGGTCGACGGCAGATGCGGCCCGACGCAGAGATCGACGAACTCGCCCTGGCGGTAGAGGCTCAATTCCTCGTCGGCCGGGATCTCGCCGATATATTCGGCCTTGTAGCGCTCGCCGACGCTCTGAAAGAACGCGACGGCGCGGTCGCGGTCCCACACCTCGCGGGCGATCGGCTCGTCGCGCTTGACGATCTCGCGCATCCGCTCCTCGATCCGTGT
>DATIXH010000362.1:0-25539 GCA_035518775.1 Candidatus Acidiferrum sp.
GAGGTGGCGCAGGACAACAAGAAGCTGCACCTCGCCGCGAAGCTCCTGCTGAAGCCCGGCCAGAAGGTGCTGGACATCGGCAGCGGCTGGGGCGGCCTCGGCCTGTACCTCGCGCGGCTCGCCGGCATCGACGTCACCGGCGTCACGCTCTCGGTCGAGCAGCAGAAGGTGGCGCAGGCGCGCGCCCGCGCCGCCGGCCTTGCCGACAAGGTCCGCTTCCATCTGCGCGACTATCGCCACGAGACCGGCAAGTACGACCGCATCGTCTCCGTCGGCATGTTCGAGCATGTCGGCGCCGCCCACTACCGCGAGTTCTTCGCCAAGGTGCGCGACCTGCTGACCGACGACGGCGTGATGCTGCTGCACGCGATCGGCCGCATGACGCCGCCCGCCGGCACCAACCCGTGGCTGCGCAAATACATCTTCCCCGGCGGCTACACCCCGGCGCTTTCGGAGGTGCTGAGCGCCGTGGAGAAGGTCGGCCTCTGGGTGACGGACATCGAGGTGCTGCGCCTGCACTACGCCTCGACCCTGCGCGAATGGCGCCGCCGCTTCGAGGGCAACCGCGACAGGATCCGCGCCCTCTATGACGAGCGCTTCTGCCGCATGTGGGAGTTCTACCTCGCCGGCTGCGAGATCGCCTTCCTGCATCTCGGACAGATGGTGTTCCAGATGCAGCTGTCGCGCCGCCTCGAGACCGTGCCGCTCACCCGCGACTACATCGCCGAGTTCGAGCGCCATCATGCCGGCCGCGCCCTGTCGGCGGCGGAATAGGGTTAGCGCGGCCCGCCGAATAAACGTTGCTGTTCACATTCGATTGGCGGGTAATGGCCGGCAGCCATGCCGACGCTCAAGGATGTGAACGCCCTTCATAGCCACGGCCTGATCCCGGCCGGACGTTACTTCGCCGCCGCCGCGGCTGTGCGCGACGACGCAGCCTGGGCGATCTGGGGGCGCCGCACCCTGCTCGCGATCGGCGCCGGCCATCTCCTCGCCGGCATCATCACCTTCTTCGCTTACAACTGGGCAGACAGGTCGGCGGTCGCCAAGTTCGCGACGGTCGAGGTCGCCCTCGTCATCGCCCTCGCCGGCGCCTGGTTCGTCGGCCTCGCCCGCCCGGTCGGCCAGGTCCTGCTGATCGCGGCGTCGATCCTGGTCGGCGTGCTGCTGGCCGTCCTCGGTCAGGTCTACAACACGGATGCCGACGCCTACACGCTGTTCGCTGCCTGGACCGTTCTGATCCTCCCCTGGACTCTGGCGTCGCGCAGCGCCGCGCACTGGCTGCTCTGGCTGGTCGTGCTCTATCTCGCGCTCTCCCTCTATGGCGAGCAGGTCCTCATCCCCGAGCAGCGCCTCACGAGTTCGGCGCTCGAGGTCGGCCTCGGCGCGCTCGCCTGTCTCGTCCTGGCGTTGCGCGAACTGGCCGTCCGCAACGGCATGAGATGGCTGGCCGGTGCCTGGACCCGCATCTTGCTCCTGATCGCGGCGCTCGGGCTGCTGTCATGGCCGGCCATATCCTACGTCCTGGACCTCTGGGGCGAGCCCTACCTCCCCTTCGCCCTGGCGCTCGCCCTCGCGGTCGCGGCCATCGCATACCGTCGCTGGCTGCCGGACTTCGCGGCGGCCACGACCGTGATCGGTTTCGCCGTGCTGTTCGCCATCGCGCTCGGCTATCGCGCGATCGACGAGACCGTTGGCTTCCATGGCAGCGAGGAAGCCCTTCTCGTCGCCAGCGTCGGCCTGCTCGCGCTGTGGTCGGTTGCCGCCGTGGGGCTGGCGGCGAAGCTCCTCCAGATGCTCCGCCGCAGCCGGGAGCCGCAACCCTCATGACGGACCTGACCTCCTTCTGTGGAGCTCTGAATATCGACGAGGCGGCGGCACGCCGCGTGCTGGAGTCCGAGCGCGGCGCGGCGGACCGCGCGGCACCCTGGTACGTACTCCTGCTCCTCGGCTTCGGCGCCTGGATCACGGCGCTGATCATGATCGCCTTCGTCGCCGTCCTCCTGCACTTCATCTTCGATCTTGACGAGCCCGGCCTGGGATCCGCGGCCATCGGCGCCGTCATGTTCGTATGCGGGCTGTTCATCCAGGCGAAGACGACGCAAAGCGTCTTCGCCGAGCAGTTCGCCATCGCTTTGGTGGCGGCCGGCGCCGGCATCGCTGCCGGCAGCATCGGCTTCGAATTCGAGAGCTGGTGGAGCGCCGCCGTGGGCGCCGCCGCGCTGACGGCGATCGACATCTGGCGCGGACGCTACGCGCAGCAGCAGTTCCTGCTCGCGGCGCTTGCCGTCGGCCTCACCGTTGCCGGGCTGTCCGACGAGATGGTCACGCACCGCGTCGACATCGTCGCCCTCACCCTGCCGATCGGGGCTTTCCTTTATCTGCGGCCGCCCGCACGGGACATGCGCCCGACCGCGACCGTGCTGCTGCTCACCCTGCCGACCTACGCGCTCCTGATGGACAGTCTGTACTCACCCGCCTATGGCGGCGCCGGCTGGCCGGCGCGAGCGATAGCACTGGCTACGGTTCTCGTGCTGGCCTGGCGGCGTGGCCGTGCGCCGGCAGCACGTGCCCTCAATCTCCGCGAGATCGTCGTCGCGCTCATCGCCGCCGTCGTCTGCCTTCTGCTGCCGCCCGGCGGATCGGCTGCGCTGGTCATCCTGATGCTGGCGTTCGTGCTCGGGCACTGGCCGCTCGCGATCGTCGGCCTGCTGCTCGAGGTCTATTTCGTGCCGCGCTTCTACGACGATCTCGCGCTGTCGCTGCTGACCAAGTCCTGGATCCTGCTGGCCGTCGGCGCGGCGTTGCTGGCAGGATATGCGGTGTCACGCCGCAGCGGGGCCGCGCCGTCATGAGACTCGCGCGGCACCTGTTGCTCGGTCTCGGCGTCCTGTTGATCCTGGGCGGCGCCAACTACGACATCCTGCGCAAGCAGCGCATCGTCGATCACGGCGCGCAGGTGCTGCTGCCGATCCGTCCGGCCGATCCGCGCTCACTGCTACAAGGTGACTACATGACCTTGCGCTATGCGCGCACGGCACTGCCGCCCGACGCGCTCTCGGAATCGTTGCCGCGCCGCGGCACGGCCATCGTCAAGCTCGACACCGATGGCGTCGCCCAGTTCGCGCGTCTCGACGACGGCGCGCCGCTCGGCGACGGCGAGTTCCGCCTGCGATACAAGCGCCGCCTCTACGAACACGAGGTCAGCTACGGCGCCGACTCCTTCTTCTTCCAGGAAGGCGACGCCGATCTCTATGCGCAGGCGAAGTACGGCGTGCTGCGCGTCGGCAGCGACGGCGACAGCATCCTTGTCGGTCTCGCCGACGAACACCGCAACATGTTGAAGCCGCGCTGACGCGCGCGCCTTTCGTCCCCGTTATCCACAACTGTCACACGCAGATAAACCTAGCAACGCAGGGCGTCTCTGTTAGTGTGGTCGGTCTGCGCTCGCTGGGAGGCTCCGGCGCAGAGCTTGTGGGGACTACGCATACGCCGATTCCTGGACAGGCGGGCGCGCCGCACCGCGACTCGCGACGGGTTTGCCTTTGCCGAATCGGAGTATGATGACAGAGTAGCAGTTTGGGACCGATGGAACGCAGCCTGTCCGGATCCAGCAACGTCACGGCCCTGCGCGGCAACGATACGCCGACGCGCGTGCCGCCGCACAACTACGAGGCCGAGCAGGCGCTGCTCGGCGCGATCCTCGCCAACAACCGCGTCTACGACAAGGTCAACGAGTTCCTGCGCAAGGAGCATTTCGCCGATCCGCTGCACGGCCGCATCTACGAGGCCGCCGGCACGCTGATCCAGCGCGGGCAAATCGCGAACTTCCTGACCCTGCGCAACCTCTTCGACCAGGACCCGGCGCTGGTCGAGGCCGGCGGCGCCAAGTATCTCGCGCGGCTCGAGAACGCTGTCGTCACCATCATCAACGCCGAGGACTACGGCCACACCATCCACGACCTCTTCCTGCGCCGCGAACTCATCAACCTCGGCGAGGAGGTCGTCAACGAGGCCTTCGCCTACGACCTCGACCTGCCGGCGATGGAGCAGATCGAGTCGGCCGAGCAACGGCTCTATCAGCTGGCGGAGACGGGCCAGATCGAGGGCGTGCTGAAGCCGCTGAAGGACGCCATGACCTCGGCGATCCAGATCGCCGAGCAGGCCTTCAAGCGCGACAGCCACGTCACCGGCGTCACCACCGGCCTCCATGATCTCGACCGCAAGTTGGGCGGCCTGCATGATTCCGATCTCGTGATCCTGGCCGCCCGCCCCTCGATGGGCAAGACAGCGCTCGCCACCAACATCGCCTTCAACGCCGCCAAAGCCTATCGCGAGGAGCGCGACGAGCTCGGCAACGTGAAGGTGCTGGAAGGCGCCAAGGTGGCGTTCTTCTCGCTCGAAATGTCGGCCGAGCAGCTGGCGACGCGCATCCTCTCGGAGCAGACCGGCATCTCATCGGACCGCATCCGGCGTGGGGAGGTGCGCGAGGACGACTTCCCGAAGTTCGTCGCCGCTGCCCAGCAGCTGACGCGCCTGCCGTTCTTCATCGACGACACGCCCGGTCTGTCGGTGCCGGCCCTGCGCACGCGCGCGCGGCGGCTGAAGCGGCAGCATGGCCTCGGCCTCATCGTCGTCGACTATCTGCAGCTGATCCGCTCCGTCGGCGCCAGCCGCAGCGAGAACCGCGTGCAGGAGCTGTCGGAGATCACGCGCAGCCTGAAGGGGGTCGCCAAGGAACTGGACGTGCCGGTCCTCGCCCTCTCCCAGCTCTCGCGCGCCGTCGAGCAGCGCGAGGACAAGCGGCCGCAGCTCTCGGACTTGCGCGAATCCGGCTCGATCGAGCAGGACGCCGACGTCGTCATGTTCATCTATCGCGAGCAGTACTATCACGAGCGTGGCGAGCCCAAGCAGCGGCCGGACGAGACCGTGGAGAAGTTCAACGAGCGCCATGACCGCTGGCTGGAGCACGGCGAGAAGATCCACAACGTCGCCGACGTTCTCATTGCCAAGCAGCGCCACGGCCCGGTCGGCACGGTCTCGCTCTACTTCGAGGGCGAAGTGACGAAGTTCGCCGACCTCGCGCGCGACGAACACCTGCCCCATGGCGGCCGCTGACGCTTCGGCGGAGCGCGCCGCACTCGCCATCCTCACCATCGATCTCGCGGCCATCGCCGAGAACTATCGGATGCTGGCTGCCAAGGTCGCCCCGGCGGAATGCGCCGGCGTGGTCAAGGCCGATGCCTACGGGCTCGGCGCTGCGCAGGTGACGCCGGCGGTATGGCGAGCCGGCTGCCGCACTTTCTTCGTCGCCACGCTGCCGGAAGGACTGGCTCTTCGCACGTTGTTGCCGGACGCAACTGTCTACGTGCTGAACGGTCTGCACGGTGCCGGTCCGCCCGCCTTCATCGCCGCCGGTCTGCGGCCGGTGCTCGTCAGTCTCCAGGAGGTCGACACCTGGCTTGCAGCGGCTGACGCCAACCCTGCGGCGCGCGCCGGACTGCATCTCGATACGGGTATGGCGCGCCTCGGCATGCCGGCCGACGAACTCGATGACTTGATCGCGGACGGCAGCAAGCTGGAGCGGCTGCGCCCGAGCCTCGTGATGAGTCACTTCGCCTGCGCCGACACGCCGGAGCATCCGCTGAACCGCGAGCAGCCGCAGCGCTTTCAGGCTGCGCTTTCGCGGCTGGCCCTGCCGGGCGTGACGCGGAGCATCGCCGCCTCCTCCGGCATCTTTCTGGGTCAGGAGCAAGCCCTTGATCTGGTCCGCCCCGGTGCCGCGCTCTACGGCATCGCGCCGCTCCCGAACCAACCGAACCCGATGCGCCAAGTCGTGCGGCTGCAAGCGAAAATCCTGCAGGTCCGGCGCGTTGACGCTGGTAGCACCGTTGGCTATGGTGCGACCCATCGCTTCGATCGCCCGACGCGGCTGGCGACGATCGGCGTCGGCTACGCGGACGGTTTCATGCGCGCTCTCTCGAATCGCGGCGGCGCCTACCTCGGCGACCGCCGCGCGCCAATTGTAGGCCGTGTCTCCATGGATCTCGTGACGATCGACATTTCGGGCATTCCCGAACAGGAAGCGCAGGTCGGCGCGCTCGTCGATCTCATCGGTCCGCACAATCCAGTCGACACGGTGGCCACCGAGGCCGGCACCATCGGCTACGAGATTCTCACCAGCCTCGGCCAGCGCTACTACCGGCGCTACCGCGACGCAGGCGCAGCCGCGACCCGATGATCATCCTCGCCGTGCTGCAGGCGATCGGCCGCGCCTTTCTCTCGGCCCTCGCGACCATCGGCCGGCTGACGCTGTTCACCCTGGCAGCGCTGCTGCATTGCCTGAAGCCGCCCTACTACTGGCGCCTGCTGCTGCGTCAGATGGTGGACATCGGCTACTACTCCCTGCCGGTCGTCGGCATGACTGCGATCTTCACCGGCATGGTGCTGGCGCTGCAGAGCTCGACGGGATTCGAGCGCTTCACGGGCGGCGAGACCGGTATCCCCGAGATCGTCGTGATCTCCATCACCCGCGAACTCGGGCCCGTGCTGGCCGGGCTCATGGTGGCCGGCCGCATCGGCGCCGCTATGGCGGCCGAGATAGGCACCATGCGCGTGACCGAGCAGATCGACGCCCTCACCACGCTCTCGACCAACCCGCTCAACTATCTGGTGGCCCCGCGGCTGGTGGCGGGCATCACCATGCTGCCACTGCTGGTCGCCGTCGGCGACGTCATCGGCGTGTTCGGCGGCTACCTCGTCAGCATCTACAAGCTCGGCTTCAACCCTGCGTCCTACATCCGCAACACCCTCGATTTCCTGGTGACGATCGACGTCGTGTCCGGCCTCGTGAAAGCCTCGGTGTTCGGATTTCTGGTCACGCTCATGGGCTGCTATCACGGCTACAACTCGCGCGGGGGCGCGCAGGGCGTCGGCGCCGCCACCACCAATGCCGTGGTCTCCGCCTCGATCCTGATCCTGATCTTCGACTATATGCTGACCGAGATCTTCTTCACGAAATGAATGCGCGGCCGCCAAAGATCGAGATCCGCAGCCTCGTGAAGGCGTTCGGAGAGAAGCGCGTGCTGAACGGCGTCGACCTCGAGATCGGCGTGGGCGAGTCGCTGGTCGTCATCGGCGGCTCCGGCAGCGGCAAGTCGGTGACGCTGAAATGCGTACTGGGGATCATCCAGCCCGACGCCGGCAGCATTAAGATCGACGGCGAGGAGGTCGTGGGCCTGCGCGGCCGCGAGCGCGAACGCGTGCTGCGTAAGTTCGGCATGCTGTTCCAGGGCTCGGCGCTCTTCGATTCGCTGAAGGTCTGGGAGAACGTCGCCTTCGGGCTGGTGCAGGGCCGCGGCATGGCGCGCGATCAGGCCAAGGAGGTGGCGCTGCGCAAGCTCGGCGCCGTCGGTCTCGGACCGGAGGTCGGCGAGATGTCGCCGGCCGAGCTCTCCGGTGGCATGCAGAAGCGCGTCGCCCTGGCCCGCGCCATCGCCACCGAGCCGGAGATCATCTTCTTCGACGAGCCGACCACCGGCCTCGACCCGATCATGGCCGACGTCATCAACGAGCTCGTCCGCAAATGCGTGAACGATCTCGGTGCGACCGCGCTGTCGATTACCCACGACATGGCCAGCGCCCGCAAGATCGGAGACCGCATCGCCATGATCTATGACGGCCGCATCATCTGGTCCGGCTCCGTCCAGCAGATCGACCATTCCGCCAACGATTACGTCGACCAGTTCATCCACGGCCGCGCCGAAGGCCCGATCAAGATGCCGGTCCGGCCGCTGTAGCCAGCGATGAACGTCGACTGCGGCCCCTCATGTTGTCATCCCCGCGAAAGCGGGGGTCCAGGGCAAGCGACAAGGCAGTGGCCCTGGCCCCCCGCTTTCGCGGGGGTGACAATCTGGAAGGTGGTTACGCCTCTCACCGCCATCCGTCTCGTGTAAAGCGTCATGGCCAAACCCGCCGCCAACTTTGTCTGCCAGTCCTGCGGCGCCAGCTATCCGCGCTGGAGCGGACGCTGCGAGGCTTGCGGCGAGTGGAACACAATCGTCGAGGAGGCGGCCCGCGAGTCGGCACCCAAAGGCCTCACCGGCAAGGGCGGGCGGAAGCTCGAGTTCGTCGACCTCACGCAGGCCACCGCCGAGGAGGCCGAGCGGCGCGTTACCGGCATCGCGGAGTTCGACCGCGTCACCGGCGGCGGTCTCGTGCGCGGCTCGGCCCTGCTGATCGGCGGCGATCCCGGCATCGGCAAGTCGACGTTGCTGCTGCAGGTGGCGGCCGCCCTCGGCGCGCCCAAGGCCGGCGCCGGCCAGACTGCCTACATCTCTGGCGAAGAAGCGGTGGCGCAGATCAAGTTGCGCGCCGGCCGCCTCTCCCTGGCGACGCCGAACGTGCACCTCGCCGCCGCCACCAACGTGCGGGACATCCTGGCGAGCCTCGACCGCGCCGACCCGCCCGATATCGCGGTCATCGACTCGATCCAGACCATGTATATCGACAACCTCGATTCAGCGCCGGGGACCGTGGCGCAGGTGCGGGCCAGCGCCGCCGAGCTGATCCGGGTCGCCAAGCGCCGCGGCTTCACCCTGCTGCTGGTCGGCCACGTCACCAAGGAGGGCCTGATCGCGGGCCCGCGCGTGCTCGAGCACATGGTTGATACCGTGCTCTATTTCGAGGGCGAGCGCGGCCACCAGTTCCGCATCCTCCGTGCCGTTAAGAATCGCTACGGCCCGACCGACGAGATCGGCGTCTTCGAGATGACCGACGGCGGCCTCGTGGAGGTCGCCAATCCCTCCGCGCTGTTCCTGGCCGAGCGGCGGGGCAACGTCAGCGGCTCCGCCGTGTTCGCGGGCATCGAGGGCACCCGGCCGGTGCTGGTGGAGATCCAGGCCCTGGTCTCGCCCTCGCCGCTGGCGACGCCCCGGCGGGCCGTGGTTGGCTGGGACGGCGGCCGCCTGGCCATGGTGATGGCGGTGCTGGAGGCGCGCTGCGGCCTTGCCTTTGCCGGGAATGATGTCTATCTCAACGTCGCAGGCGGGCTAAGGATCACCGAGCCGGCCGCTGACTTGGCCGTGGCGGGCGCGCTCATCTCCGCTCTTTCGGGTCTGCCCATGCCCGAGAATCTGGTCAGCTTCGGCGAGGTGGGGTTGAGCGGCGAGGTGCGGGCGGTGAGCCAGCGCGAACAGCGCCTGAAGGAGGCGGCCAAGCTGGGCTTCACGACCGCCCTGGTACCGCCGCGGCGGGGCCGGCGCGACGGCGGAGAGACGCCGCAGATACAGGAGATCGGCCATTTGCATGACCTCGTCGCCTTTCTCGGCGTCGAAGACACAGCGCGGCGAGGCCGTTCGTGATATGATGATTCGTCAGCCCCTGAGGATGCCGGCTCCTTGAGCGAATACCCGTATATCGCCGATATCATCGTCGTTACGATCATCGTCCTGTCCGCACTCTTCGGCTTCCTGCGCGGCTTCCTGCGCGAAGTCTTGTCGATCGGGTCGTGGATCGTCGCCGGCCTCGCCACTTGGTTCGGCCTGCCCTATCTGCGGCCGTTTGCGCGCCAGTACATCAGCCACGAGCTGATCGCCGACGTCGCCACCGGCATTGCCATCTTCCTGGTCGTACTGGTGGTCGCCGCGATCATCAGTCACATGATCACCCGCAGCGTGCGCGAAAGCTCGCTCGGCGCCCTCGACCGCTCGCTGGGCATCCTCTTCGGTATCGCCCGCGGAGCGGTGATCGTCTCGGTGGCCCTCCTGATCGTCGACAACTTCTACGCGCCCGACAACCGGCCGCAATGGCTGAAGGACGCACGCACCCTGCCGGTCGTGCAGGTCGGCGCCGATTTCATGCGCCAGTTCGTACCGGCCTCGGTAGCGGCCAAGGCACAGAGCACGGCCGATTCGGCCAAGCAACAGGCGCAGCAGGCGATGGAGGTCGGCCAAGCCATCCAGATCATCACCGATGCCAGCCGCAATCGGCCGAATACCGATTCCACTGCATCGGCCAACGACTCGGGCTATAACGACGCCGACCGCAAAGCCATGGACCGGGCCATGCAGCAGAGCACGCAATGAGCCAGCGGATCGCGACCAATCCCTTCGATGACGACCATCTGCGCGAGGAGTGCGGGGTCTTCGGCATCTTCGGCCATCCCGAAGCGGCCGCCCACACCGTGCTCGGCCTGCATGCGCTCCAGCATCGCGGCCAGGAGGCGGCCGGCATCGTCGCTTTCGACGGCCGCCACTTCAACGCCCACCGCGAGCTCGGCCTCGTCGCCGACCACTTCTCCGCGGAATCGGTGGTGGGTCGGCTGCGCGGCCACGCCGCCATCGGCCACACCCGCTACGCCACGACCGGCGAGACCATCCTGCGCAACGTGCAGCCGCTCTTTGCCGACCTCGAGTTCGGGGGCTTCGCCATCGGGCACAACGGCAACCTCACCAACGCCTACGCGCTGCGGCGCGAGCTCGTGCGGCGCGGCTCCCTGTTTCAGTCGACCACCGACACCGAGGTCATCACCCATTTGATGGCGACCTGCCCGCGCGGCAACGCCGTCGACCGCCTGATCGACGCGCTGCGCCAGGTCGAGGGCGCCTATTCGCTGGTCGCGCTGGCCGACGACATGGTGATCGGCGTGCGCGATCCTCTGGGGGTGCGGCCGCTCTCGCTCGGCCGCCTCGGCACGACATACATCCTGGCATCAGAAACCTGCGCTTTCGACATCATCGGCGCCGACTTCGTGCGCGACATCGCGCCCGGCGAGCTGGTCGTGCTTGACAGCGCCGGCGTCCATTCGCTGCGGCCGTTCCCGCCGGCGCACCATCGTTTCTGCATCTTCGAGCATATCTATTTCGCCCGCCCCGACAGCATCGTCGAGGGCACGAGCGTGTACGAGGCGAGGAAGCGCATCGGCGCCGAGCTGGCACGCGAAGCGCCCGTCGACGCCGACGTCGTCATCCCCGTGCCCGATTCGGGCGTGCCCGCCGCTATCGGCTACGCCACCGCCGCCGGCATCCCCTTCGAGCTCGGTATCATCCGCAACCACTATGTCGGCCGCACCTTCATCGAGCCGACCGACCACATCCGCCATCTCGGCGTGCGGCTGAAGCACAACGCCAACCGCGCCCACACCAAGGGCAAGCGCGTAGTGCTGGTCGACGATTCGATCGTGCGCGGTACGACCTCGAAGAAGATAGTGGAGATGATCCGCAACGCCGGCGCCACCGAGGTGCATATGCGCATCTCCAGCCCGCCGACGGCGCATTCGTGCTTCTACGGCATCGACACGCCGGCACGGCAGGAGCTGCTGGCCGCCAAGCTCGACGTCCAGGAGATGGCGCGCTTTATCGATGTCGACAGCCTCGCGTTCATCTCCATCGACGGGCTCTACCGCGCCATGGGCGAGCCCGGCCGCAACCCGCAGCGCCCGCAGTTCTGCGACGCCTGCTTCACCGGTGACTACCCGACCGCCCTCACTGACCAGAGCGGCGGCAGCGTCCCGGCCCAGCTCTCGCTGCTCGCCGAGACGGCCTAGCCCATGTCTGCACCATCGGGGCGGCTCGCCGGCCGCCTCGCCCTCGTCACCGGCGCCTCCCGTGGTCTCGGCGCTGCCGTCGCGAAGCGCTTCGCCGCGGAGGGCGCCCAGCTCGTGCTGACGGCGCGCACCGTCGGTGGGCTCGAGGAGGTCGACGACGCCGTGCGCGCGGCCGGTAGCACCGCCACGCTTGTCCCCCTCGACCTCGCGGATTTCGAAGCCATCGACCGGCTCGGCCTGTCGCTCTACGAGCGCTTCGGCCGCCTCGATGTCCTCGTCGGCAACGCTGCCTTTCTCGGCACCCTGTCGCCGGTCGGCCACATCACGCCGCGCGACTGGGCCGCTGTGGTCAACCTCAATCTCACCGCCAACTGGCGGCTGATCCGCAGCCTCGACCCGCTGCTGCGCAAGAGCGACGCCGGCCGCGCGATCTTCGTGACCGATGCGCTCGCGCGCGCGCCCAAGGCCTTCTGGGGCGCTTATGCCGCCACCAAGGCGGCGCTGGAGACGTTGACGCTGGTGTATGCCGACGAGATCGCCAACACGAAGGTCCGCGCGAACGTGGTCGATCCCGGCCCGCTGCGCACGGCCCTGCGCGCCCGCGCCTTTCCCGGCGAGAAGCCGGAGAGCCTGCCGCCGCCCGAGACCGCGACCGAGGCGTTCGTCGCGCTTGCGGAAGCAAGCTGCACTCGAAACGGTGAAGTCATAGCGGCGCGACCCTGACGGTTCCGCGCGAAGCGCGGCGATATCAGGCCTTCCCCATGTGGCCAGTTGCGCCGGTCCGCACTAGAGTGCCGGCGTGCTGAGAGCTGGCCGTATTGACCCACTTTCGCCGGCTGCCGCCGTCCCGCTCCCGTTTGCCGGGCGGGGCGCACGTCGTGATTGTCGCGTCAGCGCCCATCCGCTTCTTCCGATCGCGCCTTGGAGTCGCCCATGAGCAGTCTGTTTGGCGGTTTCTTCGATACCGAGGGCTTCATGCCGCACGGCTACTGCCTGCTGTGGCGCCCCGTCGTCTTCTGGCTCAACCTGGTCTCCGACGCGATCATCGCGGCCTCCTACTACTCGATCCCGTTCGTGCTGCTCTATTTCGCCATGCGCCGGCGCGACCTCGTGTTCCGCTGGATGTTCGTGATGTTCGGCATCTTCATCCTGGGCTGCGGCACCACCCATGTGATGGGAATCTGGACCCTGTGGCACCCCGACTATGCCGTCGACGGGCTGGTGAAGGCCCTGACCGCCCTGGTGTCGATCGCTACCGCCATCATGCTGTGGCCGCTGGTGCCGCAGGCCCTGGCCCTGCCGAGCCCCGGCCAGCTGGCGCAGGCCAACCGCGAGCTCAACCGCGAGATAGGCGAGCGCCGCCAGGCTGAGGCGGCCGTGCGCCAACTCAACGACGAACTGGAGCGGCGCGTGCAGGAGCGCACGGCCGAACTGGAGGCGGCCAACGAGCGCCTGCGCCAGGAGGTCGAGGAGCGCCGCCGCGCCGAGGAGCGGCTCGGCGCCAGCGAGCAGCGCTACCGGCAGGTCATCGAGCTGATCCGCGAGGCGCTGTGGATCCATTGCGACGGCCACGTCGTCTTCGCCAACAATGCCGCCGCGCAGATGTTCGGCGCCGGCAGCCCGGCGCACCTGGTCGGCCGCCCTGTCATGGACATCATCGATCCGCGCGACCGCGAGCGCGCCGCCGAGCGCACGAAGATTCTCATCGACGCCCGCCGGCAGGTGCCGCTGACGGAGATGCGGCTGCAGCGCATCGACGGCCGCCCGCTCGTCACGGAGATCCAGGCCGTGCCCTTCGACCATGAGGGGCGGCCCGGCGTGCTCGCCGTCGCCCGCGACATCACGATGCGCAAGGACATCGAGGAGCAGCTCCGGCAATCGCAGAAGATGGAGGCGATCGGCCAGCTCACCGGCGGCCTGGCCCATGACTTCAACAACCTCATGATGGTGGTGATCGGCAACCTCGACCGCCTCGACAGTGCGCTAGCCAGCAACCAGTCGGCGCGCGAAATGGCCCATTCCGCGCTCTCCGCCGCCCTGCGCGGCTCGGAGCTGACGCGCAAGCTGCTGGCCTTCGCCCGCAAGCAGTCGCTGCAGTCGGCGGTGGTCGACCTCAACGATCTCGTCGCCGGCATGACCTCCCTCCTCGACCGCACCCTCGGCGAGAAGATCCAGGTGGAGCTGGGGACCGCGGCCGCCCTCTGGCCGATCGAGACCGATCCGGCGCAGGTCGAATCCGCGCTCGCCAACCTCGCCATCAATGCGCGCGACGCCATGCCCAACGGCGGCAAGCTGACGATCGAGACGGCGAACGCATCGCTCGACGACGCCTATGCCCGCGATAACCCCGATGCCGCCGCCGGCGACTACGTCATGCTCGCGGTCGCCGACACCGGCAGCGGCATCGCGCCCGAAGACCTCGGCCGCGTCCTGGAGCCGTTCTTCACCACCAAGGGACCGGGCCGGGGCAGCGGCCTCGGCCTCAGCATGGTGTACGGCTTCATGAAGCAGTCGGGCGGTCACATGAAGATCTACAGCGAGGTCGGCCACGGCACGGTCGTCCGCCTGTACTTCCCGCGCAGCGGCGGCGTGGCGGCGCCGACGGAGGCCGCGGAGGCGCCTGCGCCGCAGGAGGCGACCTCCCACGGCGAGCTCATCCTGGTGGTAGAAGACAACGCCGACGTGCGCCGCACGGCCGTGTCGCAGCTGCGCGATCTCGGCTACCGCACGCTCGAAGCCGCCAACGGCAAGGAAGCGCTGGAGAAACTGGACGGCGCCCAGGATATCGCGCTCGTCTTCACCGACATCGTGATGCCCGGCGGCATGACGGGCTGGGAACTGGGGACCGCGGTCAAGGCCGTCCATCCCGACCTTCCCATCCTCTACACCTCCGGCTTCTCGGAGACGTCGGTGCAGGACGACCGCGCTCACGCCAGCGCCCGGCACTTCCTGCCCAAGCCCTACCGCAAGCGCGACCTCGCGCAGAAGCTGTCGCAGCTGCTGGCCGAATCCTGATACAGCGCGGCGGCCGCACGCCATTCGTCACAGCGCGGTCGCCGCCCGATACACACGAGCGGAGGCAGGGACCGAAGGGATTCGGGTCCGGGCCTGCGGGCGATTACATGAAACGGTGGCTCGTGGGTGCGCGGGCGTGCAGTAGGGCTGTTTCTCTGGCCCCGATTTCCTTGGCGAGCTCGAGACCGCCGTGTACTCGAGCGAGGCGGCACCATCGGCCGTTTGCCACAAAACCTTCATCTCCTCGTCCCCATCGGGCAATGCTCGGCCCCTACTTTGCGCGCGCGGCCGCCGGGTAACTGCCGCGCCAGCGAACAATCCACGAGATAGGGAGATATCATTGATGAGCGACAACGCGGCTCGCGACCGGACCACCGCACCCTCGGCCGGCCACCTCCGCCCCACGACCTCTCCCCCGATCCAGGACATCATCGCCGCGCGCGTCTCGCGGCGCAGCGCGCTGCTCGGTATGGCCGCGGCCGCCGGCGCCGGCATGTTCGGCGGCCGGCTCTTTGGCGGCGGCGCCGCGCAGGCCGCCACCGCGCGCCTCGGCTTCACCGAGCTCGCACGCATCTATGACGACAAGGACCATGTCGCGCCCGGCTACGCCAAGCAGGTGCTGATCCGCTGGGGCGACCCGGTCGTGAAGGGCGCGCCGGCGTTCGATCCCGCCGCGATGAGCGGCGCCGCCCAGGAGCAGCAGTTCGGCTACAACAACGACTTCATGGCCTTCCTGCCGCTGCCTGCCGGCTCGAGCAGCAGCGATCACGGCCTGCTCTGCATCAACCACGAATACACCAACCACCACATCATGTGGCCCGGCCTCACCGAGGACGACGCCGCTGGCAAGATCGACAAGGGTCAGGTCGAGACCTCGATGGCCGCGCACGGCCACTCCGTGGTCGAGGTGAGGAAGACCGACGGCAAGTGGCAGGTTGTCGCCGACAGCGAGTACGGCCGCCGTTTCACCGCCAACACGAAGATCCGGATCACCGGGCCCGCCGCCGGCCATGATCTGCTGAAGACCTCGGCCGATCCCGCGGGCACGGAGGTGCTGGGCACGCTCTGCAACTGCTCGGGCGGCGCCACGCCCTGGGGCACCATCCTCACCTGCGAAGAGGGCGCGGCCGACTGGTTCGGGGGCGACGGCGCGAAGGTCGCGCAGGCCAAGCTGTTCGAGCGCGCCGGCTACAGCGAGCTGTCGGATTCGAACGGCTGGGCCCGCTTCAACGATCGCTTCAACGTCGACAAGGAGCCGAACGAGCCGAACCGGTTCGACTGGGTGGTCGAGCTCGATCCCTACGATCCCCACTCCGTCCCCGTTAAGCGCACGGCGCTCGGCCGCTTCGGCCACGAGGCCGCGACCTCCGTCATCAACAAGGACGGCCGGGCGGTGGTCTATCTTGGCGACGACGACTACTTTGAATATGTCTACAAGTTCGTCAGCCGCAACACGGTCAACACCAGCGACCGCACGGCCAACAAGGATCTGCTGGACGACGGCACGCTCCATGTCGGCCGCTTCAACGCCGACGGGACGCTCGACTGGCTGCCGCTCGTCTTCGGCCAGGGCCCGCTCACGCCCGATAACGGCTTCAACAGCCAGGGCGACGTCGTGCTGCAGGCCCGCAAGGCCGCCGACCTCCTGGGCGCAACACCCATGGACCGGCCCGAGGATTTCGAGCCCAGCCCGGTGAACGGCCGCGTCTATCTCGTGCTGACCAAGAACAGCAAGCGCAAGCCCGAGCAGGTCAGCGCTGCCAACCCGCGCGCCAAGAACGCCACCGGCCATATCCTGGAGCTGCTGCCGCCCGGCGAGGGCAAGGACGCTGACCACGCCGCGACCCAGTTCAAGTGGGACGTCTTCCTCCTGGCTGGAGATCCCAAGGCCGCCGAGCAGGGCGCCAAGTACGGCGAGGGCGTCTCGGCCAATGGCTGGTTCGCCAACCCCGACAATATCGCCTTCGATCCGCAGGGCCGCCTCTGGATCGCCACCGACGGCGCGCCGGACTTCGGGATTGCCGACGGCCTCTACGCCACCGAGGTCGATGGCCCCGGCCGCGCCGTGCCGAAGCTGCTCTACGCCGTGCCCATGGACGCCGAGATGTGCGGCCCCTGCTTCACGCCCGACGGCCAGACGCTCTTCGTCTCCGTCCAGCATCCCGCCGAGAAATCCGAGACCCTGGAAAAGGCCACCACCCGCTGGCCCGATTTCGACGCCAAGGTGCCGCCGCGCCCCTCGATCGTCGTCATCACCCGCGACGGCGGCGGCGAGATTGGGACCTAGGCGCGAGCCTCAGGAACCATCCCCCCTTCCCGCTGCGGCGCTTGCAGGAGGGGGAATGGGCCGGTCATCTCTTCTCCCGGCCCGCGTAAGGATTCTTGCCCTTGCGAAGGAGCGTGCGCACCGGCACCCCCGGCAGGTCGAAGCGCTCGCGCAGGCCGTTGACGAGGTAGCGCAGGTAGGCCTCGGGCAGCACGTCCAGCTGGTTGCCGAACAGCTGGAAGGTGGGCGGGCGGGTCTTGGTCTGCGTCATGTAGCGCAGCTTGATGCGGCGGCCCTTCACCAGCGGCGGGGGATGCGCATCGAGGGCGGCCGCCAGCCAGCGGTTGAGCTCCGGCGTCGGCACTCGCCGGTTCCAGGTCTCGTGGGCGTCGAGCACGGCGCTCATCAGGCGGTCGAGGTTCTGCCCGGTGCGCGCCGACAGGGTCACCAGCGGCACGCCCTGCGCCTGCGGCAGCGAGGCGGCGACGCGCGCCTTCAGCTTCTTCAGCGCCTCGGTCTTATCCTTGATCGTATCCCACTTGTTGGCCGCGATCACCAGCGCGCGCCCCTCGTCGATCACGTGGCGCGCGATCGCCAGGTCCTGCTTCTCCAGCATGTCCGCAGCGTCGAGCAGGAGCACGACCACCTCCGCGTACTGGATGGCGCGCAGGCTGTCGTCGACGGCGAGTTGCTCGAGCCGTTCCACCACCTGCGAGCGCCGGCGCATGCCCGCGGTGTCCACGAGCTTGACCGCCCGGCCGCGATGCCGCCACTCGACCGCGATGGCATCGCGCGTGATGCCTGGCTCCGGCCCGGTCAGCAGCCGGTCCTCGCCCACGAGACGGTTGATGAGCGTGGATTTGCCGACGTTGGGGCGCCCGACGATCGCCAGCTGTAGCGGCCCTCCGGTCGCCGCCTCCGGCGCCGCCTCGTCTTCCGGGGGCGCGTGTTCGCGGAGGGCGTCGTAGAGATCGGCCAGCCCTTCGCCATGCTCTGCCGATACCGGGATCGCGTCGCCCAAACCGAGCGCGAAGGCTTCGGCCAGGCCGGCCGCGGGCTGCCGGCCCTCGCATTTGTTGGCGACCAGCACCACCGGCGTGTCCTGCTTGCGCAGCCAGGCCGCAAAGTGGCGGTCGAGCGGCGTGACACCGGCGCGGGCATCGATCAGGAACAGCACGACGTCGGCCGCTGCCACCGCTTGCTCGGTCTGCTGGCGCATGCGCCCGGTCAGGCTCTGGGCGGCGCTGTCCTCGAGCCCGGCCGTGTCGATCACGGCGAAGCGGAGGTCGCCGATGCTGGCCGCGCCGCTCCGCCGGTCGCGCGTCACGCCTGGCAGGTCGTCGACCAGGGCGAGGCGCTTGCCGACCAGGCGATTGAACAGCGTCGATTTGCCGACGTTCGGTCGGCCGACGATGGCGACGGTGAAGGACATGGTCGCTCGCCCATCGGGCGCCCGCTGGTCAGCGGAACGCCGTCAGCTCGCCGTTGTCGGAGAGGAAGTACATCGTGTTGTTGGCCACGATCGGCGGCAGGTGCGCGCTCGAGGGCAGCTGGATGCGGCCGAGCGCTTCGCCCGTATAGGGCGACAACGAGATGGCGTCGCCGGCCGAGCTGGTGATGACGAGGCGGTCGCCCACCAGCACTGGGCCAGCCCAAACGATCGGATCCTCGCGGTCCTTCTCGTTCTGGAACGTCGGCAGGCTCTGGATCCACCGCACGCGGCCCTCGTCGCGCGTCAGGCAGACGACCTCGGAATTGGTGCTGAGGATGTAGATGAAGTCTCCGGCGACCCAGGGCGTCTGCGAGCTGCCGATGCTCGCGTTCCACACTCGGCCGCCGCGCTCGAGATTGATGGCCGTGAGTGTCCCGCTGTTCGACACCGCGATGACCTTGCCGCGGTCGATGACCGGCAGGCCCCGGATGTCCGCCAGCGTCGCCACCGCATCGCCGCGCTGCACGCCGGCCAAGCTGTCCGACCACAACGTGCGGCCGGTGTCGACGCCGAAGGCGACCAACTCGCCGGAGCTGAAGGCAGCGACCACCACGTTACCGGCAACCGCCGGCGTCGAGCCGCCGAGCAGGCCGGCGTCCTGTGCGATGCCTGTGTAGTCCCAGAGCTGGCGCCCATCGTCCTGGGCGAGGGCGAAGAGCTGGTTGTCGGTCGTCACCACGAACACGCGCCCGCCGCTGGCCGCCGGAGCCGACCGCAGCGGGCCTGGCAGCCGGATCCGCCACTGCTCCTTGCCAGTCCCAGTGTCGAGCGCCACGACCTCACCATAGGGTGTCGTCGCGAACAGCCGCCCGCCGTCGACCGCTAGGCCGCCGCCGAATAGCCCGTCATCCTCGCCCTCGGGCGTAAGGTCGACGCGCCAAGCCTGCCCGCCGCCCTGTGCGTCGAAGGCCGTCACGGTGTCGCCGGCATCCATGGCGTAGACGCGCCCGGCGGCAACCACCGGCTCGGCCAGAATGAGGCGGTCGTCGCCCGACCCCTCCCCGACCGACGCCGCCCATGCCTTGTTGAGGCTGCCCCCGGCGGCCAAGTGCTGCATGGCATGGGTCGAGAAGCCGCCCGGCTGCGGCCATTCCGTGTTGGCGTAGGGCTCGGGCAGCCGGACGCGCAGGTCGGCCAGCGCCGGGTCCGGCACGAGCGTCCGGCTGAGGCGCAGCACGGAGATGCGCTCGCCCGGCAGCGGCGGACCGTCCGACTCGCCGAACAAGGTGTCGCAGGCCGTCAAACCGAACGCGGCGGCGAACAGCGCCGCCATCGAAAGAGCGTTGCGCATGCCGTCACTATCCCTTCAAGGCGTGGAGCATCTCGGTGGCCCGCTGCCGCATTGCCTGCGGCGCGTTGAGATCGTCGGCCAAGTCGGTGAAGATCTGCACCGCCTTGCCGGTGTCGCCCGCGCGCCGCGCCAGCACGGCGGTCAGTTCCAGCGCCGAATAGTGCCACGGATTGGTCGCGGCAGTCAGCGGCTGCAGGCGCTGCGTCAGTTGTTCCGGCGGCGCCGTGTCGACGGTGTGCATGGCCAGGAGGATGAGGGCAAGGTCGCGGATGGATTGGTCGATCGCGCTATCGGCCGTCATCTTCTCATAGATGGCGGTTGCGCCGGCGAGGTCTCCCGCCTTGGCCTTGAGCGCCGCCTGTTCCAGCTGCGCCAGGGCGGCGTAGCCATCGCTGCCGGCAGCCACGGCCTGCAGCGCGTCGGGCGCTCCCGGATCCGCGGCGGCGGCCAGTTGCAGCGCCTTGTCATACTGCGCGGCCCGCGCCTCCCGCTGGTGGGCGGTGTAGTCCTGCCATTTGTAGTAGCCCGCCACCCCGAGGACGATCAGCGCCGCCAAGCCAAGCGCGTAGCTGCCATACTTGCGCCACAGCTTCTCGAAATTCTCGCGCCGCAGGTCCTCGTCGACTTCGCGGATGATGTCGCTCACGTCACCGCCCTTCGCAAACCGGCGCTACCTTATAGGGACGACTCCGCGATAGCAAATTGCAGCCAGTGCGACAGTTTTCCCGCGCAACATGGGGCTTTTTGCGAGCCCGACCGACATCGATCCGATCGATTCGGTACTTGCGGCAGGGCCGGCTTGGGGGTGATTCGCGCCCCCGATTCGCCCAGCCGCCGGGCCGCCGGCCGCCCTGGCCTGAGATTCGAGGTCCGGCGCACCATATATTCTCGATACGTTCCATGATTCATGCCCCACATCCAAGCGCTGGGGCGCCGTTTGCGAGGAGCGGGTTTCTTATGCTTGCGTTACAACATCTGGTAGGATCATAGTACCCGATGACGCTACATATCGTTTGACTGTCGATGAGAAGATGCCATGGGATGGACTGAAGAACGCATCGAGATCTTGCAGCGGCTGTGGCTTCAGGGGCAGACGGCCAGCCAGATTGCCGAGCAGCTGGGCGGCGGCGTCACCCGCAACGCCGTGATCGGCAAGGCCCATCGGCTCGGGCTGTCAGGCCGGCCGGCGCCGGCCAAGCCGGTCGTGAAGGCGGAAGAGCCGCGGCGCCCTGTCGCGGCGGGTCCGTCAGGCCGGGCCTGCATGTGGCCGGTCGGCGATCCGAAGGCGCCGGAATTTCACTTCTGCGGCGCCTTGACGGAACCGGGCCGCCCCTATTGCGCGACCCACTGCGCGGCTGCCTACCAGAAGCGGACGGACGTCGCGGCCTAGCGGCGCTAGGACTGGAGCGCGGGGTAGAGGCGGAAGAACTCGCGGTTCACCGGCTCCCAGTCCGTGCCGACGAGAAGCATGTCGGCCGACGTGCCGTGGCTCGACAGCGGCAGCACGACCCGCTCATAGCGTAGCTCGTTGCCGTCGCTGTTGTACTGGATGCGGCGGATGCTTGGCTCGCCGGCGAGCGCCGACTCGCGATAGGCCCGCAAGACCGCATTCCGATAGAATTCCGGCTGCAGTTCGTGCGCCCACCGCCCGGTCAAGCCGCGATGGCCGGTGGCCTCGATGCGCGAACCGACCAGCCGGAAGCGGAACGTCGGGTCCGACGCCTCGGTCACGGCGCTCGGCCAGTGGATATCGACGAGCATGATCTGGGCGAGCGCGAAGGCCATCTCCTCCGGCTTCAGATCACCGCGCGCCGGCATCGGCCGGTCGCCGCGCAGCTTGTCCCAATAATCGACGAGCCGACCCAGCATGGCGCTGCGCAGGTCCGCACGCTCGATCCGCCGATCGCCGCTGTCCGGGATGGACTGGGTGATCAGCGAACGGCTGGCGCGCTCGACGATGGGGAGATAGACCGACATGCGGCTACTCTAGCACCGCACTCGTTAAGTCCGGATTTAGCAAAAGCGCTCGTGCGCGACTCGCAGGCGATCAGAAGCAACGAACTCTTAAGCCTAACGCTTCGTTACTCCCACTCGATTGTTTACGAGACGCCCAACATATTGTTTTCTCGTACAATATTTCCACAATAAAACACTCATACCGTGAAATATACCGTCAGAAAATCGCGCTCTTGAAATCGCTCGGTTTATTCCTGGATTTTCGCGGCATGTACTCTGGCGGCTCCATCGTATCAGAGTCTTCCCCCGAGCGAACGTGGATTGGGTCCGCGCAGCCAACAAAATCCGATGGCCGCGCACCTCAGCAAAGCGGATGGCCGAAGTTGCGCGGCTCAAGGGTTGCGACACCCGCGACATTCGGCGTGGATGTTCAATGGTCCAAGTTTCTATTCTTCCGGACGTGGAGGCACTTCCAGGCAAGCATCGGCATGTTCCCAATTCGACGACGTATCTCCGGTGCGATGTCGAGCAGATCGGCGTCGATCTCGCCACGATCCAGCACACCATCGAGAAACGCCCGTTCGTTCGCTGTCAAATCGAACAGGAACGCGAACTTTTCCCGGCAGAGCGCTACGGTTTCCTCGATCCACGCATCAACGTCTCCCTTGCCGGCGAAGCGGTCGCGCGGCAGGCAGATCGCGAGCTTCTGACGAAGCTCGCGGGGGTCGCCTTTGACGGCCTCGACCGACATGGTCCGCCAATCGCGGCGCCCGCAGGCGCCGATAGCCAGCACGGCGGGCTTGATCCGCCTCCAGTCGAGGCCGTCAATCGATAGAATGCGGCGTGCGTCAAACAGATCACGCGCGGCATGTCGATCGATGAGCGCGACGAGCTTGCCGGCGACGATTTCGTGAATGTCGAGGACGAGAACGTCGCTCGCACGCATTCCCCCGAGAGGAACCGAGTCCATGCGCGCGGCACCAAACAAGGGCTGGCGCGCCATATAGTTCACGTCGAGCTCCAGGGTGGCATTGCCGCCAAGCGCTGAGGCATAGCGCGCCAGCCACTTGCCGCCGGCGTGCTCGTCGGGCTGGCGGCGGACGCCGTACCCCTGGGAGGCGAGGAGCCGATTCAACGCGGCGTCGACGGTTGGGCGCTCGGTTTCCATCACGGCCCGGTCGAGTGCACCGATATAGTTCAAGTCGATATCGATCGAGAGGCGGTCGAGACCGAGGTGGAACACATTGAGCGCCGTCCCGCCCTTGAGGGCGAGCCGCTCAGATAGGACCGAATCTCGGCCGATCTCTTGCAGCAAGTCCAAGAGCCGCAGGACCTTTTCGAGCGTGCCGAGCTGGTGGCGGGTTTCGTCGGCGAGGCGCTGCAATGTTTGGGCAGAAGGCGCCGCCAATCAGAGTCCCTCGAAGCGGCGTTCGACGATGTCGACGGGGAGAATGACGTTCCACCCCTTTGCGGTCCGGCCCTCGCCCGATTTGGCGCCCAGGGCGTATCGGGCCTGACGCGGCGCAAGCTTCCGGATCTCGTCGAGCGACGCATCGGACACACCAAGCCGACTCCGCTCGCGCTCCAGCCAATAGCCCAGCGCGCCGGCGGCCGTCGCGTTGCCGATCGAACGCACGTACCGGACCAGCGCCGCCGCGTCGACTCGCGCGATCAAATCCAGCGAGTTGAAGAGTTCTTCCTCACCACCGGCGATGTCATAGCGGTCGAACAGGTCCGCGATCGTGCGCTCGATTGTCGTCACGCTGACTTCTAGGCCCAAGCGGTCGACCACCGTGATGCCGTCCGGTGGCGCAAAGCCGCGCGGCGGCTTAACGAATCGACAGGTGAGACCGACCGCCTCGAATATGCCGGGCTCACCGCGCGCGATCACCTGCACTTCATGCCCGTCGGTGTAGGCGCAACCGTGCAGCTCGAGGGCCGAGTGATAGGCGATCACGCCACCTCGACGGAGGCGAGAGGCCGCTAGGAAGCGGTCGACCGACCATTTGGCGGCGTTGGAATGCTTGGGGACGGAGGCAAAGACGCCTCGCGCGATGCGCCGGATATTGCCTGCTTGAAGGTGCTGGGCAAGCATCGCCGTTACGACTTTGTCTTGAGGGCGGCGGCCAACAGCCGCGGCGTATTCGGCGCGGCTGAAGACGGGATGAGCGCTGAAGAAGGGTGCGGATATAAGGCGGGACATGGCGATTTCGGCTGCACTTTTGTCAATTCGACTATAACCATATATGAAATATGGTTTCGCCCGTCAATAGTGAAGGCCAAGGCCGAACCAATGACTCCACCAGAATTGTACCAAGCCATATATGAGTTATGGCCTTCTCCGATCCCGGGATAGAGGAGCCTATTTCGCGGTCCCCTCCACCTTCCGCCTATTCCAGACGAGCTGCGCCTCGTTCCCGTCGTCGGACTGGAACAGGGCAGCGGTGAGGGGTTCCGGCAGGCTCGGGTCGTCAAGACGGACGCGCAGATAGTCCTTGGGCGTATCGCCGCCTGAGCGTGCCGCCCAGGCGTCACCGACGCGGGACTGGCCGACGAATACCCGGAACACCGGCGCGTTCTCGTTGTCGCGGTTGTCGTTCGGGACCAGCCGCACCTTCGTGTTGATCGTCAGCGTATGGATGGTGCCGCTCCAGCCGCCATCCTTGGCGGGCGTGAATGTGCCGATCACAGACATGGTCTTATTCCTCCTGGCTTGTGGTTGACGGGCGTTCAGATGGGGAGCGGCGCGCACGGCGGTGCCGTGCCGTCTCGACAGGCATTTCCAGCGAAACCTCCTTCCGCGCCTTGGCGAAGCCGCGGTCGCTTTCCAGAAACGCGCCGAGCATGAACGGGATCAGATCGGAGACGGATTCGGCCTCGCCATAGGCCGTCCGATAGATCGCCGCGTATTCGCGCAGCGCTTGGTTGAGGTCGGGACTCACTGTGATGGTGATCTTGACCGGCGTCCGGTCCGGCAGTTTGCCGAGCTTCAGTTCGGACATGCGCCTGCTCCTTTCATCCGCGATAGGGCCTGATCACCAGATCCCTGTGGACGATCACGCGCAGCGGCCAACCGGGGCGAACGGTTATGGTCGGCTGGATGTTGAGGTTCTTCTCGGTGATGCGCTGGCCGGCTTGGTCGACGCTTTGCTGAGTCGATTGGCGAATCGCACTGACGATATCGCCCTCTTCGTTGCCGAGACTGAGCTGTGTACCGACACCGAGCAGCGTCGAGAGGACCACGCCTTTCAGCAGCCGCCAAGTGTGATAATCGACGTCGTCCTCGAGCCCGGCATAACCGGCGGCGTCGGTGGCCGGCAGATTGTCGATCTGGATCGATGATCCGTCGGGCATGACGATGCGTTGCCAGACGAGCAAGGCGCGCGACTGTCCGAAGGCGACGACGCTGTCATAGGTGCCGATCAGGCGCGCGCCCTGCGGGATCAGCAGCGTGCGGCCGGTGACGCTGTCGTAGACGTTCTCCGTCACCTGGGCGACGACAAGACCCGGTAGATCCGAGTTCAGGCCCGTGACGAGGCTGGCAGCGATGATGCTGCCCGCCATCACCTGATAGGGCGACACCGGCGTCTGGAGTGCATGAGGGTTGTAGATGCTCTTCTCGACGGGCTGATTCAAAAAATCGAGCTTGCGCTGCTGGTTGTTCTGATCGCGTTCGAGATCGAGATTCAGCCGATCGGCGTCCGCTGTCGGCGGGAGCTCGCCGGTCGTCGCGCCGTCGGTACCCTGCCCCGAACCTGAGGTGCCGATCGGAGCAGCCCGATTGGCAATCTGGAAGAACACCCCGGCCTCTCGCGCCTTCTGCGCCTGTTGGGCGAGGCGCTGGCGCTCGGCCAGGGCGGCCTGGTCCTCCATGCTGGCACCCGGCGCAACCCCAAGCTGCTGCTGATGCTCCAGAATCGCCCGGCCGAGATCGCCCGGCAGCGGCGGCCCCAGTTGCGGCGTGTCGGTACGCA
>DATIXH010000363.1:0-7663 GCA_035518775.1 Candidatus Acidiferrum sp.
CCTGCTCGCCCATCTCATGTTCGGCGAGCCGTTGCTGCAGGCTTCCACGCACGTCCGCACCGGCCTCGGCGTCTGGACCGGCGAGATCGTCGCCAGCTTCGCCCTGCTGCTGACGATCCTGGGCTGCCTGCGCTCGCAGCCGAACGTGGTGCCCTATGCCGTCGGCCTCGTGATCACCGCCGGCTACTGGTTCACCTCCTCGACCTCGTTCGCCAATCCGGCCGTGACCATCGCCCGCTCGCTCACCGACAGCTTTGCCGGCATCCGCCCGGCGGACGCGCCCGGGTTCATCGTCGCACAGATCGCCGGCGCATTCGCGGCAACGATCATCGCCCAATGGCTGTGGAGCCCGCAGGACCGCGAGGCGCGGAGCGAAGCGCGCGCGGCGGACCGCTAGCGACGCGCGCCGACGCACTCGGCTGCCGCCAACGGCCGCTGCGGCCCGGCGGCGGCCTCAGCCGTCATCTTCCGTCAGCGTACTGTCAGTATCGGTGTCGTATTGTCGCCTCATGATCGAAGGCGACGACCAGGAATTCACGCCGGCGTGGCATCCCATCGACGATCAAAGCGGTCCTCGTAGATTTCTTGGAAAGGGCGAGGTGGTTCCGCGAGTCGGCTTTACCGCCGTTCCTTGCTCACCCGCATGTCCGCGGGCCGCCCCGCTGCCCCAAGCGCATCCTTCGCATCAGTCACCATCGGAACCTGCTGCCGAGTGCCGCTGCCGCACGCCCCGCTGACGAGCGCGAGAAGAGCTTTTCCCCGCCTTGGTTCCGTCGAGGCACCGCCTCCCCCTGTCGCAATTGAAACAGGATTTCGCATTCTCCGAAATCGTTCTGAAACCGCCCTCCCCCACAAACGGCCGACAGCGACGCCCGTTGCCAGAATAGCCAGGCAGGAGATGCGCCATGACCGTCATGACCATGCCGTCCTACATCATCCGCGGCGGCCAGGCCGGCCGCGAACGTTTGCGACTCCTGGCGCGGGTAATGCGGCAGACGACTGCGGCGCTGTTCGAGCGCGTGGGCGTGCGGGAGGGATGGCTCTGCCTCGATGTCGGGTGCGGCGGTGGCGACGTCTCGTTCGACCTGGCGCGTCGCGTCGGCCCGCGCGGACACATCGTCGGCATCGACCTCGACGAGGTGAAGCTGGCGGGCGCGCGCGCCGAAGCGGCCGCGGCGGGCCTGGGCAACGTCGAGTTCCACGCCGTCGACATCGTCGACGGCGATCTCCCGCGGCCCGGCTTCGCTCTGATCTATGCACGCTTCCTGCTGACGCATCTGCGCGAACCGCAGCAGGCGGTCGCGCGGCTGCGCGACCTGCTCGCACCGGGTGGCACGATGATCGTCGAGGACATCGATTTCAGCGGCTCCTTCAGCCATCCGCCGTGTCAGGCGTTCGCCGCCTATGTCGATCTCTACCGGCGGGCGACGCTGGCGCGCGGAGTGCATCCGGATATCGGGCCGCGCCTGCCGGGCTTGCTGGAGTCCGCAGGCCTGGCGCCGGCGGAGATGCAGGTCATGCAGCCGGCCTCCCTGCGGGGCGAGGTGAAGCTGCTGAGCGCGATTACGATGGAAGCGATCGCCGACGCCGTCGTCGCGGCGGACCTCGCCACGCGGGAGGAGATCGGGCGGATCGTCGACGAGCTCTACGAGATCGCCCGCGACGACACGACGGTCCTCAGCGCGCCTCGCATCGTGCAGGCCTGGGGGCGCCGGCCACGCTAGCGGACGGCGCTGGAGCCGTTCTTTCGTCAGCGCGATAGCAGACGGAGCGCGAGCGGTCGCCCGCGCTCCGTCGAAGATGTCGAAGTACTGAACGAGGGACCGCGGCTTAGCTGCCCTCGGTCATGACCTCGCCCTTCGGCGACAGGACCACGCCCACCGAAGCGCCGTCCTTCATGGCGACGGCGTGCCAGTAGTTGTCGCAGCCCTTCTGCAGACCCGTCACATTGCTGTAGCCGGCGGCCTCGATCTTGTGCTTGGCCTGATCGGCCGTGGAGCCGTCGATCCTGTCGCCGGCCGAGCAACCCGCCCAGGCCGGGCCGGCGGCCAAGGCCATCACCGCCGTCAGCGCGTAGACACCTGATTTCCAGTTCATGTCGAACCTCATCCTCGTGAAGGAACCTCGAACGGCCGCACCGGCTCTCCACGGGAGACAGCCGGTCCGGCGGCGAATTCTCCGTTGCGCGGGAGAAACACCTCCCGTGCGGCTTCGTTCCGCGGAATCAGCATCCATGCTGATTTTGTCGTGCTCGGGGCAAGGCTAGGTCTTGTGTGGGGCAAGATTAGTTCCTTTATTGTTCTTAACCTGCGAACCCTCTCCTCCCAGCTCGGCCAGTTGTCAGCGGAGCAGCGATCCCCTATAACCTGCCGCCTTTGCGGCGTCGGGCACCCCTGGAGGCCGGCGTCATTTTTGTCCTCATGAGGAACCTGCCATGACTGATGTCCACAGCTTGACCGCCGAGCTGCGGGAACGGGCCGGAAAGGGGGCCGCCCGTGCCACACGCCGCTCCGGCCGGGTCCCCGCCGTCGTCTACGGCGCCAAGTCCGCCCCCACCCTGATCTCGCTCGAGCCGCGCGAACTCGACCGCGAGCTGCACAAGGCCGGCTACTACACCACCCTCTACGACCTCAAGGTCAACGGCACGACCGAGCGCGTGCTGCCGCGCGACGTGCACTTCGACCCGGTCAGCGACCGGCCGATCCACGTCGATTTCATGCGCGTCACCGACAAGACGCGCGTGCGCGTGCACGTGCCCGTCAGCTTCAAGAACGAGGGCCTGTCGCCCGGCATCAAGCGCGGCGGCGTGCTCAACATCGTGCGCCACGACATCGACGTCTATTGCCAGGCGGGCGAGATCCCGCATGCCATCGTGGTCGACGTCGAGGGGCTGGAGATCGGCGACAGCGTCCACATCAACATGGTGAAGCTGCCGACCGGCGTGAAGCCGGCGATCAGCCGCAACTTCACCATCGCCACCATCGCGCCGCCGACGGTGCATACGACCGAGGCCGAGGAGAAGGCCGCCGCCGAAGCCGCTGCCGCCGCGACCGCGCCCGAAGGCGCCGTCGAAGGGGCCGCTCCCGGCGCTGCCCCGGGCGCCGCGCCTGGCGCCGCCCCCGGTGCCGCCCCGGCTGCCGGCAAGGCCGGCGCGCCGGCCGCGGGCAAGGCCCCGGCCGCCGCTCCCGCCAAGGCTGGCGGCGACGACAAGAAGGGCAAGAAGTAATCGCTCATGCTGCTGGTCGTCGGCTTGGGCAATCCGGGCCCGGGCCATGCGGGCGACCGGCACAACATCGGCTACATGGCGGCGGACGCGATCGTCCGCCGCCATGGCTTCGGCCCCTACCGCGCGAAGTTCAAGGGCGCGATCGCCGACGGCGCCATCGCCGACGAGAAGGTGGCCGTGCTCAAACCCGAGACCTACATGAACCTGTCCGGCGAATCCGTGCTGGCCGCCGCCCAGTTCTACAAGCTGGCGCCGGAGCAGGTGATCGTCATCCACGACGAGATCGACCTCGCCTTCGGCAAGCTGCGCGTGAAGCAGGGCGGCGGCTCCGGCGGCCATAACGGCCTGCGCAGCATCGACGCCCATCTCGGCCCCGACTACTGGCGGGTGCGCCTGGGCGTCGGCCATCCCGGCATTCCCGAGCTGGTGGTCCATCACGTCCTGCGCCCCTTTGCGAAGGAGGAGATGCCGCAGGTGGAGAAGCTGGTGGAGGCCGTCGCCGACGCCATCCCGATGCTGGTCGCCGGCGACGCCAACCGCTTCATGAGCAAGGTCGACGTCACGATGAATCCGCGGCCGCCGCGGCCCAAGTCCGGCGAAGCGGAGGGCGACAAGACCGATGGGGTTTGAGTGCGGCATCGTCGGCTTGCCGAACGTCGGCAAGTCGACGCTCTTCAACGCGCTGACGGCGACGGCGGCGGCGCAGGCCGCCAACTATCCCTTCTGCACGATCGAGCCCAACATCGGCCGCGTTGCCGTGCCGGACGAGCGGCTGGAGGTGCTGGCCAGGCTCGCCAAGTCCGCGAAGATCGTGCCGACTCAGCTCGGCTTTGTCGACATCGCCGGCTTGGTGCGCGGCGCCAGCAAGGGCGAAGGCCTCGGCAACCAGTTCCTCGCCAACATCCGCGAGGTCGACGCCATCATCCACGTCCTGCGCTGCTTCGAGGGCGAGGTCACCCACGTCGAGGGCAGCGTGGACCCGATCCGCGACGCCGAGACCGTCGACACCGAGCTGATGCTCGCCGACCTCGAGAGCCTGGAGCGGCGCGTCGACGCCGCGACGAAGAAGGCGCGCGGCAACGACAAGGAGGCCAAGGCGCTGCTCGCCGTCATGGAGCCCGTCCTGGCCGCGTTGCGGGCGGGCCGACCCGCCCGCAGCGTGCCGATCGGCGACGAGCAGCGCCCGCTGTTCAAGCAGCTGCAGCTGCTGACCAGCCATCCCGTCCTCTACGCCTGCAACGTCGACGAAACGGCGGCGGCCACCGGCAACAAATGGTCGGCGCTTGTGGCCGAGAAGGCGAAGGCGGAGGGCGCGGCGACGGTCGTCATCTCCGCCGCCATCGAGGCCGAGGTGGCGACGCTGACCGACCCGGCCGAGCAGCGCGAGTTCCTCGCCAGCCTCGGACTCACGGAGACCGGCCTGTCGCAGGTCGTGCGCGCCGGCTACAAGCTGCTCGACCTCATCACCTTCTTCACCGCCGGGCCGAAAGAGGCGCGCGCCTGGACGGTCCGCCGCGGCGCCAAGGCGCCGGAGGCGGCCGGCGTCATCCACACCGACTTCGAGCGCGGCTTCATCCGCTCCGAGACCATCTCCTACGAGGACTTCGTCGCCTGCGGCGGCGAGCAGGGTGCCAAGGACGCCGGCAAGATGCGCGCCGAAGGCAAGGACTACGTCGTCCAGGACGGCGACGTCGTGCACTTCCGCTTCAATCTGTAGCGGCTCAGGCCGCCACGAACTCGACGATCGCGCCGTTGGTCTGGTCGGGCAGCACGGCCATGCCGCGCGGCGTGTTGACGAACTTCACGCCCTTGTAGTCAAGATAGTCGGCCGCATCGGCGAGGATGAGGACGCCGATCTGCATGGCCGCCGTCCAGGCACCGGCGCGCCGCGGCAGATCGATCGCCGGATAGAGCCGCTGCAGTCCCTCATGGGTGACGAACAGCAGCTCGCCCTCGCCGGTGTCGACCCGCAGCGAATCACCCTCGGTGGAAACCGCGTCGGCGCCGAAGAGGCGCCCATAGGCCGGTGCCAGGTCGCCCGGCCGCTCGACCACGGTCACGACGGCCTTCAGCGACACCGCGCGAATCGCGTGCACGATCCAGGAGCCCTGGCGGATCAGCTCCGGCGTCAGGTGCTGGCAGAAAAACGCGCGCAATCCCGGAGTCTCCGACGGCGGCAGGAAGACGAGCCGAAACGCCGGCAGCACCTCGCCCTCTTCGAGCTCCAGCGCGCGCTTCAGGTCCTTCGGACCATCCGGCGAGAGGCCCTTCGCCGCCAGCCACTTCGCCGTCCGGTCGTTGTCGCGGCTGCGGAAGGCGAGGCCCAGCAGGCCTTCGCGCTCGGCCAGGAACTTGTCGAGATCGTTGGTGAACTGGGTGGGATCGAGAATGCCGAGCAGCTCGATATAGCCCTGCTCCAGCATGATGCAGTAGTTGCCGGTGCCCCAGCCGATATGGCGGCCGCGCGGGGTGAGCCGCAAGCCGAGCGTCTCCCAGGCGGCGCGCGCCGCCTCGAGATCGCGCACACCGATCAGCGTGTGGTCGATGCCGGCGATCGCGCTCTCGGCAATCAATGCACGTCCGACCAGACCTTGCGATAGACCGCGTAGAAGCAGCCCGTGAGCACGATCAGGAACAGGATCACGCCGACGCCCATCTTGTGACGCGTATCCAGGTTGGGCTCCGAGGCCCAGGACAGGAAATACGCCACGTCGTGGGCCATCTGCGGCAGGGTCGCCTGCGTGCCGTCGGCGTAGGTCACGGCGCCGTCGCTGAGCGGCGCCGGCATCGCGATCTGGAAGCCGCCGGCCGCGAAGGCATGGTTGTAGTTCATGCCCTCGTTCATCTTCAGGCAGGCCGGCGGATCGCCGTAGCCCGTGAGGATCGCGACGATATGATCCGGCCCGCCCTCACGCGCCTTGGCCATGAGGGAGAGGTCCGGCGGGAGCGCGCCGTTATTGGCCGCGCGCGCCGCCTGCTCGTTGGGGAACGGCGGATGGAACTTGTCGGAGGGTACGCCCGGCCGCTCGAACATCTCGCCTTCGTCGTTCGGCCCGTCGGTCACTTGCACTGAGGCCGCGACAGCCTTGATCTCGTCCTCCTTCAAGCCGATGCCCGCGAGGTGGCGGTAGGCGAGCAGATTCATCGAATGGCAGGCGGAGCAGACCTCCTTGTAGACCTGGAATCCGCGCTTGAGCGCCGCCTCGTCGTAGGTGCCGAAGATGCTGTTGAAGTCCCACTCCTGGTGCTGCAGCGGATTCTTCGCCGCAATATCGGCAACACATTGCGCCTGCTCGTCTTGGGCGCTGGTCGCGCCGCCCCACGCCAGCAGGGCGACGGCGGCGCAGCCGGCGAGGATGATGCGGCGCATTATGCCTTCTCCATCGGCTTGGCGCGGGCGGGCGCGGGCGCGAAGCCGCCGCCCTTCAGCACGGGCTCGCTGATGCTGTGCGGCAACGGATCCGGTCGCTCGAAGACGCTGAGGAGCGGCATCAGGATGACGAAGTGGAAGAAGTACCAGGCCGTGGCGATGCGGGCGATCACGACGTAGGCGCCCTCCGGCGGGTTGGCGCCGCAGTAGCCGAGCACGATCGCGTCGAGCAGGATGATCCAGAAGAACCACTTGTAGACCGGGCGGAAGCGGGCGCTGCGCACCGGCGAGCGATCGAGCCAGGGCTGCAGCGCCAGCACCAGCAGCGAGCCGAACATCAGGATCACGCCGGCCAGCTTGGCCGGCACGAGGATGAAGCCGAGCCAGCTGGTGACCCAGCTGCCGATGAAGTTGTCAGGCGTCGCGCGCAGGATTGCGTAATAGGGCAGGAAGTACCATTCTGGCACGATGTGCGGCGGCGTCTGCAGCGGGTTGGCCTTGATGTAGTTGTCGGGTTCGCCGAAGAAGTTCGGCGCGAAGAACACGAACGCGGCGAAGACGATGAAGAATACGCCGATGCCGAAATTGTCCTTCACCGTGTAGTATGGGTGGAAGGGAATCGTGTCCTGCGGCCCCTTGATGTCGATGCCCAGCGGATTGTTCGACTTGTGGTGATGCAGCGCCCACAGGTGCAGGAACACCACGGCGAAGATCACGAACGGCATCAGGTAGTGGAGCGAGAAGAAGCGGTTGAGCGTGGGGTTGTCGACGGAATACCCGCCCCACAGCCAAGTCACGATGCTCTCGCCGACCAGCGGGATCGCCGAGAACAGGTTGGTGATCACGGTGGCGCCCCAGAAGCTCATCTGTCCCCAGGGCAGCACGTAGCCCATGAACGCCGTCGCCATCATCAGCAGCAGGATGATGACGCCGAGCCACCACAGCACCTCGCGCGGATACTTGTACGAGCCGTAGTAGAGCCCGCGGAACATGTGGACGTAGACGGCGAGGAAGAACATCGATGCGCCGTTGGCGTGCAGATAGCGGATCAGCCAGCCATAGTTCAC
>DATIXH010000364.1:0-12011 GCA_035518775.1 Candidatus Acidiferrum sp.
ATACTGGACACGGCGATCGGCATGATCTTCGTGTTCCTGATCATCAGCCTGCTCTGCGGGATCGTTCAGGAGTTGATTGCGACCATCCTTGGCTGGCGCGCCGCCTTCCTCAAGGCCGGCGTAACGCAGCTGCTGGCCGACCCGAATTTCACGGGTCTCGCGAAGCAGGTCTACCAGCATCCTTTGATCGCATCGCTGGCCAAACCGGGGCAGACTCCTTCCTATATTCCATCGCGCACCTTCACCTTGGCCCTCTTGGATGTGATGGACCCGGAAGGCGCGACGAAAGTGGCGGGGGCGAACGTGCAGGAGCTCGTCAGCAAGATCGCTGATCCCGCGATCAAGCGAATCGCCAACGCGCTGGTCAGCGGTACCCAGGCCACCATCGAAGACCTTCGCAAGAGCGTCGAGGACTGGTTCGACGATGTCATGGACAGGGTATCGGGCTGGTACAAGCGTCGCGCACAGCTGGTGACGCTCATCGTGGGAGTCGTCGTCTGCATCGGATTCAACGTCGATGCGGTGGCGATCTTTTCCGCGCTTTGGAGGGATCACACGCTGCGGGAAGCGATCGTCGCGCAAGCATCCTCGTTCGCTTCGGCCCACGCGCCTGCGGCGCAAGGCGAGGCCGCGGGAGCGGGGAATGACCAACCGTCGGTGACAGCACTGGAAGGTGAGCTCGACAAGCTGGCCTTGCCCATCGGATGGGACCTGAGCGGCAAGACAGCCACGACGGAGCCAAAGCCCAGCTCTCAGGTCGCCATGATCTGGACGAGCCGAATCATCGGCTGGCTCATTGCCGCACTCGCGACGATGATGGGATCCGGGTTCTGGTTCGATCTGCTCAACAAGCTGCTCAATCTGCGCAGCGCGGGTGCGAAGCCACTGACGGCCGTCGAACAGCGGCAGGCGGAAGCGACGCCGTCGACCTGAGCGCCGCAAGCGCGCCGGCTACGGTTTGGTGCCTTCGCGCACGAACATGTAGCCGGCGCCGCGCACGGTCTTCAGGACCTGCGGCTTCTCCGGGTCGATCTCGATCTTCTTGCGGATGCGGGTGATGCGCACGTCGATGCTGCGGTCGAACACGTCGGATTCGCGGTTGTGGGCGAGGTCGAGCAGCTGATCGCGGCTGAGCACGCGGTTGGGGTGCTGGGCGAAGGCCTTCAGAAGGTCGAACTCCATGCTCGTGAGCGGAACCTCCCGGCCGGCGGCGTCATAGAGGCGATGGGCGGCGAGATCGAGGGTGCAGGTGCCCATGCGCACCTTCTGGCCAGCCGCCGCGCCCGGCGCTGCCTCGGCCTCCGGCCCCTGCTGTGCGCGGCGCAGCACGCTCTTCACGCGCGCCAACAGCTCCCGCAGATCGACGGGTTTGGCCAGATAATCGTCGGCCCCCATCTCCAGGCCGACGATGCGGTCGACCGTATCGCCGGAACCGGTCAACATGATGATCCCGACCGGACCCTGGGCGCGCAGCTCACGGGTCAGGACCAGCCCGTCCTCGCCCGGCAGGTGCAGGTCCATGATGACGATGTCGGCGGGACGCTCCTTGAGGACGCGGCGCATACCGTGGCCGTCGGCCACTGACGAGACCACGAAGCCGTTGGTCTCGAAATACTCATGCAGCGTATCCCGCAGGTCCGGATCGTCGTCGACGATCAGGAGGTGCCGTTTCTCGTCCATCCCCAACCCTCCGCCGGAAGAATATATCCGAGTCGCGGCGCAGGAAATGTCCGAGTTGGCTGGGACGCCGGGCCTATGACAGGCGTGCGACAAGGCCGCGTACCGCCTCGGTCGTGAACGGCTTCTCGATGCTGGGCACCCCGGTGGTGGCGAGGAACTCCTTGATCTGCGGCGAGAGCGTATCGCCGGTGATGAAGGCGATGCGGCCCAGAAGGGCCGGATGGCTGGCGCGTAGGGCGGTATAGAGGGCCGGCCCGTCCATAACGGGCATGCGCAGATCGCTGAGGATCAGGTCGAAGGCGCCCGTGGCCAGACGATCGAACGCCTGGCGGCCGTTCTCGGCGGTTTCGACCCAGTGACCGGCGTCCTGCAGCATCTCCGCCAGCGTGGCCGCGATCTCCGGCTCGTCGTCGACGACCAGGATGCGCCGGCGCGGCATGGCCGGCCGGTCCTGGCCGGGGGCGCGGGAGTCCGCAGAAGCGGGTCCCGACGACCGCGCCGGAAGCTCCACGCTGAAGGTGGCGCCGCCGCCCGGAGTCTCCTCCACGCCGATCGAGCCGCCATGGGCGGCGATGCTGGCAAGGCAGAGGGCCAGGCCGATGCCGGTTCCGGCGCCCGGCGGCTTGGTCGTGAAGAAGGGCTCGAAGATGCGGGCCCGCAGGTCGGCCGGCACACCCGGGCCGTTGTCGATGACGCTGAGGCGAACCGTACCGTTGCCGGCATGGGCGGTGGAGACCGTGAGCCGGCGGGGCCCGGCCTTGTCGCCAAGCGCCTGCAAGGCGTTGTGGACGAGGTTGGTGACGACCTGGTTGAGCTGGTCCGCATCGGCGAGCAGTGCCGGGAGGTCGGGCGCCAGGTCGAGCGTGAGCTGCACGTCGGCCATGCGCAGCTGGTAGGAGAGCAGCTCGACGGCCATCTCGACGACAGAGTTGAGAGGCACGGCCGTGAGCTCGGGCGTGCGCCGGCGGGCGAGCGACAGGAAGCTGCGCACGATGCGCGAGCAGCGATCGGCAGCGCGGCGGATCTTCTCCGCGCGCTCCGCTGTCTTCTGGTCGGCGGCGGTGTCTTCCAGCATCGTGGCCTGGCCGACGACGACCGAAAGCGGATTGTTCAGCTCGTGGGCGACGCCGGCCAGCAGGGAGCCGAGCGCGCTCAGCTTTTCGGTCTGATAGAGCGCTTCGCGCTGGCGCGCCAGCTCCGCTTCGGCCCGTTTGCGGTCGGTGATGTCGACCAGCGCACCCACGAAGCCGGCGAAGGTTCCGTCGGTCTCGAAGCGGGCCACCTGGGTCTCGCGCACCCAGCGGTATTCCCCGTCGTAACGGCGGACGCGGTGCTCCATCTCCACCGATTCCTGGCGCCGCAGCGCCTCGAAATAGATCCGCTTCGTCTCCGGCAGGTCTTCGGGGTGGATGTCACTCATCCACTCCCACCGCCCCTGGGACATGTCTTCGAGCGAACGGCCGAAGAACGAGAGAAAGCGGTGGTTGGCGAACACGAGCTGATCGTTCGGGTCGATCATCGACAGCAGCACCGGCGCGTCATCGGTAAGAATGCGCAGGCGCTCTTCCCGCTCGCGCAACGCCGCTTCGGCCACCTTGCGCTCGGTGATGTCATGGAGCGAGCCGACTACGCGCAACGGCTTGCCGTCACCATAGACGATGAGCCCGCGCCAGGCGGTCCACCGTTCGCCGGCGGCTGGATGCCGCACCCGGCACTCGCAGGCGAACTTGCGCCGCTGGCGGGCGATGCGCGCCTGCAGATAGGCGCGGACCTGTTCCCGGTCCTCCTCGACCACGCGCTCGAACAGCCCGTCCGGCGTCATCCCGAGATCGCCGTCGTCGAGCCCCAGGATCTCGTGCAGGCGCGGAGAGTAGTAGGCGCGGCCGGCGCTCACATCCCAGTCCCACAGGCCGTCGTTGGCGCCGCGCGCCGCCAGAGCGTAGCGCTGCTCGCTGACCCGCAACTGCTCGTCCATGCGCGCCCGCTCGATGGCGCCGGCGACAAGCGCAGCCGCCGTCTTGAGGACGTCGATCTCGAGCGTGGTCCAGACGCGCTCGGCCTTGGAGTCGTCGAAGCCGAGGAACCCCCAGCAATCCGCGCGCAGCATGATCGGCACGGAGATGAATGACAGGGTGCCCTGCTCCAGGAAGACCTGACGGTTGTAGCCCGTCAGCTCGCTCAACGTCGCCTGCACGACCTCGCCGCGCTGGCGCCGCTCGGTCCATTCGTCGAGGCGGCCCTGCTCGTCCACCAGCGGCATGTCCTGGTAGCGCGGGTCCGTGCTCAGCGGACTCAGCCCGGGCGCGGCCCAGTCGTAGCGGCAGCTCTCGGCCATGCCGCCGTCGACCACGCGATGGACCTCGAACAGGGTGACGCGGTCGACTCCGGCGGCGACTCCGAGCCGGCTCAGAAGCTCCGGAATGGCGTCGCGCCAATCGCCGCGGCCGACGATCCGGGTCGCCGCATAGGACACGGCGTCCAGCATCTCCGTGCGCCGCGCCAGCTCGAGCATCGCCTGCCGGCGCTCGGTCAGGTCGTGGAAGCCGGAAACGATGGCCGGCTGACCGCCGTAGATGATCGGCCGGCAGGTGAGCGCCAGCCAGAACTCGCCGGCCCCCGCCCGCCGGCACCTGATCTCCAAGGCGTCGATGAAGCCCTGCGTCCGCAGCAATTCGACGATGTGGTCGCGGTCGGCGGGATCGGCGTAGAACTCCGCCGCCGACCGGCCGATCAGGTCGGGCAACGTCGTGCGCATCATATCGGCGGCGCGCTGGTTGGCGTAGATCACCTGCCCGTCGGAGACCATGGTGATCGTCATCGGCAGCGGGTTGGCCTCCACGATCTCGCGCAGCCGCTGCTCCATGCTGCGCTCCTGCTGCTCCAGCCGGTCGCGCTCGGTGACGTCGGTGTAGATGGCGACGAACCCACCGTCGCTCAGCTCGCCGCGGCGGAACTCCAGGATGCGCCTGTTTTTGCCCACCGACCGGACGGGCCTGCTGCCGGGCTGCAGCTTGACCGCGACGCGCTCGCGCGCCTGCTCCATCGGATCGCCGGGTCCGAACGCGCCGGCCTGCGCGCGCGCCAGCAGCACCTCGAAGAAGCTGATCCCCGGGCGCAGCCCGCCGCGCGGAACATCGATGAGCTCATAGATCCGGCGGTTGGCCGCAATGACATTGCCGGCGCCGTCGACCGCGATCACGCCGTCGACCAGGCTGTCGAGTACGCGCTGCAGCAGCTGCACGGACGGCGCCGCGCTCTCCGCCGGGGTCATATCGGAAGGGCGTGGTTCGGCGGGAGCGTTTCCCGTGCGATTGTCAGTCTCTTCATCCACGGCCTGGCAGTCTACACCGCGCCCGCCCGCACTGTCGAAGTCTCCGGCCCGCGGGTCAGTCCAGACGGCCCGGACGTCCTCGACCAAGGGCGCCGTCGTGTCGGGCCTGGAGATAGGCGTAGATGTCTTCGATGTAGGGCTCGACGTTGCCATCGCCCGCGAATCCTTTCATGACCGAGCTGCCGTTCGTTCGCCCCGCCAGCACAACTTCCCGGAACGCGGGCAAATCGAGAGGCGCTTCGATCAGCGACGGCGCGAACGAACTGCCGATGCCGTCGGGACCGTGACAATGGATGCAGATCGAATTGTACCGGCGGTAGCCGTTGTAGGTCCGCCTGTCCGCCTTGCCATCAAGGACGTGATAGAGCTTGACCGGCGCCGCGCCGGCATCCGGTCCGCCCGCAACAGTCGCGTCAGCGGCGAGCAAGCCGGCAGCGACGGCAACGAACGTCGACAGATGGATCCTTGTCATCGCACGCCCTTTGCGAGGATCGCGCGCGCTCGCGGGCTGCCGCCGACAGGGTCCGAACGTACACGACCTTGTCGGCGGCGCGTGAAATACGGGCAACGATGGCGGCGCGAGCCATGGCGGCCGCCGCGGCCGTCAGTTCGTCAGCGTGGCGACTTCCGCGGTCGGACCGTTGCGCACGATGAGCGTATCGGCCCCGGATCCGCAGGTGAGGTCGATGGAGCGGCCTTCCTCGCTGTCGACGCCGGCGCGCTGGCCAGGCTGCAATGCCAGCCGCAGGCGCGCGGCCGAGGTCGTCGAGGCCGTCTCCGCGTCGGTCTTCTCGCCGATCATCATCACGACCTGGCAGGCGCCGGCCTCGCGGACGAAATAGCCGATCGCCGCCTTCGACCCGAGATCATGGCTGATGGCCTGCATCGGGAGATAGGTCGTCTGGCCCGGCTGCCCCGTGGCGGCACTCGAGGCGACCGTGGCGACGACCGCGACGCTGGCGATCAGCAAACCAGAAAGCGCAACGCCCTTGATGCTCTTGGTCAACATGTGACTCCCCTCCGTGTCTGAAACTGGTCCCCACCGATGCGGCGCCGCCCATGCGGTCGAATGTTCCCGTCGATCGGTATCTCGTGGGCGGCGTATCTACCGGGAGCGCATTTCACGATGATTTCGGCGATCCCGCGTTTTGTTGCGATTATTTCAAGCGCTTACGCCTACTCGCCGATACCCCCGCCGCGCCGCCCTGTCGCGGACCGGCGCCAGGCGCTATGATGCTGAATTCACGAGAAAAGGAGCTGCGCCATGGTGCGGACGCTGCTGCGACTCCTGATCGGCCTGGGGATCGTCCTTGGGGGCGCCGGCCTGCCGGCCGCCGCCCGCGACCAGCTCATCATCGGCAGCACGCAGTTCCCTTCGACCCTGCATCCGAGCATCGATTCGATGCTGGCGAAATCCTACGTGCTCGGCTTCACGCAGCGTCCGTTCACGACCTACGATCAGGATTGGAACCTCGTCTGCCTGCTGTGCACCGAACTGCCGACGATCGAGAACGGCAAGGCCAAGATCGAGGATCTGCCGCCGGGCTTCAAGCGGGACGCCGGCACGACCTTTTGCAAGAGCGCCGATCCCACCTTGGCGACCAAAGGCATGGCGGTCACCTATACGATCCAGCCGAACGCCACCTGGGGCGACGGCACGCCGATCACCACCGAAGACGTGATGTTCACCTACGAGGTCGGCAAGAACGAGAAGAGCGGGATCACCAACAGCGAGCTGTATCGCCGCATCATCAAGATCGACGTTCTGGACAAGAAGACCTTCACGATCCATTCGGACCGCGTCGACTTCGGATACAACGGCATCAATGACTTCCTGCTCCTCCCCGCCCATCTCGAACGGGCGGCTCTCGGTGACGATCCCGCCCAGTATCGCAATCGCACGCTCTACAGCACCGATCCGACCAACCCCGGCCTCTGGTTCGGCCCCTATCGCGTGGCCAGCATCGAGCCCGGCAGCCAGATCGTGCTCGAGGAGAATCCGACTTGGTGGGGCGAGAAGCCCCAAATCAAGCGCATCATCATCAAGACGATCGAGAACACTTCGGCTCTCGAAGCCAACCTGCTGTCCGGCTCCATCGACTACATCGCCGGCGAGAGCGGCCTCAGCATCGACGAAGCCATCGCCTTCGAACAGCGCCACAAAGACGCCTATGACGTCCTCTACAAACCGGTCCTGTTCTTCGAGCACATCACGCCCAATCACGACAATCCGGCGCTGGGCGACAAGCGGGTGCGCCAGGCCCTGCTCTACGCACTCGATCGCGAGGTCCTGACGCAGCAGCTGTTCGGCGGGCACCAGCCGGTGGCCGACACCGACGTCAGCCCGCTCGACTGGATCCATACCGACGATGTGAAGAAGTATCGATACGATCCGGCCCAGGCGGCGGCGCTGCTGGACGCCGCGGGCTGGACGCTCGGGGGTGACGGCCTGCGCCACGATGCCGGCGGCAGGCCGCTGGCGTTCGAACTGATGACGACCGCGGGCGAGCGCACGCGCGAACTGGTGGAGCAGGTGCTGCAGAGCCAATGGAAGGCGATCGGCATCGACGTGCGCATCAAGAACGAGCCGGCGCGCGTGCTGTTCAGCGAGACCATCAGCAAGCGCAAGTTCACGGGCTTGACGCTGTTCGCCTGGTTGACGTCGCCGGAGAACGTGCCCCACACGACCTTGCATTCGACCATGGTGCCGACCGAGGCCAACGGATGGGCCGGTCAGAACTACGCCGACTATCGCAGCCCGGAGATGGACGATCTCATGGATTGCATCGAGATCGAGCTGGATCGCGGCAAGCGCGAGCAGATGTGGCACAAGCTGCAGGCGGCCTACGCCGAAGATCTGCCGGACCTGCCGCTCTACTTCCGCGCCCAGGCCTTCATCATGCCGAAATGGCTGAGGGGCGTGAGGCCGACCGGCCACCAGTACCAATCCACGCTTTGGGCGGAACAGTGGCGCATCCAGGAGTAGCGCCGCCGACCGGCGGCGTCAGCTCATGACCCGCTTCATCCTGCAGCGGCTGGCCGAAACCCTTCTCGTCCTGCTGCTGATGTCGTTCGTGATCTACGGGTTGATCGGACTGATGCCGGGCGATCCGATCGACCTGATGCTGACCGCCGATCCCAAGCTGACGACCGCCGACGTGGCGCGGCTGAAGGCGCTGCAAGGTCTCGATCAGCCGCTGGTCGATCGCTATGTGCACTGGCTCTCGGCAGCGCTCCAGGGCGATTTCGGCTACTCGCGGTCGCAGTCGCTGCCGGTGTGGCAGGTGGTGGTGCCGAGGCTCTGGAACACCATCCTACTCATGGGCCTGAGTCTCGTCATCGCGCTCGCCATCGCCATTCCCGCCGGAGTCCAGGCGGCCGCACGGCCCGGATCGCTCACCGACAACCTCATCAACCTCTCGGCCTTCGCCGGCATGTCCGTGCCGCTGTTCTGGCTCGCCATCTTGATGTTGATGCTGTTCTCCGTTCATCTGCGCGTCCTGCCGGCAAGCGGTACGTTCAGCGTGGGTGCCGACGGCATCGCAGACCGCGCGCGCCATCTCATCATGCCTGTTCTGAGTCTGACGCTCGTCACCGTCGGCGCCCATCTTCGATATGTCCGCTCGGCCATGACGGAGGCGCTGCGCCAGGATTTCATTCGCACGGCCCAGGCCAAGGGCGTCTCGCGCGGGCGGCTGCTCTACGGCCATGCCCTGCGCAACGCCATGATCCCGTTCGTCACCGTGCTGGCGCTCGAGTTCGGCACGCTGTTCTCGGGCGCACTCATCGTCGAGCAGATCTTCGCTTATCTCGGCATGGGCAAGACGATCTACGACGCCGTGGCGGGCAACGACTACAACCTCGCCATGGTCAGCCTCTTGCTGAGTACGGCTGTCGTGCTTCTCAGCAACCTTGCTGCCGACTTGGCCTATGCCTGGCTCGATCCGCGAATCACCTACCGATGACGACTCCGCGCGCCGACGCCGAAACCCTGCCGGCAGCGGGACTCCGTCAGCCGCTCGGCGCCCCGCGCCTGCGCCGGACGGTTCGGCAGCGGCTGCTGTCGCATCCGCTGGCCGTCGCCAGCGCCGCCCTGCTCCTGGCCCTCGCTCTGCTGGTGCTGGCGGTGCCGCTGATCGGGATGGCTCTGGGCGTCGATAGCGAGACCCCGAACCTGCTGACGCGCATGCAGGCGCCATCGTCCGCGCATTGGCTGGGAACGGACGAGCTCGGCCGCGACCTGCTGATGCGGCTGCTCGAAGGAGGCCGCGTTTCGCTCGGCATCGGGCTGATCATCGCGGTCGCCGCCGCCGTCATCGGCACGCTGATCGGACTGACGGCCGGATACTTCGGCGGCCGCACGGACGCCCTGCTGATGCGACTGACCGACGGCATCATCGCGCTGCCCCGGCTGCCGCTCCTCATCGTGCTGGCGGCCCTGGACGTCACGAAGCTCGGGTTGCCCGAGCAGTGGGCGCATTCGCCACTGCTGGGCTTCTGGCGCATTGCCGTCATTATCACGCTCGTCGGTTGGACGACCGTGGCGCGGCTGGTGCGCGGCGCCACCCTCTCGCTGCGCGAGCGCGAGTTCGTCCGCGCCGCCCTGGCGCTGGGCGCCCGCCCGGCCCGCATCATGTTCGTGCATATCCTGCCGAATCTGGCAGGCCCGATCATCGTCGCGACCACGCTCTCAGTCGGCAACATCATTCTGGCGGAGTCGGTGCTGAGCTTCCTTGGCTTCGGCATCCAGCCGCCGATGGCGAGCTGGGGCAACATGCTGACCAATGCGCAGGAGATGATGTGGTCCGCCCCCATGCTGGCGGTCTGGCCGGGGGTGCTGATTTTCGCGACGGTGATCTCCTGCAACTTCCTCGGCGACGGGTTGCAGGATGCCCTGGACCCGCGTGCGTGAGGCGGTTCAGCCCGGCAACTCAGTGATCTCGTGCGACGGGTGCCTGCGGTCGCCGCGCTTGTTCTTCGGGCGGACATAGTTGATGCGCGCGGTCGGCTTCTCGAGCTTGACCTTGAGGGCCGCGACGAGGGCGTCCTCCGCCTCGATGTTGACGTGATCCGCCTTTCGGTTGACGGTCATGCCGACGGTGTACTGCAGTTTCATCGCGCTCACCCTCTCTTGTTGCCGCAGCAGCGAGTGGATGGGTGCGATGATAGCACCTCCAGGCGCAGGACGTCAGGCGTCAGCCGATGCGCGGGCCGATGGTGCCGCGCCAGAGCGGCCGGCTCATCGTCTCCGTGAACGCGGCGAACATGATGTTGAAGCTGATGGAGATGCGCTCGAGCTGGTCGGGATTGGCGGGCACGCCATGCGAGAGCCAGGCGGGAAAGAGCACGAGGCGCCCGGCCTTGACCTCGACCCCGATCTCGTTGCCGATGAACTTGCTGTAGCGCCGCGTGCGCGGAAGCATCGCCATCGCCTGCGGCCTCGGATCGTCGAACACGATGCGGTTGGCGCCCTCCGGCACCTGCACGTAGTAGGTGCCGGAGAGGAAGTTGTTCGGATGGGTGTGGCGCGTGTTGAGCCCCCCTTTCGGGTTGATGTTGACCCAGCAGCCCGTGATTTCGAAGGCGCTGTACTCGACCTGCAGAAAATCGAGCGCGCCCTTGGCGCCGGCGCGGATCACGGCGGTAACATCGGCGAACTGCGGCAGCCGGTGGATGTAGGGATCGGTCTGCCAGGTCTCGCCTGGCTTGATCGGCGGCCGCGACGCCGCCAGCGCGTCGACGTTTGCCATGATCTTCAGATTGAGCGGCCCGTGAACGTCAGGCCTGAGATCGACGACCCAAACGGGCGTCGGAAACAATTCATGCACCGTCGTCTTTTCGAACATCGGTGTGCCCCCGTGCCGGCGCGGCGGGGGCATAGTGGCGCAGGTTTCGCGTATCGGCCCAAAGCGCCATTTGTCGCAGTCACATCAGTTTTCCGCGATGAAGCCGCGCCATCCCATCGTCAGCCGGCGCAGCGCCTTTGACTTCAACGGGTGGTCACCCGATAGTAACGGCGCATTCGCCTCTGAAAGACCGCCCCGTTCGACCGCATCTTCCAGCGAGGACTCCATGACCGTCATGCCCAATTCAACGGCCGCCCGCGACATCGCCTACCACCTGCATCCCTACACCAATGCGGTGAAGCAGGAGGCGGAAGGCCCGCTCGTGCTGGCGCGCGGCAAGGGCATCTACGTCTATGACGAGGAAGGCAAGGAGTACATCGAGGGCCTGGCCGGCCTGTGGTGCACCTCGCTCGGCTTCGGCGAAGAGCGGCTGGTCGAGGCAGCGGCGCGCCAGATGCGCAAACTGCCCTACTATCCCAGCTTCGGCCAGAAGGTGCCGGACATCACCGTCGAGCTGGCCGAGCGCCTGGTCAAGCTGGCGCCGGTGCCGATGTCGCACGCCTTCTTCTGCAACTCGGGCTCGGAGGCCAACGACACCGCCGTCAAGATGGTGTGGTACTACAACAACGCCATCGGCCGCCCCGCCAAGAAGAAGATCATCGGACGCCAGAAGGGCTACCACGGCGTGACCATCGCGGCCGCGAGCCTGATGGGCCTGCCGACCTTCCAGAAGGACTTCGATCTTCCGATCGCCAACATGCTGCACACCGACTGCCCGCACTACTACCGCTTCGGTCAGGCCGGCGAGAGCGAGGAGGATTTCGCCACCCGCTGCGCCGCCAATCTGGAGAAACTGATTCTGGAACAGGGACCGGAAGCCGTCGCGGCCTTCATCGCCGAGCCGATCCAGGGTGCTGGCGGCGTCATCCTGCCGCCGAAGACCTATTTCGAAAAGGTCCAGGCCATCCTGCGCAAATACGACATCCTGTTCATCGCCGACGAGGTGATCTGCGGCTTCGGCCGCACCGGCAAGATGTTCGGCAGCGAAACCTTCAAACTGCAGCCGGACATCATGACCATGGCGAAGGCCCTGTCATCGGCGTACCTGCCGATCTCCGCCCTCCTCATCAACAAGAAGGTCTACGATGCGATCC
>DATIXH010000365.1:0-3234 GCA_035518775.1 Candidatus Acidiferrum sp.
ATGCGCCAGGCCATCCTCGAGCTCGGCAGCGAGGCCTTCCGCCACCGCCGCACGCGCAACGACCTCCTGCACATCCGCTTCCTGCGCGCCGCCCGCCGCCACTGGCACAAGCAGGGCGTCGCCGACTCGACCGGCGCGCACCTGCGCTACTGGCAGACGCTCGTCGGCAGCCTTGCCTTCTCCGATTGGTTCAAGCGCGAGCGCCCCGCCGACAAGATGATCGGCGTCATGCTGCCCGCCTCGGTCGCCGGCGTGCTCGTCAACATCGGCGCCCTCTTCGCCAGCAAGGTGCCCGTGAATCTCAACTTCACCGCCGGCCCCGAAGCGACGCAGTCAGCCCTCACGCAGTGCGGCATCAACACGATCGTCACCTCACGCCGCTTCATCGAAAAAGCCAAGATCGCCGAGCGCCCGGGCATGGTGTTCGTGGAAGACATCGCGTCCAGGATCCCGCCCTTGCGCAAGGCCGCGCTCGCCACCATCTGCTACCTGCTGCCGAGCGGCCTCGTCGCGCGCATGTTGGGTTTGCGAATGCAGCAGCCCGACGACGTCGCGACCGTGTTGTTCTCCAGCGGCAGCACCGGCGTACCAAAGGGCGTGCTGCTCTCGCACCACAACCTGCTCTCCAACGTCGAGGGCGTCGCCCAGATCCTCTGGATCGCCCCTACCGACAAGATGATGGGGGTGCTGCCCTTCTTCCACGCCTTCGGCCTCACCGGCTGCCTGTGGGTGCCGCTGCTCTCGGGCATCGGCGCCGTCTACCACGCCAACCCGCTGGACGCGAAGACCATCGGCAAGCTCATCGCCGAGCATGGCGCCACCATCCTCATCAGCACGCCCACCTTCTGCCAGAGCTACCTGCGGGCCTGCGAGCCGGCCCAGCTCGCCACCATCCGTCACACGCTGGTCGGCGCCGAGCGCCTCCCGGCCTCGCTCGCCGCAGCCTTCCAGGAGAAGTTCGGCATCACCCTGCTCGAAGGCTACGGCGCCACCGAGATGGGCCCGGTCGTTGCCGTCAACACCGCCGACATCGAGCACGGCACCGTGAAGCAGACCGGCCACAAGCCCGGCACCGTCGGCCACCCGATCCCCGGCGTCGTCGCCGAGGTGCTCGATATCGAGACCGGCGAGGTGCTGCCGCCGGAGCGCGAGGGCATGCTGCTGGTGAAAGGCCCCGGCCGCATGCTCGGCTATCTCAACAATCCCGAGAAGACCGCCGAAGTCCTGCGCGACGGCTGGTACGTCACCGGCGACATCGCCGCCCTCGATGACGAGGGCTTCATCCGCATCACCGACCGCCTCGCCCGCTTCAGCAAGATCGGCGGCGAGATGGTGCCGCACGCCAAGGTCGAGGAGCTGCTGGCCGGCCTGCCCGGCGTCGACGGCTGCGTCGTGACGGCCGTCGCCGACGCGCAGAAAGGCGAGCGGCTGGTCGCGCTCTACACCTCGGCCAACGGCGCCGCTGCCGCCGATCTCTGGCAGCGCCTCTCGGCCAGCGATCTGCCGCGCCTCTGGTTGCCGAAGGCGCAGAACCTATATTGCGTGGAGTGCCTGCCACTGCTCGCCACCGGCAAGCTCGATCTGCGCCGCGCGAAGCAGCTGGCGCAATCGCTGGTGGAAGGCGCCGCCGCCTGAGGAGCCATGCAGAGCTATCGCGAGTTCTGGCCCTTCTACGTCAGCCAGCACCTGAAGTTCGGCACGCGCCTGCTGCACTTCGCCGGTACCAGTGCGGTCATCCTCTGCGTCATCGGCGCGATCGTCTCTCAGGAATGGTGGCTGCTGCTGCTCGGCCCCGTCGTCGCCTACGGACCGGCCTGGATCGCCCACTTCTTCGTCGAGCGCAACAAGCCCGCCACCTTCACCCATCCGCTCTGGAGCCTGATCGGCGACTTCCACATGTACGCGCTGATGTGGACCGGACGGATGGAGGGCGAGATTCGGCGGCTGAACGGGAGCGATACTTAGACTAGCTGTCGTCGCCCAGGCCGCGCTGGCCGATCTTGAGATCGCGGTGCACGTAGACGCACATGAGCAGACCAAACCCGAAGAGGACAGTCAGCATGGCCGTGCCGCCATAGGAGATCAGCGGCAGCGGCACGCCCACGACCGGCAGCAGGCCCATCACCATCGCCATGTTGATGAAGACGTAGCAGAACAGGTTGACGGTAACGCCGATCGCCAGCAGGCGCCCGAAGTGGTTGCGGCTGTTGAAGGCGATGGCATAGCCGTAGACGAACAGCACGGTGTAGAGCAGGAGCAGCAGCACGCCGCCGATCATGCCCAGCTCCTCCGACAGCATGGCGAAGATGAAGTCGGTCTGGCGCTCGGGCAGATAGTTCAGATACGCCTGCGACCCCTTCATGAAGCCCTTGCCGCTGAGGCCGCCCGATCCCATCGCGATCTTCGACTGGGTGATGTGATAGCCGGTACCGAGCGGATCGCTCTCCGGATCGAGAAAGGTGAGGATGCGGTTCTTCTGGTAGTCGTGCAGGAAGTTCCAGGCCACCGGCACTGCGCCGAGGCCAGCCGCCGTGACGACGATGAACTTCCACAGCCGTACGCCGGCGACCCAGAACATGGCGGCGCCGACCAGCACCAGCATGACGGCCGTGCCGAGATCGGGCTGCATCAGCACCAGCCCCACCGGTGCAAACACCATGATGATCGGGACAACCAGCACCAGCGGATTGCCGATGTTGTCGGCGCTCAGGCGATGGAAATAGCGCGCGAGCGCCAGCACCAGCGCGATCTTCATGACTTCCGAGGGCTGCAGCTGAATCACCTTGAGGTCGATCCAGCGCTGCGCGCCCATGCCGATCTCGCCGGCGACGTCGACGACGATGAGCAGCATGAACGCGATGCCGTAGATCGCGTAGGCGTAGCGCAGGTAGACCCGGATATCGACCAGCGCGACCGCGACCAGCACGCCCAAGCCGAAGACGAAGCGAATGCCCTGGCGCATGGCCCAGGGGTCGACGCTGTGCGCCGCCGAGTACAGCATGGCGAAGCCGAACACGCCGATCAGGACGACGAAGAACAGCATGCTCCAGGTGATCTGGTGCAGCTTCTCGGCGATCGACAGCTCCGCGCGGCGGAACGTCGTCAGGGGTTCAGGCCATCTCATGATTTCTGCGTCATCGCCAGCTTCTGGCCGAGATTCGCGCGCGCCGGGTTGCGGCGCTGCGTCTCCAGCATGATGTCGTGCGCGATCGGGCCGGCCACCGCGGAGCCGCC
>DATIXH010000366.1:0-18422 GCA_035518775.1 Candidatus Acidiferrum sp.
GAGCGGCTCGCCCGGAAGACCTTCGAGGACTACATGCTCGAGGGCACGCTCGCGGCGCTCGACACGATCGAGCAGGCGACCGGCGAGCGGGAGGTCAACGCCGTCGGCTACTGCCTCGGCGGCACGCTGCTCGCCGCCACGCTGGCCTACATGGCCGACACCGGCGACGACCGGGTGGCCAGCGCCACCTACCTCACCACCATGGTCGATTTCGAGGAGCCGGGCGAGCTCGGCGTCTTCATCGACGAGGAGCAGCTGGCCGCGCTCGAGGAACGCATGAACGAGAAGGGCTATCTCGACGGCACGGCCATGGCCACCACCTTCAACATGCTGCGCGCCAACGACCTGATCTGGTCCTTCGTCGTCAACAACTACCTCCTGGGCAAGGACCCCTTCCCGTTCGACCTGCTTTACTGGAACTCGGACTCCACGCGCATGCCGGCGGCCATGCACAGCTTCTATCTCCGCAACATGTACCAGGAGAACAAGCTCATCCGGCCCGGCGGCATCACGCTCGCGGGCACCCCGATCGACCTGCGCAAGATCAAGACGCCGGCCTACATCATCTCGACCCGCGAGGACCATATCGCGCCCTGGCCCGCCACCTATGCCGCGACCCAGCTCTACCAGGGCTCTGTGCGGTTCGTGCTCGGGGCCTCCGGCCATATCGCCGGCATCGTGAACCCGCCGGCCGGCGGCAAATACAGCTACTGGACCAATGAAGAGTGTCCGTCCACGCCGCAGGCCTGGCTGGCCACGGCGAAGGAGAATCCGGGTTCCTGGTGGCCGGATTGGGCCAAATGGATCGCCAAGTCCGGCGGGTCCAAGGTGCCGGCCCGCCGGCCCGGCGACGGCAAGCTCAAGCCGATCGAGGACGCGCCGGGATCCTACGTCAAGGTCAAGATACAGTAGGCGCCGCGCTCCTCCGCGGGTGCGCGGCCGGGATCAGCGGCCTGCTGCGGCCCGCGCCGTGTCCGTGACCGCCGCCCCGGTCGCCGTCTTGGGCGGCATCGACGGTGTGTGGCCCGAGGCGGTGTTGGCGTTCGCGACGCTGCTCGCGCCGTAGGCATCGAGCCAGGTGGCGCCGAACGCGCGCCGCCAGGTCGCGGCCAGAACATGCGCGACCGAGACCGGACGCAGCCCGACTTCGTGCGCGCCGGAGGCGAACAGCTTCACGATCATGCGCTCGCGCATCGCCTCGTCCTGCCAATCGAACAGGACGCGCAGCGCCGCTCCCGCTTGATCGATCACCGCCGCGGGCACGCGGCCGATCCCGCGGATCCTGATGACGAGACGCTGACCCGCCCGCGCCTGCATGCCCGTCGGCATCAGCATGCGTGCACCATGCAGTGAGAAGTCCTTGGCGCGGCCGGCGGCGCGAAAATCCGCCGCAATCACGCCGACCAGCTCGTCGGCGTCGAAGCGATGCTCGCTGCGCCGCCGCGGCACTTCGATACACATCAGCAGGACGACCGCCAGGACGATCAGGTTCCAGCTCGACCAGAACATCACCACCGGGAAGAACCCGTCGGAAGCTCCGCCGTTCGGCAGAATGTGGATGGCTATTCCGAGGATGGTCGCGAGGAAGAGGACGAGCGCCATGCTGAAGGTGATGCGATCGAGGCGAGCGCTCCCGATGGCAAGTCCCTTTGGCGTTACCCGAAACGGCACGCCGAACGGCTTGACGAGCGAACCCAGCATGGTCGGCACCAGCCGAAAGGCGGCGAAACACTGCGAGGCGGGCGTCAGCAGCGGCACATGATAGCCGGCCGAAAGCCAGCGCATCATCGCGATGAAGCCGAGGAACATCGGCGCCTGATAGGACAGCACCGCGCTCGTGCCCATCTTCGGCAAGGGCGACAACGGCGTCCACAGGCAGATGACGGGCATGGCGAGGCCGAAGATGCGGATCGTATACTGAACGATCCAGTTGGTCGGGAAGAACAGCAGCCGGTCGATCAGCCGCAAACCCGGACCGAGCGGCCCGTTGCGCAGAAACATCAGCTGGATGCCGCCGCGCAGCCAGCGCTTGCGCTGGACGAAGAACGCCTCGACGCTCTCCGCCGCCAGGCCGAAGGCGAGCTTCTCGTTCACGAACCGGGTGATGTAGCCGCGCCGCTTCAGCGCCAGGGTCGTCAGGATGTCCTCGGTGATTGACTCCGTGGGAATGCCGCCGCCGATCTCGTCGATCGCCGAGCGGCGGAGCACGCCGAGCGAGCCGCAGCAGAAGGCCGCGTCCCAGGCGTCGCGCGAGGGCTGGATCGTGTCGAAGAAGATACGCTGGTCGTCCGGCAGCATGCCGTCCATCAGCAGGTTCGCCTGGATCGGGTCGGCGTTGTAGAAGTGATGCGGCGCCTGCACGATGCCGATCTTCGGATCGTCGAACCAGCCGATCGTCCGGCGCAGGAAGTTGCGCCGTGGCACGAAGTCGGCGTCGAACACCGCCACGAACTCGCCGCTGGTCTGCCTGAGCGCGGCGTTGATGTTCCCGGCCTTGGCATGGGCATTGTTCGGCCGCGTCAGGTAGCCCACCCGCTTCGCGGCGCAGAACTCGCGCAGCCAGCCGCGCCTACCGTCATCGAGCACCCAGACCTTCAGCCGTGCCGTAGGCCAATCGAGGGCCATGGCGCCGAGAATCGTCTTCTCCAGCACGTCCATGCCTTCGTTGTAGGTCGCGATGAAGACATCGACCGTGGGCAGCTCTGCGTCCGGGCGCGCGGCCAGCGCGGCGGCCTTGGCGTCGGTTTCCGGTTTCCGGTCGACGGTGCGCGACAGCATGACGACGGCGACGATGGCCTCGGCGATCCCCAGCAGCTCGAAGCCGAGCACGGGCCACGCGAACCACCCGCCGGCGCCGTCTTGCGCGCCATAGAGGATGACGCCGGAAATGCGCCAGTAGTAGTAGCGCACGGCCAGGAAGGCGAAGAGGGCGACGATCAGCAGGCGATGGCCGTTGCGACGGCAGTCGAGCGCAGGCAGCGCGCTGACCACGATCGCTATCGTGAGCAGCAGGACCGGCGACAGGCCGAAGAGGAAGGCGCCCGCGGACATCGCCGCTGTGCCCGCTAAATCCGCGCCAGCAGCGGCGACAGGATGGAGGGCGCCGCGAACCAGACGCGCACCCCCGAACCGATGCCGCACAGCCGGCCGCCGCTTGCCGCGATGCTGCGGGGATCCACCTTGATCTCCACCTCCGCCCAGCGATCGGCGCCCGGCGCATCGAGGCCGGAGGCTTCGGCGCCGCGCGGCGCCGCCTGCGCGGCGCCGCGCACGATTCGCACCTCGCCGGCGGTGTCGACGCGCGTGCCCGCGATCTCGATCGACACGGAATCGCCGGGCGAAATCGTCGCGGCCTCGTCGAGCGGGATGCGCGCCAGCACGAACATATCGGCGCAGTCGACGAGCTCCGCCAGCACGTCTCCCTTGACCACGTCGGTGCCGGGGGCAACCGGTTGCCGCCACACGACGGCCTGCACCTGGGCCCGGCTCTCGAACCGCGTCTGCGTGCCCAGCCAGTCGCTCTCGCGCGCGATCTCCTGCGCCAGTGCGCGGTCGCGGGCGACGAGCGCGGCCCGCTCGCTCGCGATCTCATTCAGCCTGATCGCGATCTCGTCGAGCCGCTGGCGCGAATAGGGTACGTCGCTCTGGCCGTCGCGCGCATTGATGCCGGAGGCGAAGGCGCTGGCCTCGACCATCAGCCGCCTCAGCTCGGCCTGCGCGGCGGCCAGCTTGTGCTTCGCTTCGTCCTCGGCCCCGATCTTCTGATCGATCTCGGAAGCGCCCATGGAGCCCGTGCCGATCATCTTGCGGGCCCGTTCGGCGTCGGCGTGGGCCACGCGATAGCCGGCGTCGGCGCTCTCGACGTTCGAGCGCGCGGCCTGCAGCTCGGCGTCCGTCCGGGCGAGCGAGGCGCCAGTGAAGCGGGAGACCTCGCCCTGGAGCTGGCTCTGTAGGCCCGCCAGCCGGTCCCGCTCGCTGTCGAGCGCGGACAGTTTGGCGGCCAGCTCTTCCCGTTCCGCCTGGGCGGTCATGACGCTGCGCCGGTCGGTGACCTGCGCGACCACCGTCGCGACTAGGTCGTTCTGCGCGACCACGTCGCCGACGCGGGGCAAGCCCTCTTCGACGCGGCCGTCGATCTGCGCCCGGACGACGATCCGGCGGCCGTCGAGCACGGCGTCTGCCGTGACCATGTTGGTGACATGGAGCGCAAAGGCGGCGCCGGCCAGGGCAACGCACAGGATGGCCATGCCGATTCGGAGATATCGCCGGGGCAGACCGGCGTAGAGCGATTGCGCGGTCACCACACACCCTTCTCGAGCAGGCGCGCCTGCGGGCGAATCGCTGAGATTCTCTTAACCATTCTCGGTGAACCCCGCTCGCCCCTTTCTGGAGCACGCGGCCATTGTCCCCGGCGCTGGTAAACGCAGGAGGTCGCGCTGGGCCTCTTCTGTAATGTTTTGTAACGGCTTCCCCAGCGCGCCAGGCCGTGGCACTATCCTTAACGGCCGACGACCGCTTTCGGGGAACGTTGGGATGCAAGCGGACGAGGCAGGCGCATCCGAAAGTGCGAGCACGCTCGCGCTGCTGCGTGGCGAGCGCGGAGGTGCTTTGCGGCGCTGCATCGACGTGGCGCCGGTCGAACTGGCCATGTTCGATCGGGAGATGTGCTATCTTGCCGCCAGTCGTGCCTACCGCGACCGCCATGGGCTGGGCGATCAGGAACTCATCGGACGCTGCGTCTACGATGTGTTGCCTGCTTACGCTCCGCGCTGTCGCGAAATCCACGAGCGCTGCATGACCGGCGCCAGCATGCATTGCAACGCGGAGCCGTTCCTGAGGCCCGACGGCTCCATCGAATGGCAGCGCTGGGAGGTGCGGCCCTGGCATGATTCCGAGGGTCGTATCGGCGGTATCGTCGTGTTCATGGAGGATATCACCGAGCAGCAGCGGACGCTGGCCGACTTGACGGAGCGCGAGCGTCGATTCAACCAACTGACCCATGTCGCCGCCGATGCCTACTGGGAGATGGACCGCAACCTGCGCTTCACTCGTTGCGGGCGCGACGACTGCTATGTCGGCTTGGCGCCGTGGGAGATACCGGGCCTCGATCCCGAGGCGCCGACGCTGCGGGCGCACTTTGCCGACCTGCGCGCCCATCGTTCTTTTCGCGATTTCGAGTTCCCTATCGACGAAGCGGGCCGCGGGCGCCTGCACTTCGCAATCAGCGGCCAGGCGCTCCACGATCGCCACGGGGAATTCGTCGGCTATCGCGGTGTGATCCGCAACATCACTGCCCGCATCGAGGCCGAAGAGGCGCTGCGCGCCAGCGAGGCCCGCCAGCGTACGCTCATCGATTCGATTCACGCCGGCGTCTTCATCGCGCAGGACGATCGCTTCGTCTTCTGCAACCGGCGCTTCGCGGACATGCTGGGCGCCGACGAGAGGAGCCTGCAGGGCGCACGCTGCGAGAGCGTCGTCGCTCCCGATGACGTCGTGCTCTTCCGCCGTCATTGCGACCGCGTCGCCGAAACCGGAACGTCAGACAGCGCGTACATCACCTGCCAGCATCAATGCGACGCGGCGCCGGTGCTCCTGCTGCTCCATGCGGCGCCCATCGACCATGACGGCCGCCCCGGCGTCCTGGGCACGGTCACCGCTCTCCGCGAGCACGGCCGTCTCGAGGAGCCGTCACGTCGGACGCAGCAGGCGGAAACCGTCGGCCGACTTGCGGGCGACATCGCGCACCACTTCAACAATCTGCTGGCGGTCATCCTGGGCAATCTCGAGCTGCTGAGCCCGGAGTTGCCGGACGGCCCGCTCTGGAGGCGCGCAGCCCTGGCGCTGCGCAGCGCGCAACGGGGCGCCGAGCTGACCCACCGCCTGCTCGCCTTCGGCGGCCGTCAGCCGCTGCGGCCGGAGACGCTCGATGTCAACAAGCTCGTGACCGACCTCGCGGACATCCTGCGGGAAACGGTGGGCGAAGCCATCGCCGTCGAGATGGCGCTGCAGCCGCACCTCCCGCTTGCCTATGTCGACCGCGCTCAGCTCGAAGCGGCCCTGCTTGAGCTCGCCTCGAACGCGCGGGCCGCCATGCCGCGCGGCGGCCGCATCGTCATCGAGACGGCGAACGCGACGCTCGACGGCACGCCTTCGGGCATCGGCGAGACGACTGCGTTCCGCCCCGGCATCATGCTGGCGGTCACCGATACGGGCGTCGGCATGAAGCCATCCGTGACGGAGCACGCCTGCGAGCCCTTCTTCACGACAGCGGAAACCGGCCAACGGGTTGGCCTCGGTCTCTCCATGGTCTCGGGCTTCGTCGCGCAATCCGGCGGCAGGCTCGAGCTGGAGAGCAGGGAGGGCGTCGGCACGACCGCGCGGCTCTACCTGCCGGCTTCAAGGGCATAGGCTACTGGAGGCGCGGCGGCGTTGCCGCCGTCGATTCGCTACAGGAGAGACCCCGCCTTCCTGCGGCCCAGGAAGCTTCGGCAGTGCGTGTACACCAGGACCATGTTCACGCGTGCGCCGTCGTCGGAGAGCGGGAGATAGATGATGTCGTCGTTCTGGACCTGCCCGTCGGCTGCGTACGGATCGCGGTAGCAGAAGGGCGCCTGGTTGCGGACGACATAGTCGTAGCAGCTCAGGGTTTCCTCGAGCGAGCCGCCGAAGAAGGCCTCGGCGATCGACTTTCCGGTCGGGTCGCTGCCGCGCTCGGCGACCTCCTGCGTGCCGACGAGGCGATAGACGAAGCGGCGCGCGTCCGCCGTCACGTCGACCAGCATGGTCATCGGCAGCAGCTTCTTGATCTCGGCCGGCTCCAGGTCCGCCCGCGCCGGCATCGGCCGGCTGCCGCGCTTGGCCAGCCAGTAGTCATACATCGCCTGCACGTTCTTGTGGCAGGCGGCAATGCGCCCCCGGATCTGGTCGGGCGTGATATCTTCGAACATCGTGGACGCTGGCTCGCACTTGTCTCGGCCCTAAACGGCACGAAGACCATCGGCCATCCTAACGGCGATCCCCTAATGATTAACTACCGGCCGTCAGCCGCGGCCCTCCGCCCGCCCTGCTCCGCCGCTTCCGGCCGCCGCTGGGCGCGCGCCGCGCTTGGCGCCTTGTGGAAGCGGCCGCCCTTCATGATGGCCGTGAGCCGGCTCGCGTCCTGCAGGATGCGGATGTCCGCGAGCGGGTCGCCATCCACGAGCAGCAGGTCGGCCAAATGCCCGGGCGCGATGCAGCCGAGATCGTCCGGCCGCCCCATCAGCTGGCCGCCGAGCCGCGTCGCCGCCTGAATCGCCGCCATGGGCGTGAAGCCCAGAAGCGTGACGAAATGTTCGAGGTCGCGGGCGTTCGTGCCTTGCGGATTGCAGAACAGTCCATAGTCGCCGCCGGGCAGCACGCGGATCCCCCGCTTGCGCATCGCCGAGGCATTCGCGACGAGGGCCGCGAACTCGCGCTCGTTGCGCGCCTGAGTCTTGCCGTCGAAGGTCACGCCGTAGTGGCCGGCCTCGTGCGTCAGCGTATAGGGGAAGCCGACGGTGGGCGCCACGAAGACGCGCTCCTTCGCCGCCTCCAGCAGGTCCAGCGCCTCCTCGTCGCAGAAGGCCGCGTGATAGATCACGTCCACGCCCTGGCGCAGGCACATCTTCACCGAGCCGGCGCTGACGGCATGGGCCGCCACCACCTTGCCGCGGGCGCGCGCCACCTGCACCACCGCCGCCAACTCCTCGTCGGTGATGACCGTCGACTCGGAGCCTGCGCCCCACTCCTCGAAGCCGCGGTCGCCCGAGACGTTCACCTTGAACACGTCGACGCCCTCGCGCGCCGCCACGCGGCAGGCCCTGCGGAAGGCGTCCGGCGAATCGCAGCTCACCGTGAAGCGCACGTTCGGCGGCAGCGCCACCTCCATCGTGTCGAGATCGCCGAGATTGCCCGTGGGCGTCATCTCCTGGGTCGCCGCCTTCAGGCGCGGTCCCGGTACGCGGCCGGCTTCGATCGCCCGTTTCAGCACGACGTCGAGCCGCGGCTTGGCCGCGGCGGCGCTGAAGCAGCTGGTGAAGCCATGGTCGAGCACCAGCTTCGCGTTCTCGATGCAGGCGATGACGTGCTCCTCCACGGGAATGCGCGCGAACTCCTCCAGCTCCTTGTTGTTGCAGAAGCTGAGATGCGCGTGCGCCTCGACCAGCCCGGGCATCAGCGTGGCACCGCCGCCGTCGACGACCTGCGCGGCCGCGGCCGAGAGCCTTCCCGGCGCCGCCGCCACCGCCGCGATCCGCTCGCCCTCGACCAGGACATCGGCCGGGTACGCGGCCGCGGCCGATCCGTCGATCACGCTCACGTTGGTGAAGAGAATCCGTTCCATGGCCGCCTCCGGTCCGGGGCTTCGGATGAAGCGTCCAGCCTAGACCCGCACAAGACGGCCGGCAATCCGTGGCCGGGAAATGCGCTCCGCCATTTACAAGACGTTACAAGACAGGCCCCAAGAGCCATACCCGGTTTACGGGCCTCGGCGATCATGGCCCCGTCCTGTTGATGAACATGCGTATATTTGAGATTGCATCCCAACCTGCATTAAGCCCGACCTGAATTGTTCACCGATCTGATGGAGCGGGGCTCCCCCCACCCGCTCCATCAATTCTTTCACCGCCGTTACGACAGACGTGCACGTTTCGCTGTCGGCGCCGCCGTTAACCATCTTCCTTCAGGCGACCTTCACTAAACCTCTTTAGTGATGTGGCATGTCGAGCCTCGTCGTCAGTTGGCCCTTCGTCCTGCTCGCGGGCAGCATCGGCGTCATCGCCCTGCTCGCGGCTCTGAGCCTGCTCGTGCGCGCCGCCGCGGTCGGGCGGCAGCGGCTGATCTGGGTCGCGGTGGCGGCGGCGGTTGGCGGAAGCGCGATCCCCGCGATCTATCTCATGGCAACGCTGCCCGCCGACGGCAGCCCCTGGCTCGCCCTCCTCGCCATCGCTAGCGCGATCGTCTTGCTCGGCGGCGCCTTTGCGCTTGGTCTGGCCGGCGGCAGCCAGCCGGTGCCGGCGGCGGCGCCCGACGATCTGCGCGCCGCCCTGGCGGAGCTTGCCGCTGTCAAGGCGCAGAATGCCGAGCTCACGGCCGCGCTCGAGGTCGCGGATGCCGGCGACCGCGCCAAGTCGCAGTTCCTCGCCACCATGAGCCATGAGCTGCGCACCCAGCTCAACGCCATCATCGGCTTCGCGGAGTTCCTCGGCACCGATCTCTGCGGCTCGCTCACGCCCAAGCAGCGCGGCTATGTCGGCGACATCCACCGCGCCGGCGGACATCTGCTCCAGCTCGTTGGCGACGTGCACGACCTCGCACGCATCGATGCCCGCCAGCTCGTCCTCGCCGACGACGTGATCAATCTCGGCGACTCCATCGCCTCGGCGATTGCCCTGGCCGCGCCGCGCGCGGCCGAGGTCGGCATCGCCCTCAACAGTGTCATCGCGGCCGGCCTGCCGCTGGTGCGCGCCGATGCAACGCGCCTGCAGCAGATCCTGCTCAACCTCCTGAACAACGCCGTGAAGTTCACGCCGCGCGGCGGCATGATCACCGTCTCGGCCGAGCGCCGCAGCGCCGATATCGCCGTTGTCGTCGCCGATACCGGCATCGGCATGGCCGCCAAGGACGATGCCGACGACAGCCGGTTTGCCCGTCCCTCCGACGCCGGCGGCCTCGGCCTGCCCCTGGTGAAGCGGCTGGTCGAGCTCCACGGCGGCCGACTCGCCATCGAGAGCGCACCGGGGCGCGGCACCACCGTCACGGTCCTGCTGCCGGCCGACCGCATCATCGACCGCGCCGCAGCCGCCGCCTGAGCGCGAGCGGCGGGCCGGACGGCGCCGGCCCGCCTGCGCCGTCTATTCCTTCACCACATGCCAGACGTTGTTCTTGCCGTCGCCCGTGACGTCGCCGGGCTTCTTGTCGTTGACGAACGTGTAGAGCGGCTTGCCGTCGTCCGCCCACTGCATCTTGCCGTCGTCGCGCTTGATGATCGTCAGACCACCGACCGGCTTGGCGTCCTTGGCCGCGAGCGCCGGTGGCCAGTACTCGGCGCACTCGCCGCTGCAGTTGGACTTGCCCTTGGCGTCCTTGTCGTAGGTGTAGAGCGTCATGCCCTTGGGATCGGCCAGCACCTTGCCGCTCGCCGCCGTGATCACCTGCAGCGGGCCGTAGTCCTCGTCGGCGCGGGCGGCGCCGACTGCCAGGACCGCCGCCGCCATCGCGGCAAGCGCTAACGCGTTGCGATATGTCATTGTCATCACCCCAATCGGTTGCTTACTCCCTTGCTCAACGGAACGGGCGCCGGGGCGCATCGTCCGCGGGGAATGAACGCCGGCCATGCTGGTCTCATTCCGGCGCCGGCGGATTATTTCCGCTTGCCGCTGGACACGGGCCGATCGGGTGTCTTTCATGACTCGCCGCCGCCGCGCCTGACATCAGAGGTCCATGCCTCCGCCGACCGACCATGCCGACATCCGTTCCGCCGTCGCCCGGCTGTGCGCCGGTTTCCCGGGCGAGTACTGGCGCCGGCTCGATGCCGAGCGCGCCTATCCGACCGAATTCGTGCAGGCGCTCACCCAGGCCGGCTACCTCGCCTGCCTGATCCCGGCCGAGTATGGCGGCAGCGGCCTCGGCCTCGCCGCCGCCGCGGCCATCCTGGAGGAGATCCACAAGAGCGGCGGCAACGGCGCCGCCTGCCACGCCCAGATGTACGTCATGGGCACGCTGCTGCGGCACGGCAGCGCCGCGCAGAAATCGCGCTGGCTGCCGCCGGTCGCGTCGGGCGAGCTGCGCCTGCAGGCCTTCGGCGTCACCGAGCCGTCCGCCGGCACCGACACGACAGCGATCCAGACCACCGCCGTCCGCCAGGGCGACCGCTACGTCGTGAACGGTCAGAAGGTCTGGACCTCGCGCGCCGAGCATTCCGATCTCATGCTGCTGCTGGCCCGCACCACGCCGCGCGACAAGGTCGCGAAGCGCACGGAGGGGCTCTCGGTCTTCCTTGTCGATCTGCGCGCCGCGCGCGGCAAGAGCGTGGAGATCCGTCCGATCCGCACCATGCTCAACCATGCCACGACGGAGGTGTTCTTCGAGGACCTCGAGGTCCCCGCCGAGAATCTCATCGGCGAGGAGGGCCGCGGCTTCCGCTACATCCTCGACGGCATGAACGCGGAGCGCATTCTCATTGCATCCGAATGCATCGGCGACGCCCGCTGGTTCATCGCCAAGGCGACCGACTACGCCAAGACGCGCGTCGTGTTCGACCGCCCCATCGGCCAGAACCAGGGCGTGCAGTTTCCGATCGCCCGCGCCTACGCCGCGACCGAGGCGGCGGACCTGATGGTGCAGCGCGCCGCCGCCCTCTACGAGGCCGGCGAGCCCTGCGCCAAGGAGGCCAACATGGCCAAGCTGCTCGCGGCCGACGCCTCCTGGCAGGCCGCCGACATGTGCGTGCAGACCCACGGCGGCTTCGGCTTCGCCGCCGAATACGACGTCGAGCGCAAGTTCCGCGAGACCCGCCTCTACCAGGTCGCCCCCATCTCCACCAACCTCATCCTCGCCTATCTCGCCGAGCACGTCCTCGGCCTGCCGCGGTCGTACTGATGTGCGTGGGAGCCTCGGACTGCTGCCGTGCGTGCTTCGACAAGCTCAGCATGCGGACGATTGCTTCTGCCACGAAGACTGGCCCTCATCCTGAGCTTGTCGAAGGACGCACGACAGTCATGCCATCCACGAGCGGTAACACATGGCCCGGCTGACTGGAATCCTGGTCGTCAGCCTCGAGCAGGCGGTCGCGGCGCCGCTCTGCTCCTGCCGGCTGGCCGATGCGGGCGCGCGCGTCATCAAGATCGAGCGCGCCGAAGGCGATTTCGCCCGCGGCTACGACGCCGCCGTGCATGGCGAGAGCAGCTATTTCGTCTGGCTCAACCGCGGCAAGGAATCGGTCGTGCTGGACCTCAAGGCGGAAGGCGACAAGGCGCTGCTGCGCCGCCTGATCGCCCGCGCCGACGTCTTCGTCCAGAACCTCATCCCCGGCGCCGCCGCCCGCGCCGGCTTCGATCCGCAAGAGCTGCGCAGGCGCCATCCCCGCCTCGTCACCTGCTCGATCAGCGGCTACGGCGACTCCGGCCCCTATTCCGAGCGCAAGGCCTATGACCTGCTGATCCAGGCCGAGAGCGGGCTCGCCTCCGTCACCGGTTCGCCCGAGGCGCCCGGCCGCGTCGGCGTCTCGCTCTCCGACATCGTCTGCGGGCTCAACGCCCACGCCGCCATCCTCGAGGCGCTCTACCGGCGCGAACGCACGGGCGAGGGCGCGGGCATCTCCGTCTCGCTCTTCGACGCGACCGCGGAGGCCATGGCCGTGCCGCTGCTGCAGCACGATTACGGCGGTCGCGCCCCTCGGCGCCTCGGCCTCGCCCACCCCTCGATCGCTCCCTACGGCGTGTTCGAGACCGCCGACGGCCGGCCCCTGCTGATCGCCATCCAGAACGAGCGCGAGTGGCGCGCGTTCTGCGCCGCGGTCCTGCAACAACCCGCCCTGGCCGACGATCCCCGCTTCGTCTCGAACAACCAGCGCGTCGCCAACCGTTCGGCACTCGATGGCGCGATCGCCGATGTCTGCCGCGGCCACGCCTACGCGGCCTTGGTCGCGCTGCTGCAAGCCGCCGGCATCGCCTTCGGCGCCGTCAACGACGTCGCCGGCCTCGGCGCGCATCCCCATCTGCGCCGCCGGACCGTGGCGACGCCGAGCGGCGAGGCAAGCCTGCCCGCGCCGCCCGCGCGCTTCGCCGGCGATGAGCCGGCGCCGTCGGCGGTGCCCGCGCTCGGCCAGCATACGGATGCCGTCCGCCGGGAGTTCGCGCCGTGAGCTTCGACATCGGCGAGGCCGCCGCCTTGCTCGGCCGCACGGAGACGCGCACCGCCGATGTGCACCCCGAGCCTGCCCGGCTGCTCCAAGCCACGCTCGACCGCGACATCGGCGGCTACGAGCCGGGCGCGCCGCTGCCGCTGCTCTGGCATTGGCTCTACTTCCCGCCGCTGATCCGGCAGAGCCGGCTCGGCGACGACGGCCACACCCGCGACTCCAGCCTGCTGCCGGTCGTGCCGTTCCTGCCGCGCCGCATGTGGGCGGGCAGCCGCCTGCACTCGAATGCGCCTTTGCGCATCGGCGACCGCCTGACCCGCCGTTCCGAGGTCACCAGCCTGACGCCGAAGATCGGCAGCAGCGGCCGCCTGCTCTTCGTCACCCTCCGCCATACGGTCTCAAGCAGCGGCGGCGGCAGCGTGATCGAAGAGCAGGACATCGTGATGCGCGAGCCGGCGAGCGGCGCGCCAGCGCCCGTAAAGCCGGCCGCACCCGCACCCTTCGACTTCGAGCATATCGTCACGCCGACGCCGACCCTGCTCTTCCGCTTCTCCGCCCTCACCTTCAACGCCCACCGCATCCACTACGATCATCCCTATGCGACGCAGGTCGAAGGCTACGAAGGGCTGGTCGTACACGGACCGTTGATCGCGGTCCTGATGCTCGATCTCGTCGATCGCGCGACTCCGGGAACTTTCGTCTCGGCTTTCGAGTTCAGAGCGATGAATCCGGCCTGCGTCCCGCACCCGCTGGCCGTCCGGGCAAGGACGACGGAGGCCGGCTACGCGCTGCGGGTGGAATCGGCGGGCCGCATCGCCAGCATCGGAACGGCGACGGTGCCGCGACGGCACGACGACTGACTCGCCACAATGTGACCATGTTCAGGCCCTAAGCGATCGGCAATGCGTCTGCTCGCCCTATTTCTCCTTCTCGTCTTCGCCGCGCCCGCCCTCGCCGCCGACTGGACCGTCGGCCCGGCGCCCAGCGACGACCCCGCGATGAAGGCCGCCGTCGTGATGAACGAGCAGGGCCACGCCCTCTTCCTGTGGAGCCGCCAGGTCGATCAGCGCTACCAACTGTTCGCGGAGCTGCATCTCGGCCGCGGCGAGGCCTTCGGCGAGAAGATGCCGACCTATCGCATCGACGGCGGCGAGCCGGTCGACACGGACGTCGTGCGGCAGCGGGGCGACGCGCTCGGCGCGCTCTGGGGCCATGTCGGCGGCGATACCGCCTTCTGGCTGGCCTGGACCTCGATCCAGCAAGTGATCCTGCCGAGCGACGACTTCGCCCACTGGCTCGGCGGACGGGAGATCGAGTTCAGCTATCAGGCGCCCGACGGCACCGCCAAGACGACCAGCTTCTCCCTCGCCGGCGCCGCCGCCGCGATCCGCGGCGCGACGGGCTTCCAGACGCCCTGATGCTGTCCCCTGCGGCGCTCCATCGAGGCGGACGCCAACCGTTAGATTCACTTCTCCAACTGTGGCATAAGGTGGGTTGAGCCTCGGGGGACGGAGGCTCCGTTATCGGTGCGATTGCACTGCCGGGCAGGCCATGCGGCGGGTGAATAGATGCGTCCCTTGAGAGCTGCGCTGCTGCTCTTGCTAGTCGTCGCCGTAGCGGCCTCGCCCGCGACGACGAGCGCAAAGCCGACGACGCCCTACGCCGCGGCGATCGCGCGCTGGGAGCAGACGCTCAGCGAAGCGCACGACGCAATCGACGGCCCCGTGCTCTCGCCGGAAGACCAGCTGCCGCCGCTCTCCGCGAATCTGGAGCGGATTCTCGCCGAGGCGCGCGTAATCCAGGCTCAGCTGGATCAGCAGCTGAAGCCGCTTGCGCAGGAGCTCGACAGCCTCGGGCCGGCGCCGGGCAAGGACGCGCCTCCGGAGCTGTCGGAGATCGCCAGCCTGCGGGCCGCGCTCACCGCCGACATCGCCCAGGTCGTGGGGCAGCAGCGCCAGATCGCTCTCGCCAAGGTACGAGCGGTCGAACTGGTCGAGCGGATCGGCAAGATCCAACAGCAGCATCTCATCGAACGGCTGAGCCAGCGCGGTCCGCTGCCGACCAGCCCCGGCGTATGGCTGCAAGCAGCAGTCGATCTCGGCCGCCTGGCCAGCGACATCCTGACGTCGCCGTTCATCTCGGCCTGGGTCGATGTCGAGGCGACGTCGTCGCGCTCGCTGCTCTATCTCCTCGCCGTCGGCGCCTCTCTGCTGCTGGGTTGGCCGCTGCGCGGCTGGCTCCTGCGCCGCTTCGGTCCCGATCCGGCCGTGACCGACCCGAGCTTTGGCCGGCGGATAGTGGCGGCCACCGTCAAGGGGCTGGCCAACATTCTGATCCCGACGCTCGCGATCGGCGTCTTCGTTCTCACCCTGCTGGCGCAGAACTGGCTCATAAGGCCCTTGAGCGGCGTGGTCGAGGCAATCGCCGCCAATCTGATCATCTTCCTGGTCATCGCGGGCATGGCGCGCTCCACGCTGTCGCCTCGCCTCCCGGCCTGGCGGATTGTGCGGATCTCGCCCGAAAGCGCCGTAAAGGTCAGCTGGACCATCACGGTCATCGCTGCCGTTGTCGCCGCGCATCGCGCGATCGCCGCCGTCGCCGCCGATCAGCTAGGATCGAGCCCGGAGCTCGATTCGATCCTCGTCTTCGTGCGCACCAGCGCTACCGCCGTGCTGGCGCTCTCTATCCTGCCGCGCCGCCATTGGATCGGCGAGGACAAGCAGGCGGAGGCGCCGTTCTGGCTCGCCCTTCGCCTGATCGCCGGCGCGGTTCTCCTGGCGACGCCGCTGCTCGCCCTCGCCGGCTTCACCCTGCTCGCCCTCTACCTCCAGTCCCGCATGATCCTCACCGCGCTGACGATCGGAGTGGGCCTGCTGTTGCGCGCCGCGCTGCGCGAGATGCTCGAGCAGCTGCTCTCGCCGCAGCGACAGCTCTTCCGGCGCGTCGGTGCGCCGATCGGCTTCACGGAGCGGACCGCGTCGCTGACGCTGTTCTGGCTGAAGCTGCTGCTCGATCCGATCATCGCCCTGCCGCTCTTCGGATTCCTCCTCGCCGCCTACGGCGTCTCCCCGACGAGCCTTCGTCTTTGGCTCTCCTATTTCGGTGGCGAGATCCGCATCGGCGGGGTGACGATCTCTCCGGTCGACATCCTCCTCGCCATCGTCGTGTTCCTGATCGGCATCAGCGCCGCCGCGGCGCTGCGGCGGTGGCTGGCGAACAAGGTGCTGCCGAACACGCGGCTGGACTACGGCGTGCGCAATTCGATCGCGGCCGGTTCGGGATACGTTGCCTTCGGTATCGCCGTCATGCTGGCCGTCGCGACGGCCGGCGTCGACCTTTCCAGTCTCGCCTTCGTCGCCGGCGCGTTGTCGGTCGGCATCGGCTTCGGCCTGCGCACCGTCGTGGAGAACTTCGTCGCCGGGTTGCTGCTGCTCATCGAGCGGCCGGTGCAGATCGGCGACTGGATCGTGGTCGGCAGCAGCGAGGGCACGGTGAAGCGCATCTCCGTGCGCTCGACCGAGATCGAGACGCCCGACCGGGCGTCGGTCATCCTGCCGAATTCGGAGCTCATCGCCTCGGCCGTCACCAACTGGACCTATCGCGACGGCACGGTGCGCACGATCATCAAGGTCAACGCGGCCCATGGCAGCGACACCCGCCAGGTCCGCGATATCCTCTTGAAATGCGCCAAGGACAATCCGGATGTCCTGACCTTCCCGGCGCCGCAGGTCGTCTTCCAAGGCTTCGGCGACTGGGCGCTGAATTTCGAGCTGCGCTGCTTCGTCGGCGACACCGACAAGCTGGTCGGCACACGCAGCGACCTCTGCTTCGCGATCGACGACTCCTTCCGCGCCAGCGGAATCGAGATCCCCCTTCCCCAGCGCGTTCTTCACCTCAAGCCGGGCGCATCGGAGATCGTCGGCGATGGTCAGAGGCAGGCGAGCGACGTCGCCATCGGGGCCGCCATCGAGGCGGCCGGCGCGACCGCGCCGCGCGCCCAGCCGAAACCCCGCGCGAGGCGCGATTTGCCCTGACCGAGCGTGCCGAGACGGCGCGGTCCGCGGCGCAACGGGTCCTCCAGACGCCCTAAATCCGGAACTCGCTGATGGCCAACCGTGTTGTCGAGGACGCGCAGCCAGGATGCTGCCCCATCGGAGGACGACCATGACGCACGCCAACTGGTTCTCTCGCTTCGCCAACTGGACGGCCAGCGCCAGCGGCCGGCCGAGCACCTTCGCGTTTGCCTGCCTCGTCATCATCGTCTGGGCCGTCACCGGCCCGCTCTTCGGATTCTCCGATACCTGGCAGCTCGTCATCAACACCGGGACGACCATCGTCACCTTCCTGATGGTGTTCCTGATCCAGAACACACAGAACCGCGACAGCCGCGCCCTGCAGCTGAAGATCGACGAGCTGATCCGCGCCACCGAGGGCGCCCACAACGCCGTTCTTGATCTGGAAGAGCTCGCGGAGATCGATCTCGATCGCATTCGCAAGCTCTATTGCGCCTTGGCGGCGCGCGCCCGCAGCGACCTCGAGAAGGGCCTCCTTGACACCGACATACCCGAGGTGAGGATCAACTAGAGCGTGATTGATCTACGCTGAATCGCGAGGGGGATTCCCTGATCGATCGAATTGTGATTCAAGCTGGCCACTGGGTAGGAGGCCAGCACGGATGGCGCGCGCCTATTCTCTGGATCTGCGTGAGCGGGTGGTTGGAGCGGTGGTCTCGGGTCAGTCGTGCCGGGCCGTGGCTTCAACCTTTGGGGTGAGCGTAGCGAGCGTTGTGAAGTGGTCGCAGCGGTTCCGGTCGACGGGCAGCGCCGCCGCCTTCAAGGTTGGCGGGCGGCGGCCCTTTGCCCTTGCTGGCGAGCGGCGCTGGCTGCTGGCGCGGATTGCGGAAGAACCGGACCTGACCTTGCGGGCGATCGCGGCGGAACTGGCCGAGCGTGGCATCCAGGTGAGCTACTTCGCGGTCTGGCACTTCTTCGAGCACGAAGGCATCAGCTTCAAAAAAAAGCCTGCACGCCAGCGAGCAGGATCGGCCGGACGTCGCGCGGCGGCGCGCGCAGTGGAAGAAGTATCAGGGAAGGCTTGATCCGACCCGCCTGGTCTTCATCGACGAGACCTGGGCCAAGACCAACATGACGCGCACCCATGGCCGCTGCGAAAGGGGCCGGCGGCTGGTCGCCAAGGTACCGCATGGCCGTTGGCGAACCCTCACCTTCCTGGCGGCCCTGCGCCATGACCGCATCGGAGCCCCGTGTGTGTTCGACGGCCCGATCAATGGCCGCAGCTTCCTGGCCTATGTCGAACAGTGGCTGGCGCCTGAACTCGCCCCGGGCGACGTCGTCATCATGGACAATCTGGGATCGCACAAGAGCCAAGCCGTGCGCCAGGCCATCCGCAGAACCGGCGCCAAGCTCTTCTTCCTGCCCGCCTACAGCCCCGACCTCAACCCGATCGAGCAGGTCTTCGCCAAGCTCAAGACCCTGCTCCGCAAGGCTGCACAGCGAACCATCGAAGCCACCTGGAGGCGGATCGG
>DATIXH010000367.1:0-2732 GCA_035518775.1 Candidatus Acidiferrum sp.
AGCTGCATGATGGGAACGCCGACCATCATAGCGAAGGTCAAGCGGTCGCGAAGCATCTGGATGAATTCCTTCACCAGCACCGCGCGGAAACGCGTCAGCGACAGGCCGCTTGCCCTCATCGCCGGTCGGTCCCCGCGCGCGCCAAGGTGTAGATGAAGACATCCTCGAGCGACGGTGCCGCCGGCTCCCAGCGGTAGCGCGGATCGTCCCGGTAGGGCGCGATGCTGCCTTCGATCTGCGCCGCATCGGTGCCGGTCACGTGCAGCGCAGTGCCGAAGGCCGCGACCATGTCGATGCCAGGCTTGCCGCGCAGCGCCGCCTGCAGCGGTGCCAGATCGTCGCCCGACACTGCCCAGGTCGTGAGCCCGGAGCCCTCCACCACCTCGGCCACGGAGCCCTGCAGCAGCAGCTTGCCCCAGGCGAGATAGGCGATGCGATGGCAGCGCTCGGCCTCGTCCATGTAGTGCGTGCTCACCAGCACGGTGACGCCGTCGGCCGCCAGCGCGTGGATCATCTCCCAGAACTCGCGCCGCGCATTGGGATCCACACCCGCCGTGGGTTCGTCGAGCAGCAGCAGTTCCGGGCGGTGCGTGACGCAAGCGGCCAGCGCCAGTCTCTGCTTCCAGCCGCCGGACAGCGAGCCTGCGAGCTGGTCCCGGCGGCGCTCGAAGCCGAACTGCGTGATGATCTCCTGGGTTCTCTCCTTGAGCGGCCTGACGTCGTACATGCGGCCGATGAACTCCAGGTTCTCGCGGACCGTCATGTCTTCGTACAGGCCGAAGCGCTGGGTCATGTAGCCCACCCGCCGCTTGATCTCGGCGGCCTGCGTGCGGATGTCGAAGCCGAGGCATTCGCCCTCGCCCGCGTCGGGCGTCAGCAGGCCGCAGAGCATGCGGATGGTCGTGGTCTTGCCGCTGCCGTTGGGTCCGAGGAAGCCCATGATGATGCCGCGGGGGACCTCGATATCGAAATTCTCGACGACGGTCTTGCTGCCGAACCGCTTGGCCAGGCCGTGTACGCGGATGGCAGGCGCGGCGCCGTTCACGGCTGCACCGCGGCGACATCGACGGGCTGGCCGACATGCAGCGTCTCCGCCCGCTCGTTCGGCCGCGCCTCCACCATGAACACCAGGCGAGAACGCTCCTCGCGGCTGTAGATCACCGGCGGGGTGAATTCCGCCTGCGGCGAGACGAAGCGCACGGTGGCGGCGATCGGGGCGCCGCAACCGTCGCAGGAGACGCGGATGGTCTGTCCGATCGCAATCCGCCCCACCTCGCGCTCGGGCACGAAGAAGCGGATCTTCACGTTGGCGGGCGGCAGCAGCTGCACGATCGGCTGCCCGGCCGCCACCATCTCGCCCGGGCGGTAGAGCGTGTCGACCACGAGGCCGGCCTGCGGCGCCACGCCGCTCTTCTGCCCGAGCCGCCACTCGGCCTGGGCGAGTGCCGCCTGCGCCGCCGTCACCGCCGCCTCGCCGGCGCGGATCTCGTCCTCGCGCGCGGGCATGCGCGCGACCTCCAGTTGGGCATCGAGCTCGGCCAGGTGACTCTGGTCGCGGTCGCGCTGGGCGCGCGCGTCGTCGAGCTGCTTCTGGCTGGAGACGCGGGTGGCGCGCAGCTGCACCTGCCGCTCATAGTCGGCCTGCGACTGGCGCAGCGCCGCCTCGGCCTGCGCGCGCTGGGCCGCGATGGCATCGATCTCCGGCTGGCGGCGGCCGAGCCGCAGATTGGCGAGCTGCGATTGCGCCTGCGCCAGCTTGGCGGCGGCCTCGTCGCGGGCCGCGCGCTCGGCAGCGTCATCGAGCGCGAACAGCGGCGCACCGGCGACGACCTGATCGCCGCGCGCGACATCGAGCTTGATGACGGTGCCGCCGATCGTGCTGGTGACCATCACATAGTCGGCCTCGACATAGCCGCTGAAGGCCGCGGCCGCGCTGCTGCCGCCGAGGCCGATTGAGGTGAGCAGCCGCTCGAGCCAGGAGCCCGGCGCACCCGGCGCCGGATCGTCGGCCGGAGACCAGCGACCCCAGGCCAGCGCGCCGGCGGCGATCACCAGGACCACCGCAAGCGCCGCGATGAGGCGCCGCTTCATGGCGCGGCCTCCCGCTTCAGCAGGCCGTGCAGCAGCAGGTCGACATGGGCCCGGCACACCGCCTGCGCGTCGAGGCGCTTGCCGTCATAGGGCTCGAAGGAATGCTTCCACAACATCGTCAAGAGCACTGGCCCGACCACGCAGTAGAAGACGTGATCCATGTCGACCGGCCGGAACTCGCCACGCTCGACGCCGCGCTCGATGATCGCCGTGACCAGCTTGCGTCCGCGGCGGATGACCTCCTGCAGATAGAACTGCGCCAGGTCCGGGAAGTTGCGCGCCTCGGAGATCATCAGCTTGGGCATCGCCGACACCGGCGAGTCCGCCACCACCCCCGGTATCATCAGCAGGATCTTCGCCAGCAGCGCCGACGACGACTCCTGCGACTGGCCGAGCATCGCCTCGCCGCGCGCGATCACCGGCACGATCGCCTGGCGCACCACCGCCTTGAACAGGTCTTCCTTGCTCGGGAAGTAGAGGTAGAGCGTCCCGCGCGTGACCCCGGCGCGCTCGGCGATGTCATCGAGCCGCGTGGCCGCGAACCCGCGCTCGGCAAAGGTCTCGAGCGCCGCGGCGATGATCTCCGCCGGCCGCTCCTCCTTGCGGCGGCGCCAGCGCGGGGATTTCTGGGTCGCGGAACG
>DATIXH010000368.1:0-2266 GCA_035518775.1 Candidatus Acidiferrum sp.
CGGGTGGGCCGAACAGGAGCAAGTTGGCGCCCTTGGCCAACCAGCTGTCGCCGGCGGTGATGGCCATGACCTGCGCCTTGGAGAGCATCGGCACGACCTCGAAGTCGAAGGTGTCGAGGGTCTTTCCGGGCGGCAGGCGAGCGTCGGCGAGATGGCGTTCGATCCGTCTGCGGCCCCGTTCGGCGAGTTCGTGTTCGGCGATGGCGGCGAGGAAGCGTGCGGCGGGCCATCCTTCCTTGTCAGCCTGTTGGGCAAACTGCGCCCACAGCAGCTTGATGGCGGGCAAGCGCAACTCGTTGAGCAGGAGGCTGATGCGTGCGGTATCGACGGCCTGGGTGGTCTTCATGCCTCTCCCCTGTGGCCGGAGCCGACGAGGTCCTCGTAGGCGTTAAGCGGGACGAGGTGGACGACCACGTGCGGCACGTTCGCAGGATCGGGCGCGAAGTGAGCGCAGACGACGGTCATGTCGGGCAGCCGCCCGGCCTGCAGATCGGCGGCGAGAAGATCGGCGAGTTCGGCCTCACAGCCACGGTCGTGGGCCAGCGCGAGCAGGTCGACGATGATGCGGCAGGCCTGTTTCTCGGGCAGCCGCTGCAGGAGCGCGTCGAAGGTTCGTCGATAGGCTTGGCGCGGGAAGAGCTGATCCCGATAGACGAGGTTGAGGAGCGCCATCGGCTTGCGGCGGAGCGAGTGGATGACATGCCGATAGTCGACGACCTGGTCGTGCTTGCCGCTGGCATGGGCCCGCCCGCGGGGCAGCGTCATCAGGTGCGTGCCGCCGATGAACAGGTCGAGCCGGTCGTCATACAGGCGCACGCGCAACCGATGCCCGATCAGGCGTGAGGGGACGGTGTAGAAGACCTTGCGCAGAGTGAAGCCGCCCGAGGACGTGACGCGAACCGTCACCTGCTCGTAGTCGGCGGTCCGCCGATCCGGAAGCTCCTGCAGGTGGGCGCGCTCGATATCGATGCGCTTGGCCTTGTGTGCGTTCCGGCGGCCGACAATCTCGTCGATGAAGCGGCGATAGGCGGCCAGATCATCGAAGTCGGATGTTCCCCGCATCAGCAGCGCGTCCTCGATCGCGCGCTTGAGATGACCGTGCGGTCCTTCGATGGAACCGTTCTCATGGGCGATCCCGCCATTGTTGCGCGTTGGCGTCATCCGATAGTGGGCACACAGGTCCTCATATCGGGCGGTCAGGTCCTTCTGCGCCTCCAGATCGAGATTGCGGAAGGCGGCCGAGAGGCTGTCGGTTCGATGTTCCCGAGGCGTACCGCCGAGCGACCACAGAGCGTTCTGCATCCCCTCCGCCAAGGCGACGAAGCTCTCGCCGCCGAGCACGACATGGGCGTGCTCGAAGCCGGAATAGGCGAGCCGGAAGTGATAGAGCCGATGATCGAGCGGCGTCCTCGCCACCGTGATGCCGACGTCGCCCATGTCGGTGAAGTCCGACAGGCCGGTCCGGCCGGGTTCGTGGATCTGCCGGAAGATGACCTCCTGCTCTTCCCCATGGATGGCGCGCCAGGCGCGGATCCGCCGCTCCAGGGTCCGCCGGATCCCGGTCCCGCGTTCGGGATAGCGTCTGAGCATCTCCTCGAAGATGGCGACGGATCGAAGCCCGGGAGCGGCCTTCAACATCGGCACGACCTCCGCCTCGAAGATATCGGCCAGCGGGTCCGGCCGCCGCCGTCCGCGCCTCTCCTTCTTCTGCGACGGTAGTCGGCGATCCTTCTCGAAGCGATAGGCGGTGGATGTGCTGAACGACGCTTTCGCCGCCGCGACGGGAGGCGTATCGGTCTGACGGAACTTCATGTAGAGCCTCATCTGGTGATCGGTTGCGTGTCGGCCGGGCAACGGGGGTTCCTCTTTGCCGAGAAGAACCGCTCGCATACCGGTCGGCTGCGATCACCAGACGGCGCGTTCCCGGAGAGGATCGCACCGTCGCCAGGCTCGTCACTCCGGTCGGGCTACGCCCTCCCTGCGTCACGAGCCTGGCGATATCGTCTCATCTTGATTGACGCCCCAATGCCACCGTGATTGTCGCGCCGCACTCGTCCATCTGCCGGGACATGACGGTTTCCACGACGGTGGTGGTGACCGTCTTCTCGCCGACCCGGAAGGTCTCCTCGAAGGCGAGCGTCAGATATTGCTCGATCTGCAAGGGCGTCTTCAGTCGTGCCGCGAGTAGGTTGACCGCTTCCTCGTCGATGAGGCTGGAGACATCGGTGTCCTCGGGAAGACAGTGGCGGAGCAGCCAGAGGATGTA
>DATIXH010000369.1:0-2088 GCA_035518775.1 Candidatus Acidiferrum sp.
CGACGGCGGCCGCACGCTGAAGGGGATCTTCCTCTACCATACGGAGGACGACGGCAGCACGACGACCACCTCGGCGCAGGAAGGCCAGCTGTTCCGCCTGAAGAGCAAGGACTTCACGCTCGACCTCCAGCTGATCAACGGCACTTGGATCCAGTGCGACAGCAAGGGCGAGCACTGCATGGTCGGCACCTTCGCCAAGTCCGACGTGCCGATCGACATGGCGAACGGGCCGATGACCCGGATCACGCCGCGCGGCGAGGTCGTGAAGGAGCTGACCCTGCCGGAGCTGTGGCAGATGCGCGACCACCCGCCGCAAACGCTGACGCGGAACATGCTCGTGGCGGAGCTGAACTCGCGGCTGGTCCGCATCGTCTCGCTGCTGTTCCTGCCGCTGATGGCGGTGCCGCTGGGAATCGTGTCGCGCCGCGCCCGCCGCAGCATCGGCGTCGTGGTGGGCCTCGTGCTGCTGATTCTCTTTCATAACGTGCTGCGGTTCGGCGAGAGCATGGTCGAGACCGGCGCGCTGCCGCCGATCGTCGGGCTGTGGCTGCCGGGCGCGATCTTTGCCGCCACGGGTGCCTGGGCGTTCCACATGACGAGCAGGCGCCCAGGCTACAATCCGGTCAGCGCGACGCTGGATCGCACCAGCGACATCGTGGAGACCATCCGCCGGCGGTTCGGCAGACGGAGCGCGCCGGCATGAGGACGGCCGGCAACTACGCCGCGCGATCGCTGCTGAACCATCTGGCGGTGACGCTGTCGGGCTTCGTGGCGTTCCTCCTGCTGCTCGAGATGATGAATCGCGGAGACGAGGTCGTCGCGCGTCACGGCAAGAGCGCACTGGCCCTCGCCAAGTACGCGGCCCTGCGCGTGCCCGATCTGGCCAGCTTCATCCTGCCGTTCGCGATGCTGATCGCCTCCCTGCTGATGCTGGCGAAATTCGCGCGCAACAACGAGATCATGGCGCTGAAGGCGAGCGGCATGTCGTTCTACCGCCTGCTGCTCAGCCTGGTGCCGGCCGCGCTCCTGATCGGGCTGCTGCACTTCCTGATCAGCGATCAGCTCGTGCCGCGCACGGCACGCATCCTGCAGGAGTGGGATGCGGCGGCGCAGCCCGCACCACCCGCCGGCAAGGCGGCGGACAAGGACGCATCCGCGGCGACCAGCCCGTCCGACAATGTGCCGCTGACGCCGCCATCGCCCGGCGCGGGCAAGTCGGGCGACTGGATCCGCGACGGCGATGCCTACGTCCGCATCGAGACGGTCCTCAACGACGGCAAGGAACTGCATGGCGTGACCATCTTCGAGCGCCAGGGTCACCCGGTGCTCAACGAACGGCTGCACGCCGAGCGCGCCCTCTACGACGGCGAAAGCTGGCGTTTGTTCAACGTGCAGCGCCTGTCGCTTGCCGGCGGCCAGGACCGCAAGCCCGAGCGCATCGCCGAGATGCCCTGGCAGACCTCGCTGACGCCCGATCACCTCGCCGACCTCACGACCGATCCGGCGACGCTGTCGCTGGGGGAGGTCTGGCGCTTCGTGTCGCACCCCGACGTCGGGAGCCGGCCGGCGGATTTCTACAAGACCTGGCTGCTGCGCAAGCTCGGCCTGCCGCTGGTGACGATCATGATGCTCCTGCTGGCGGCGCCGGTGGCGCAGGGGCTGCAGCGGCATGGCGGTCTCGGCCTCGGACTGGCCGTCGGGATCGGCCTCGGCTTCCTCTATTTCGTCACCGACGGGCTGCTCATGACCCTGGGCGAGATGGGGACGATATCGCCGCTGATCGCGGCCTGGAGCCCGACCGCGCTGTTCGCCGCGATCGGCGTCTCGGCCCTTCTGAAGATCGAGGGATACTAGCGGCCGCCGCTCTCGGCATTGTAACGCTTTGTATCACTTCCCTTTTTCGCGATCTGCGGGCTTGCGGAGGCGGCTCGCGGCAATTACAGTCCGCCCCGATTCCGCGTCGCGCACGCCGAGTCGACAGCGACAGCCGAAAGAGGGAAGAACGCGTTGGCAGCCGGCAGCCTCTGGAAGACCCGCACGCATAACCTCGGCCGCATGAACCTGCGCGAGCTGGTGCCGGCCTATTTC
>DATIXH010000370.1:0-4594 GCA_035518775.1 Candidatus Acidiferrum sp.
AGGAGCCGGTTCGTCTCTTTTCGCCGGCGGCTCGTTAGCCGTCGTGCGGGTATTCGGTGGGGCCGAAGAGGCCGCCGATGATTCCGGCGGGGCCGGCGATGTAGACCGGGTGCAGGGCGATGCGCTGCTTGAGCGTGGTCCAGGTCGTGGCGTCGATCGCTGGGATGGGGCGGTTGCCGGCCTGATATTCGCGCAGCAGGGCGTCGGCGACGGCGCCCGCCGTGGCGTGCGGCTCGCCCGACCAGCGCGCACGCCGCAGGCCGGTCATGCGGAAGTAGAGCGCGTCGACCACGTAGGATGCGGCCTCGTCGTCGTTGGCGTTCACGCGGGTGTGCGTGAGGTCGAAGATGGCGTGCGTGCATTCGTGCAGCACCAGCCCCTCCTCCTCCCGGCCGATGATCGGCTTGATGCGCAGCACGTTCGGCGTGCCCGAGACATACTCGCCGGCGACGCCCGCCGGAAAGGTGTTGGTGACGTCGAGGCGGACGGCGCCGCGCTCGATCGCGTTCGCCACATGGCGGAACGAGACCGCGCTGATCGTGACGGTGCCGGCGAAGAACGGAAAGGTGAAGCGGATTCTCCCGGCCACGGGGCCGCGGAGCAGGTCGAGGACGCGCTGACGTGTCGTCATTCTTTCGAGATCCTTAGCTTGCGCCAGGAGAGCCGCCGCTCACGCCCCACCATCCGCCGATCGCCCGGGGGGTGTCAGTGACACCTGTCACAGGGGGCCGCAACTCCGGCGAAAAGCATTAACCATTGCTTCAGCAGACGGCGATACGGTAGGCGGTCCGGCCAGTACCGCCGAAAGCCCGCTGTGACCCGAAGAATCGCCTCCCTGCAGTTCCTTGACGTCTGCAGCCCGCCGCTGGCCGAAGTGTTCCGCTATTGGGACGGCAAGCGCGGCGGGCGCGCCATGCCGCTGCGGGCCGAGATCGACCCGAACGAACTGCGGCGGCACCTGCCGGGCATCACTCTGGTCGACGTGAAGCGCGAACCGCTCGATTTCGTCTACCGGCTGATCGGCACCCGCGAGGTCGCCGCCCGCGGCTACGATCCGACGGGCAAGCGGGTGGCCGAGAACTGGTTCGGCGCGAATTCCCAGGACGTCGTATCGAACTACGAGCGCGTCGTCGCCTCCCGCTCCTTCCTCTACGACAAGGAGGCCTTCACGAAGCCGGACGGCCGCCGGGTGGTGGACGAGTCCCTGTTCCTGCCGCTCGCCCTGCCCGAGGACGAGGCGGCGGTGGCGCAGATCATGGTCTACAGCCACTACGGAGACAGCTGGGCCGGCTCGCGCCCGAGCGCGCGCAAGCTGCTGCCCGTGCTCGACGAGTAGCGGACGAGGCGCATGGCACCCGGCGCCGACCGAACGCGCGCCATCGCCGGCATCGGTCCATCACGGCCTACCGCCCCACCCCATCTGCCTGTCGATAGGTCGTAAAGACATCGCGCAGGCCGGGGCTGTCGGTTTCGCCTTTGTCGTCGCGCGTGCCCTCCAACATCTGCCCGGCGACGCAGTAGCCCAGTTCGCGATAGGCCTCGAACTGCGCCTCGCTGAAGAACTGGTCGGCGGTGGTCTCGTCCGGGAACTCGCGGTTCGCGCTCAGATAGCCGAGCAACGGCAGCCGCAGGCCGTCGATCAACAGCGTCGTGAGATAGATGAGAATTCCAGGCTGCGGATCGCCTGCATAGTGTATCGCCGCCTTCGCGAAGGCGCGCTTCGGCCGCCGCTCCTCGCGGGGGAACGGAAGATCGATCGACGGCATCAGCGGGGCCAGCGCCGGCCGGTCCTCGAATACGATACGGACGCCGAAATCCTGCTCCACACGCGCAATGGCGTTCGTGAGGTCAGCAAAGGCGCAGTTTGGATCGGCGCCGGCATCGGAAACGACGATGAACCGGACGCGCCGGCGCACGAGCTCGTAGAGGCCGAGGTTGTCGAAATGGCCGCCGTCGCTGAGGCGCAGCGTCCGGCTCGTCTCGTTGCGCTTCCAGTCCACGATATCGACGAGTCCGGGCTCAAAGTGATTCGGACGCCGATTGGCGCGCGCCCGCTGAGGGTTTGGATGGGTGATCCAGTAACCCAGCCGGACGTTCAAGAGGGACATGACGACCGAGACTATTGGGTTGCGCGTGACGCCAACGCCGCCCGAACCCGTGCTGGGATTGGCAGCCGCCCCCGAGATGGCCATGGCCGTCGGCAGCGTCAGGCTGTTGTTGAGAAACTCGCGCGTGGCGCGCCAGCCCGTGGCGTTGCTCCCGCAATAGCGCGGCGACAGGATGAAGCTGTCACCGCCGCGGGTTTTGCGAGTCTTGTCCTCGGTTGCGGTCAGGATGAGGTTCGTATTGATGAGATGATACGGTCCGCGTGCAGCGTGCTCCTGGCACATCTCGGAGAGCTGGACCGGATCGGCTGCCATGGCCGGCCCCGACCGGTTCTCGCGCACCCTCTCGATATCCGGCATGAACGCTTCCATGAGCCGGTCGCGGTAGAACCGGTGCAAGGTCACGTAGTTCAGATTGACGAAATAGCCGGTGCCGAAGGGAAGAACCACAAGGACGACGAGCAACAGCTGCCCAGGCGTCAACCAATCCTGCGCCCACTCCTCCGCGGCGAAGGCGGCGAACGGGACCGCGCTGTGATAGGCAAGAATGAGGACCCCGTAGCACAGCAGCAGGGCGATGATCGGCGCAAGGAGTCCGCTGACCTTGCCCAAGCGCGACCTGAGAAAAGACGCCAGCCCTCCGCCCGCGCCGGCCAGAAGGAATCCGATGCCGCCCTTGTAGGCGATGAACCCGGCGACCCAGGGAATGGTCCCGACGATCGTGAATCCGACGGCGAAGAGCAAGACGTAGTGCGCACAGCGTTCGAAGCGGCGACGCTGCCGGTATCGGCGCTGCTCGCGCTTGCGCGCCGAGTAGCTGCGCAGCGAATAGAAGATCGAGGCAAGGACGAAAATCAGCCACAGGAGCAACGCCGCTGCAAAGATCCACGCGAATCCGGCGGGCAGGCAGAGCGGCGCCGGCGGCGTAGCGGCGCCGGTCGCGGCGCCGCAATGGGGCGGCGTCGGCGGCGTATCGGGGCAGGGCGTGGCAATGCAATACAGCCCCCCGGCCGGCCCAAGACAACCAGGCCGGGAACCAAGTGGCAGGAACCGCGCGCAACAGTACGGCTGCATAGGTGACGATGGGGAACCAGACGAGGAGATTCAAAAGTATCCCGCGCAGGACGACTGCGATAGCCGACACGAGGGTGATGCCGCCCCCGGGCATAAGGTACTGGCCGTGAGAGCGCAGGTAGGCGAGGAACTGCTTTTGCTCGGTCGAGGAAGCGCTGGGAGGCTCGGCGCCGGGTCCTTCGACGCCGTAGGGGAATGGCTGCCCGGCCCCGCCGACGCCGAAGGTCACGCTGGACTTCTGCTGGAACCTGGCGCTCGTCAACCAGGTCAACGACGAGCCGATATAGCCGCCGCCGGAGACCGTCGAGAGGTAGTCGAAGACAGGCAGGAGTTTCTCCGCAGCCAGTTTCTGCATCACGCCCAGGGCGAAGGCGGCCGAGCGGATGCCGCCCCCCGACAAGGCGAGGGCCGTCAGCGGAGCCGCTTCCGGCACGCCGCACGTCCTGCGGCGCGCCTCTATGTAGGTTCGCTCTGCCTCGAGCAGGTGCTGCGCCCCCGCGTCGAGTGATCCCGCTTCTCTTGCGTTGAGCAGCTCGACCCCGGTGACGGGCTCTAGGTAGTCAGCCATGGCTTCCCCCTGGCGCCTGCGCGACGCGCGGTGAGGGCGGTCGCCGAGTCGGAATTGTGCCGGAAAGCCCGCCGCCGCGCTCCTCCCAAATGGGAGGAACGACCGCAGCCGACATGCGCCGACGCGTCAGGGGGTCGAGGGCGTTCGGTCGGCGGCAGGAGCTCCCGGCCGCGGCCGGCAGGGCGCTAGCGTTTGCCGTCGGCGAGCAGCAGCTCCAGCGGCAGGCCGGAGAGCGTGGCGGCGGTGGCGGGGTCGGGCGCCTTGTCGGTGACGAGATGGGTCACCTTCTCGAGGTTGGCGACGCGCACGGGGGCGTAGCGGTTGAACTTGCTGTGGTCGGCGGCCACGACGGCGGTGCGGGCGGACTGCAGCATCAGGCCGTGCAGCTCGCCTTCCTCGCGCGTGAAGTCCATGACCCAGCCGGTCGGCGCCACGGCGCCGGCGCCGACGAAGGCAAAATCGGCGAAGTAGTGCGACAGCATGGTGGTGGCGTCGCGCCCGAGGGTAGCGCCGTTGATCGCCTGCACCTCGCCGCCCAGCAGATAGACCCGGTTCTTGTTGTGGCCCATCAGTTTGTTGCAGATGGCGATGCTGTTGGTGAAGACAGTGAGGCCGTTGCGGCTGAGCAGCGATTCCGCGACCTGCAGCACGGTGCTGCTAGTGGCGAGAATCACCGACGCGCCGTCCGGCACCAGGCTGGCGGCCAGCCGGCCGATGGCGCGCTTGGCCTCGGCGTTGATCACCTCGCGCACGGCGATCTCGGGCTCGCTGCGCTCGAGCGACAGCGCGCCGCCATGCGCCTTGCGCAGCATGTTGCGCTCGGCCAGCAGCAGCAGGTCGCGCCGGA
>DATIXH010000371.1:0-8279 GCA_035518775.1 Candidatus Acidiferrum sp.
TTCCGCCCGACCAGGGCTCGCCGCGCCGAAATGAGGGACAGTTTCTCGAGCTGCCGGGCGCCAAGGCGTTCGTGTTCGCGACGGCCGATGGCGTCTTCGAACCGTTCCACGCCAATGGACGCGCCGTCAGCGCCGGCGAACCAGCCGGCCGCATCCATTTCCCCTGGGACCCCGCGCGCGCACCGGAGACGCTGCATTACGAGGCCGACGGACTCCTCTACGGTCACCGCCAGGCCGGGCGGGTGCGCCCCGGCAATTGCTGCCTCGTGGTGGCCGCGCCCTATCGCGGAGCCATCTCTTGAACGCTGTTCGTGTTCTTGTAGGGGCGCGCTGCGCGCGCCCGTGGGGCCGTTGCTCGGCCGTCGGGATTTTGTCAGTCGCCGGGCGCGCGCAGCGCGCCCCTGCAAGCGACGCATGGAGCTAGCGCTCTGCCTAGGCCTCACACAGGGCCGAACGCAGGGTCGACGGCAACATCGATCAGGGTCGGACTCTTCGCCGCGAGCGCTGCGGCGAGGGCTTTGCGGACCGCCTGCAGGGTCGCGGCGCGCTCGGCTCGCACACCCATGGAGCGCGCGAGCGCGGTGAAGTCGATAGGCGGCTCATCGAGGTCCATCCCGACATAGCGGCCCGTCTGCGCGGCGTGTCCGCGCAGAGCGTTCACCCGCTGCTTCAGGATGCGATAGGCGCCGTTGTTCAGGATCAGGAAGACGACGGCGAGGTTCTCGTGCGCCGCCGTCCACAGCGCCTGGCAGTTGAACATGGCGCTGCCGTCCCCGATCAGCGCCAGGACCGGGCGCTCGGGCAGCGCGAGCTTCACGCCGATGGCCGCCGGCAAGCCCCAGCCGATGCCGCCCCCGCGCATGCCGAAGACGCTCTTGCCGTCATCGCCGACGACGAGCTGCCGCAATCCTGCTCCGGAGGAGAGCGTCTCGTCGACGATGACGATGTCCTTGGGCAGCATCTCGCCGATGGCCTCCCACAGGGCGAGCGGCCGGATCGGGACCTTCTCCGCTTCGGCCCGCGCACGCGCCTTCAGCGCGCTCCGCTCGGCCGCGATGGCGGCTTCGAGCGCAGCCCGCCGCTGCTTCGCTGCGCTCTTCCCCGACTCCGGCATGGCGACGGCAACCGCCGCGGCCAGCTCCGGCAGCGCCGCCTTGGGATCGGCGAGGATCGCGACCGCGGCCGGATAGGTCTTGCCGAGCTGCCACGGATCCGAATCGAGGTGGATGATCACGAGGTCCGGCGGAATCGCCTCGATTTCCGACGGCAGCGACATCGTCAGCAGGTCGCCGCCGACCGAGAGCAGCAGGTCGTGCGGCGCGAGCGTCTTCCGGATCTGCGGGGCGAGCCGCGTGATCGGGCCGCGGAACAGCGGATGGCTGCTCGGGAAGGGCGCGGAATTGTCCATGCCCTCCAGATGCACGGGCGCGCCGAGGGTCTCCGCCAGCGCCACCAGCTCGGCCACTGCGTCGCTCTGCGCGACGCCGTCGCCGGCCAGGATTGCCGGCCGTTCGGCGGCGGCGAGCAGCTTCGCTGCCGCCGCGATCGCTGCGGCATCGCCGCGCTGCCGCGCTCCGATCCGGGTCGGCCGCCCGAGATCGATCTCCGCCTCGGCGTTCAGGATGTCGGCGGGAATCGACAGGAAGACCGGGCCGGTCGGTGGTGCCAGCGCCGTCTTGGCAGCGCGATGCAGCAGGCGCGGCAGATCGGCGAGGCGACGCACCTCGACCGCCCATTTGACGAAGGGTCGGGCGATCTCCGGCAGCTCGGCCCAGAGGATGGGCTCCGTGACTGCGAAGCTCTGGTCATGCTGGCCGGCCGTGACCAGGAGCGGCGCGCCGGCCTTCTGGGCGTCATAGAGCATGCCCATGGCGTTGCCCAGGCCCGGCGCCACATGGATGTTGACGGCGGTCAGCCGTCCCGACGCCTGCGCATAGCCGCCGGCCATGGCCATGACCGCGCTCTCCTGCAGGCCGAGCACATAGCGCGGCGTGGTCTCGACCGCCAGGGCGTCCATCAGCGGCAGCTCCGTGGTGCCGGGGTTGCCGAAGATCACGTCCACGCCCTCCTGGCGCAGGAGCTCGAGGAAGGCGCGCTTCCCAGACATCAGCGGCATGCAACCGTCCCCCGGCTGTGGCGTCAGCAGAATTGCCTATGAATAGTGCGAAGAATCCGGCCCCTCAATCCTCGTGGATCTACCGGGTCGGAGACCGCGCCCCGGCACCGTTGCCATGGCGCTGACGGCGCTCTAAAACGGCGCGTTCCGCGGCCGGCCGGGCGCGGCGAGACGAAAGGATGCTCCGATGCGCGTTTACTATGACCGTGATGCCGACGTGAACCTGGTGAAGGGCAAGAAGGTGGTGGTCGTCGGCTATGGCAGCCAGGGCCACGCCCATGCGCAGAACCTGCGCGACAGTGGCGTCGGCGAGGTCAAGATCGCGCTGCGGCCGGGCTCCGCCACCATCAAGAAGGCGGAGGACGCCAAGTTCGCCGTGCTGTCGCCGGCCGATGCCGCCAAGTGGGCCGACATCATGATGGTGGTGACGCCCGACGAGCTGCAGGCCCAGCTCTACCGCGACGATCTCGCCCCCAACATGAAGAAGGGCGCCGCCCTCGCCTTCGCCCACGGCCTCAACATCCATTTCAAGCTGATCGAGCCGCGCTCCGACCTCGACGTTTTCATGATCGCACCCAAGGGGCCCGGCCACACCGTCCGCTCGGAATACGTCCGCGGCGGCGGCGTCCCCTGCCTGGTCGCCGTGCAGCAGAACGCCAGCGGCAACGCCCTCGAGATCGCGCTCTCCTACGCGAGTGCCATCGGCGGCGGTCGCTCCGGCATCATCGAGACGAGCTTCAAGGAGGAGTGCGAGACCGACTTGTTCGGCGAGCAGGTCGTGCTCTGCGGCGGCCTCACCGCCCTCATCCAGGCCGGCTACGAGACCCTGGTCGAAGCCGGCTACGCGCCGGAGATGGCCTATTTCGAGTGCCTGCACGAGGTGAAGCTGATCGTCGACCTCATCTACGAGGGCGGCATCGCCAACATGCGCTACTCGATCTCCAATACCGCCGAGTATGGCGACTACACCCGCGGCCCGCGCATCATCACCGACGAAACGAAGAAGGAGATGAAGCGCATCCTCGCCGACATTCAGTCCGGCCGCTTCGCCCGCGACTGGGTGGCGGAGTGCCAGGCGGGTCAACCGAGCTTCAAGGCCATGCGCCGCATGGGCGCCGAGCACCCGATCGAGGAGATCGGCGCCAAGCTCCGCGGCATGATGCCCTGGATCGCCAAGAACAAGCTGGTCGACAAGACCCGGAACTGAGCGGCGGCGCTATCGGCTGCAATGCCGGCTCGCGTCCTTCGACAAGCTCAGGATGAGGGACAATCATGATGGCACCAAGAAAGGCCCTCATCCTGAGCTTGTCGAAGGACGCACAGCGTGAATCCCATTCTCCTGTGAAGCGCGGACCGGCTTCACCCTAGCCTGCTCCCATGGTCATCAAGCAGCTGAAGTATCTTACCGCCCTCGCGCGCGAGAAGCATTTCGGGCGCGCGGCGGCCGCCTGCCATGTCTCGCAGCCGACGCTGTCGGCGGCCATCCGGCAGCTGGAGGAGGATCTCGGCGTGCCCATCGTCGAGCGCGGGCAGCGCTTCAAGGGGCTGACGGCCGAGGGCAGGCGCGTGCTCGAATGGGCGCACCGTATCCTCGCCGATTGCGACGCCCTGCAGCAGGACCTGAGCCAGGCGCGCGACGGCCTGACCGGCCGGCTGCGCCTCGGCGCCATTCCGGCGGCGCTGCCGGCGGTGTCGCTCGTCACCGCGCCGTTCTGCGCCGCTCATCCCGGCGTCTCCATCACCATCCTCTCGCAATCCTCGATCGAGATTCAGCGGGCGCTCGACGCCTTCGAGATCGACATCGGCATGACCTATCTCGACAACGAGCCGCTCATCAACGTGCGCACGGAAGCCCTCTATCGCGAGCGCTACATCCTGCTCACCGCCGCGAACGGCGCGTTTGCCAAGCGCAAGACGCTGCGCTGGGCCGAGGCCGCCACCGTGCCGCTCTGCCTGCTGACGCCGGACATGCAGAACCGCCGCATCCTCAACGGCATCTTCCGCTCGGTGAACTGCGCACCCCAGCCGGCGATCGAGACCAACTCGGTGCTCACGCTCTGCTCGCATGTGCGCGACGGGCATTGGTCGAGCGTGGTACCCCACACCTTCCTGCACGTCTTCGGCGTGCCCGCTGGCATGCGGGCGATCCCGCTCGTCGAGCCTGAACCCACGCACGTGATCGGCTTGGTGATCGCCGACCGGGAGCCGGCGCCGCCGATCGCCCAGGCCCTCATGCTGGCCGCCCGCAAGCAGAAGCTGCAGACGGTCCTCGACAAGCCGGTCGGCGCGCGAACCCGTCGGTAGCGAGGCCGCCGCGACCGCGCCCCGGGCGGCGGTTCAGAACAGGTCGGCGTAGGCGAAGAGCGCCGGCGCGCCGCCAGTGTGGATGTATACCACCGTTTCGTCCTTGCCGAACCGGCCTTGCCGGATCATGCCGAGCAACCCGGCCATCGCCTTGCCGGAATAAACCGGATCCAGAAGGATCCCCTCCAGTCGCGCCATCAGCGTCACCGCCTCGATCATGCCGGGATTGGGCAACCCATAGCCCGGCGCCGCGTAGCCGCGCACCAGCTCGAATGCGCCGTCCGGCAGATCGCGGCGGAGTCCGACCTTCTCGGCGCAGTCGCGCGCGACCGATTGCACCATCGCCAGCAGCTCGTCGGGCTCGCCGTCGACGTCGACGCCCAGAATGGAAACATCGGCCTGCGCCAGCGCCCTGCCGACGACGAGGCCGGCCTGCGTGCCGCCGGAACTGCTGGCAACCACGATCCGATCGATCCCGATGCCGAGATCCTTCGCTTGCTGCAGCAGCTCCGGCATCAAGGCGGCATAGCCGAGCGCGCCGATCCCGGTCGAGCCGCCGGTCGGGATGTAGTAGGGGACTTCGCCGCGACCCCGCAGCTCCGCCAGGAGAATCTGGCTCCTCGCCGCGCGCGTCTCGCCCTCGGCGCAGAAATGCACCTCGGCCCCGAGCAGGCGATCCAGCAGCAGGTTTCCGCTGCTCCGATAGGTCGGCGTGTCGATCGGCACGTTGCGGTTGAGCGCGAGATGGCATTTCAGTCCGGCCTTTGCGGCCGCGGCGGCCGTCTGCCGCACGTGGTTCGACTGCAATCCGCCCTCGGAGACCACAGCGGTCGCGCCGGACTTCAGGGCCTCGCCGATCAGGAACTCCAGCTTGCGCGTCTTGTTTCCGCCCAGCGCCAGGCCGGTGCAGTCGTCGCGCTTGATGTAGAGGCGCGGCCCGTCCAGGTGCTTTCGCAATCGCTCCAGCGGTTCGAGCGGCGTCCGCGCATGGACAAGGGGAAACCTTGGAAAGTCCGGCAGCTGCATGTCCCTTACCTTCGATCATGATAGACAATACCTATCAAACGATCCGGAAATTCGATTTGATCTGCAAAACTGTTTGATCAACAATCCGACCGACAGTATTCCTCTGGCAGCCCCATGTCACAACACGCCTCCTGGGATGCGGGCACGGCGCGCGCACTCATAGCCGAACGCGCGGCGCTTCCGGGCGGGCTGTTGCCCACTCTGCACGCCCTCCAGGAGCATTTCGGCTACATCGATCCGGCCGCCGTGCCGCTGGTCGCCGAGGCCCTCAATCTCAGCCGCGCCGAAGTGCACGGCGTCGTCACCTTTTACCACGATTTCCGGCAGGCGCCGCCGGGCCGGCATGTGGTCCGGATCTGCCGCGCCGAGGCCTGCCAGAGCATGGGCGCGGACCGGCTGGTCGAGCATGCCAAGCGTAAGCTCGGCATCGGTTTCCACGAGACCACTTCCGACGGGCGCTTCACCCTGGAGCAGGTCTTCTGCCTCGGCGATTGCGCCTGCTCGCCGGCGGTGATGCTGGATGGCAAGCTGCACGGCCGCGTCGATGCCGCGCGCTTCGACCGGCTGCTCGTGCAGAGCGACGAGGGCCGATGAGCGTCCGCGTCTTCGTCCCGCGCGATGCCGCGGCGCTTTCCGTCGGCGCCCATGAGGTGGCGGAGGCCGTGCGCCGCGCTGCCGCAGCGCGCGGCGCGGAGATCGCACTGGTCCGCAACGGCTCCCGCGGCCTGTTCTGGCTGGAACCGCTGCTCGAGGTCGAGACCCAGGCCGGCCGCATCGCCTTCGGTCCGGTGCGGGCCGAGGACGTGGAGCTGCTGTTCGATGCCGGTTTCCGCCCGCTCACCGATCACCCGCTCTGTCTCGGCCTCACGGAGGAAATCCCCTACCTGAAGCGACAGGAGCGGCTCACCTTCGCGCGCTGTGGGATCACCGACCCGCTCTCGCTCTCGGATTATCGTGCCCATGGCGGCTATCGCGGCCTGGCGCGCGCCCTGACCATGCCCGGCGAGGTCGTGGTCGAGGAGGTCGTGCAGTCGGGCCTGCGCGGCCGCGGCGGCGCCGGCTTCCCCACGGGCATCAAGTGGAAGACGGTGCTGGGCGCGACGGCCGACCGGAAATACATCGTCTGCAACGCCGACGAAGGCGACAGCGGCACCTATGCCGACCGCATGCTCATGGAGGGCGATCCCTTCGTCCTCATCGAGGGCATGACCATCGCCGGCCTCGCCGTCGGCGCCACCGAGGGCTACGTCTACATCCGCTCCGAATATCCGCACGCCTTCCGCCAGATGACGCGCGCCGTCGAGATCGCGCGCGCCGCCGGCTGGCTCGGCGCCAGCGTGCATGGCAGCGGCAAGGCCTTCGACCTGCATTTGCGCCTCGGCGCCGGCGCCTATATCTGCGGCGAGGAAACCTCCTTGCTGGAGAGCCTGGAGGGCAAGCGCGGCATCATCCGCTACAAGCCGCCGCTGCCCGCCCACAAGGGCCTGTTCGGCAAGCCGACGGTCATCAACAACGTGATCTCGCTCGCCACCGTCCCGATCATCATGGACAGAGGTGCCGCCTTCTACCGCGACTTCGGCATGGGCCGCTCGCGCGGCACTCTGCCGATCCAGCTCGCCGGCAACGTGAAGCGCGCCGGCCTGATCGAGAAGGCCTTCGGCCTCACCCTGCGCGAGCTGATCGACGACTATGGCGGCGGCACCGCCACCGGCCGCCCCTTGCGCGCCGTGCAGGTCGGCGGCCCGCTCGGCGCCTACTTTCCGGACAGCCTGCTCGATCTGCCGCTCGACTACGAGGCCTTCGCCGCCCAGAAGGGCATGGTCGGCCATGGCGGCGTGGTCGTCTTCGACGACACCGTCGACCTCGCGCGCCAGGCCCGCTTCGCCATGGAGTTCTGCGCCATCGAATCCTGTGGCAAATGCACGCCCTGCCGCATCGGCTCGACCCGCGGCGTCGAGGTGATCGACCGCATCATCGCCGGCCGTGACCGCGAGAAGAATCTGCGATTGCTCGACGATCTCTGTGAAACCATGGTGGACGGATCGCTCTGCGCCCTGGGCGGGTTGACGCCCTATCCGGTGCAGAGTGCGATCCGACACTTCCCAGAAGATTTCGACCCTGTGGATTTCGACAAGCCCAGCCGGAAGGCCGCGGAATAGCGGCTCCGTCGTCTGGCAAGGAAGGTCCCGATGAACGCGCCCGTCACGAACCCGATCGCCGCCCCAACTGGGCCCTTGACGCTGGTCAAGGAGAAGGATCTCGGCACGCCGGAGCGGGTCTCCGAGAAGCTGGTGACGCTGGAGATCGACGGCGTCGCCGTCTCGGTGCCGCAGGGCACCTCGGTGATGCGGGCCGCCGCCGAGATCGGCTTCTCGATCCCGAAGCTCTGCGCCACGGATTCGATCGAGCCGTTCGGCTCCTGCCGGCTCTGCCTGGTGGAGATCGAGGGTCGCCGCGGCACGCCGGCCTCCTGCACCACGCCGGCCGAGAACGGCATGAAGGTCAGGACCCAGACGCCGAAGCTCGCCAAGCTCCGTCGCAACGTGATGGAGCTCTATATCTCCGACCATCCGCTGGACTGCCTCACCTGCGCCGCCAACGGCGATTGCGAGCTGCAGGACATGGCGGGCGTCGTCGGCCTGCGCGAGGTGCGCTACGGCTATGACGGCGAGAACCATCTCGACGTCGTCAGGGACGAGAGCAACCCCTATTTCACCTTCGATCCCTCGAAGTGCATCGTCTGCTCGCGTTGTGTGCGCGCCTGCGAGGAAGTGCAGGGCACCTTCGCCCTCACCATCGACGGCCGCGGCTTCGCCTCGCATGTGGCGGCGAG
>DATIXH010000372.1:0-20507 GCA_035518775.1 Candidatus Acidiferrum sp.
GCCGGCGCGAGCCGCCGCCAACGAAGGAAACACGCCATGCCCAAGCGCCAAAAGGGACCCTCGCATCTCCTGCTCTATGCCATCGGCACGATCGCGCTGCTAGCGGTCGGCCTGTGCTCGCAATGGGCGTCGCGTGCCGACGAGCCGCCCGGCCTCGTGCCGCCGCCGGCGCTCGACCAGCCGCTCGCCGCCGGTGCGCCGCAGACGGCCGTGCTGGCGGGCGGCTGCTTCTGGGGCATGCAGGGCGTCTTCCAGCATGTGAGGGGCGTGCAGCGGGTGCTGGCCGGATATTCGGGCGGCGCGCAGGCCACGGCCAGCTACGAGGAAGTCTCCACCGGCACAACCGGCCACGCGGAATCCGTCCAGATCACGTTCGACCCGGCGCAGGTCTCCTACGGGGAGATCCTGCGCATCTTCTTCTCCGTGGCGCACGATCCGACCGAGCTCAACCGCCAGGGGCCGGACGAGGGCACGCAGTACCGCTCCGCCATCTTCTTCGCCGACGCCACGCAGCAGAAGATCGCGCAGGCCTATATCGCGCAGCTCGACGGCGCCCACAGCTTTCCGCAGCCGATCGCGACGCGCGTCGACCCCCTGACGGGGTTCTTCCCGGCCGAGGCCTATCACCAGGACTTCCTGCTGCACAACCCGACCTATCCCTACATCGTCTTCAACGACCTGCCGAAGATCGGCGAGTTGAAGCGGCTGTTCCCGCGCGAGTACCGGGAAGAGGCGGTGACCGTCGCGGCGACGCAGTAGGCGGTGGAGCGGGGCGCGCGCGACTGGCGTCGACAACCTTACGGTGTATTCCGGCGAAAGGCGGAATCCATGACGACCGCGCTCGGCTATCGAGCTCCTACGGCGCCTCCCGTGTCTATGGATCCCGGCTTTCGCCGCTATGGGATGCACGCAAGTTGGCGAGTCGGATCAATCGCTTGCATGAGCCTGAAAGTGCGGCCGTGCGTCTTTCGACAGGCTCAGGATGAGGACTTTTCTTGGTGCCACCAAGGTTTTCCCTCATCCTGAGCCTGTCGAAGGCCGCACGGCGGTCCTGCAGAAATGTGTGAATCCGATAGCGGCTTTCGCCGGGATGACAACCTCAACCGGTGTAGCTCATCTGATCGTGACGTGCCTCGGGCACGGGCGCGCGCGCTTCGCGATGCGGTCGCATGCGCGGAGCGATGTGCTAGACTCCGCGCGCATCGATTGCCGGAGCACCGCCATGACGGATGAAACCGCCGCCGACGCGGATACCGTGCGCATCGGATCAGCGGAGATTGCCGTCTGGCCCGCGGGACAGCGCGTGCAGAGCGCGATCCATCCGGACATCCTCATCACCTTCTTCGCCGATGCGGAGGCGATCCGCGGCGGACTCGTGGCGCGCATCCACGAGCTCGAGCGGGACCGCCGGTTCGCCAGCGCGCCCGTGGCGGCGTTCGGCGGCACCAAGGTCTACCACCTCGATCGCTGGGACTGCCCCGAGGCCGAGCTGCTGGACGCGCGCGCTCTCGCCTTCAGCCAGCAGCTGCTGAAGAGCGACAGCGCCGTCATCGACCTCAGCTGGGCCAACATCTACCGCGACGGCGACTACTCGCTGCCGCACAGCCACGAGCGGACGGCGGCCAGCATCGTCTACAGCGTCGATCCCGGCGACGACGACGGCGCGGACCAGTATGCGGGGCGCCTGATGTTCGTCGACCCGCGCGTCGATGCCTGCTGCGGGATCCGGCGCGGCTCGGTGACGACGCCGCAGCTGCCGCTGATGGCGCCCGGCACGATGATCCTGTTCCCGAGCCCGTTCGTGCACTGCGTGAACCCCTATCGCGGCCGCCGGCCGCGCATCACCCTGGCCTGGAACATCGACCGCGACGTGATTCCGGGCTCGCCGCTGGCGGGCCTGCGCAGCTGAACTCTATGTCGCATGACCGCCGAATCGCCCTAGATTCGCGCGCATGGCAGGTGAAGCAGAGCTCAGGGAGAAGCTGCGGAAGATCGAGGCGCTGTTCGCGGGCGCAGCGACCGCCGGCGAGCGGGCGGCGGCTGGCGCGGCGGCCGAGCGCATCCGGGCGCGGCTGCGCGAGAGCGAAGGGCGCGAGCGCCCGATCGAGGTCCGCTTCAGCCTGCCCGATCCGTGGTCACGGCGGCTGTTCGTCGCCCTCTGCCGCCGCTATGGGCTGCGCCCGTATCGACATGCCCGCATGCACCGGCAGAGCGTGGTGGTGCGGGTGCCGCAATCCTTCCTCAACCAGGTGCTGTGGCCGGAGTTCACCGAGATCAGCGCCGCCCTCACCGCTTTCCTGGCGGAGATCACCGACGAGGTGATCCGGGCCGAGGTCTACCGGGAGGCCGGCGAGGCCGAAGAAGTCGCCGAATCGGCGCGCCTCGGGCGCTCGGCGTGAACACATCCTTAATATTCGCCGCGTAGTCTGCCCAAATGCCGGCGAATGCGACGCCGTCGCACCGGCCTATGCAGTGACGGCCAATGGCGGGCTTCCGCGACCAGCTGAAGGACCCGGACATGGTCCGGTTCTACGACTACTGGCTGACGCTGTGCGGCAGCCGGACGATGCCGTCGCGCCGCGATATCGATCCGCTGCAGATCCCGCCCGGCTATCTGCCGGACATCATGCTGATCGAGGTCTCGCACCAGCCGCGGCGCTACCGCTACCGGCTGGTCGGCACGCACGTGGTCACCGCCAGCGGCGAGGACCGCACCGGCCGCTCGTTCGACGACGTGTCGTTCTTCCGGACGAACCCGGCGGTCATGCAGCAGTTCGAGCAGGTCGTGCATACGGCGCAGCCGCTCTTTTCGCTCGAGCCCTTCACCAACTTCATCACCGGGCGCAGCTACGACGTCGACCGCATCATGCTGCCGCTCTCCAGCGACGGACGGCTGGTCGACATGGTGCTCGTGCTCTTCCTCTTCAAATCCGGCCCCTTCGCCCGCCGCCTCGGCACGCCGCAGTCGCTGCGCACGCAGGCCCGCGCCCTCCCCGCCGCCTGATTTTCTATCAGCCGCTCCGCGACTCTGTTCCGCGCCGATCCGACTACACGCGCGCGCCGAAGGCAGTAGCGGCGGCGGGTTCGGGGGCGATCTTGCCGGCCGCCGTGTAGCCGGCGGCGGCGGTGTTCTGCGTGGCCGCCTCGATGATGCGGCCGATGAGGCGCGTGCTGGCCTCGCGGTTGGCGGCGACCAGGCGGCCGTTGTCGCTGAGCACGATCTCGAGCTTGCGGGCGGCGGCGCGCAGGTCGCGGCGCAGGCGCTCCGGCAGGCTGAGGGCGGCCTGCGACTGCGCCGCGAAGGCCTTGAGCGCCTCCTCGTAGCGGGCCGCGGCCTGCTGCTTGCGGGCCACGGCGTCGCCGAGCTGCGCAAACTCGCCGCGCCGCAACAGGCCGGTCTCGGCCTCGACCTCTTGGGCGAGCGCCTTCATGCAGGCCATCAGATCAGCCGCTGCGCGCGTCATTTCACGTCTCCCTGAAGCTTGAGCATTTCCGCATAGACCGCGTCGGCGATACCGACGCCGCCGGAGGCCGCCATCTGGCGGCCGAGTTCCTGATAAAGCAGAGAGCGATAGGTCTGTTCCGCGAAACCGCCGCCGAAGGGGCCTTGCGCGTCAAGGCCGGTATACATCTGCGACACCATCTGCCCGAGGAACACGGACTCGAAGTCCACCGCCGCCTTGTAGGCGGGGCTGTTGCGGTCGACGGCGGGCGCGGCCGGCTGGGCGGCGGCGGGCTGGGGGGCGGGGGGCTTGGCGGCGACGGGATCCATGGCGCGGTCGCCTACATCACTTCGATCTCGGCCTGGAGCGCGCCGGCGGCCTTGATGGCCTGCAGGATCGCGATCATGTCGCGCGGCGTGACGCCGAGCGCATTCAGGCCCTGGACGAGGTCGTTGAGCGAAGCGCCGCCGCCGACGATGGCGATGTTGCCGGTGCCGCCCTCCGTGACGTTGACGTCGGTGCGCGGCACGACCGCGGTGTCGCCCTGCTGGCTGAAGGGCTCGGGCTGGGAGACCTGCGGCGTCTCGGTGATGCGCACGGTCAGGTTGCCCTGGGAGATCGCGACCTTGCTGATGCGGACGTTGTCGCCCATGACGATGGTGCCGGTGCGCTCGTCGATGACGACGCGCGAGACCTGGTCGGGGACGAGGCGCAGCTGCTCGACATCGGTGATGAGGCGCGCCACGTCGGTGCCGTAGCTCTGCGGCACAGCCATGGTGACGGTGGTGGGGTCGGTCGCCTGCGCGACCGGGCCGCCGAGCTTGGCGTTGATCACCTCGGCCATGCGCGAGGCGGTGGTGAAATCCGGGTTGTGGAGGGCGATGCGCACCTGCTGCAGGTCGGCGAGGGCGAAGGGGACCTCGCGCTCGATCACGGCGCCGCTGGCGATGCGGCCGTTGGTGGGCGTGCCCTTGGTGACGGAGGCGGCGTCGCCCTCGGCGGCGAAGCCGGCGATGGCGACGGGACCCTGGCTGACCGCGTAGACCTCGCCGTCGGCGCCCATGAGCGGCGTGACGAGCAGGGTGCCGCCCTGCAGGCTCTTGGCGTCGCCGATCGCGGAGACCGTGACGTCGATGCGCGAGCCCTGGCGCGAGAACGGCGGCAGGGTGGCGGTGACCATCACGGCGGCGACGTTCTTGGGCTTGAAGTTCTCGCCGCGGATGTTGACGCCGAGGCGCTCGAGCATGCCGATGATCGACTGCTGGGTGAACGGCGAGTTCGAGAGGTTGTCGCCGCTGCCGTTGAGGCCGACGACCAGGCCGTAGCCGACCAGGAGGTTGTCGCGCACGCCCTCGAAGCTGGCGATGTCCTTGATGCGCACCTGAGCGGCGGCCGGCGCCGGCGCGAGCGCGGCGACGAGGAGCAGCGCCAGCGCGGCGCCGGCAAGCCGGAGCGCCGTCAGCAGGGGCCAGCGATCGTTCGTCATCCGCATCGTGGACTGGTGCCTCATCGTCGCGCCGGACTGTAAGGGCGCGGCATTAAACGGACGTAACGGGTCCATGCTGCAGGAGCACCACGCGTCCTTCGACAAGCGCAGGATGAGGGGAAGCCTTGGTGGCACGAAGAAGAGTCCTCATCCTGAGCTTGTCGAAGGACGCGTGATGGCGCCCCAGCACCCGCGATTCATCATGAATTTTAGATAAGTGCCGGCCGAATTTTCGGCGCTTACGACGCGCAGTTATGGCAAACAAGCGCCGCATTCGAATCCGTTTCTTCGCGCTTTAGTCTTTGATTTTGTTGGGCGTTTTCTTGTTTTGGGTTTTAGGACTCCTTAACGCGGGGGCTCTACCGTCATTGGCATATTCCGATGCCAAAAGGGCGTCTATCGATTCGAGCGTGACCGTTCACGCGCCGGCCGGCGGCGATAAAGCTCACCGGGGGGCGACGTAGAGCGGATAACAAGAGGGATTCATTTCATGCGAGTCGTTTTGATAGACGAAGAGATTGTTGCGGCCGAGGCACTGAAGGCCGGTCTCCTTCGAAACGGCGTGGCCTGCGACGCGGTCGATTACGAGATGGACGACCTGGTCGAGGCGACGGCCCAAGGCTGCGAAGCGGTGGTCATCACCGTCCCCCACAGCAAGATCGACGTGGTGCGCTTCATCGAGACGCTGCGCCACCGCCGCATCGGCGTACCCGTGCTGGTGCTGCAGTCGTTCCGCAATTCCGCCCAGGCGGTGGAGCTGATCAACGCCGGCGCCGACGACGTGCTGGCGAAGCCGGTGAACATGGCCGAGCTGGCCGCGCGCCTGCGCGGCGTGGCGCGCCGCATCAACGGCCATGTCAGCCTGTCGCACTCGGTCGGCAACTTCACCTACTTCTTCGACGGCCGCATGCCCGCGATCAGCGGCAAGACCGTGAAGGTCAGCCGGCGCGAGCGCGAGCTGCTGGAGTGCCTGGTGCTGCGGCAGGGCCGCATCGTCAACCGGCGCTTCATCTACAACTACATCTATGGCTACAACAGCAGCCAGGTCGACGAGAAGACCGTCGACGTGATGATGTGCAAGGTGCGCAAGAAGCTCCGCGCGTTCTCCGGCGGAGAGGACTATATTCAGACCTTCCCCGGCCAGGGCTATCGCTTCGCCGATCCCGAACGCGTGCGTCAGGAGGGCCGCTTCGTCGTGGTTGCCTATGAGGGGCAAGCCGACGAGGCCGTTTCCGTCAAGTCCGCCGCCTAGCTCCAGTGCGGCATAGCGACGCAGCGATCGAAGGAGAGCAGCGATGAGCATTCTCGGCGCAATGTACTCGGCCGTTTCCGGCCTCGGAGCCCAGAGCACGAAGCTGGGCGTGATTTCGGACAATATCGCGAACTCCAGCACGACCGGCTACAAGCGGTCGGAGGTGCAGTTCTCGAGTCTCGTGACCCAGCAGATCTCGAACCACTCCTATTCTTCGGGCGGCGTGCAGAGCGACGTCCGCCGGCAGGTGGACAAGCAGGGCCTGCTCCAGTCCACCAGCTCGAACACCGATATCGCCATCAACGGCGGCGGTCTCTTTGCCGTTTCCGATACCCAGAACGCGGATCCGTCGCAGGATCTGATCGCCCTCACCCGGGCCGGCAGCTTCACACCCGATGACCAGGGCTTCCTACGCAACGCCGCTGGCTACTACCTCATGGGCTGGCAGCTCAATCCGGATGGCACGACCGTCAACCCCGCACCCGCGCGCGATACCTTCGCCAGCCTCGAGCCGGTCAACATCTCCGGCATCAACTTCACGGGTGCGCCGACGGTCAACATGACGTTCGCCGGCAACCTGCCCGCGCAGCTCGCCAACGGCACGCCGGGCACGCCGATCCGCACGGACATCGAGTATTTCAACGACCTCGGCGTCTCCAACACGCTGACCCTGCAGTGGACGCCGTCCGCTGACGGCGTGGCCAACGACTGGGGGTTGCAGATCTTCGATAGTGCCACCGGCGGCGGCACGACTCCCGTCTACGACCAGATCGTCACCTTCAACCCGAACGGTCCCAATGCCGGCTCGCCGTCCTCGATCCCGGGCGTGGCGGGTGGCCTTCTCGCGCTCGCGGTCGACGGCGGCGCCCAGAACATCAACCTGAACATTGGCGACGTGAACTCGACCTCTGGCATCACGCAGTTCGCCGGTGAGTACACGCCCACGAAGATCACTAAGGATGGCGCGCTCTTCGGTGTCGTCAACTCGGTCGAAGTCGACGAGAAAGGCGTCATCACGGCCATCTTCAACAATGGATCGCGCCGGCCGATCTATCAGATCCCGATTGCGGTCGTGCAGAACCCGAACGGCCTCACTGCCCGCGACGGCACGGCGTTCGTGCAGAGCCGCGACAGCGGCAGCCTCTATCTGTGGGATGCCGGCACCGGCCCCGCGGGCAAGACGGCCGGCGACGCGCTCGAGCAGTCGAACGTCGACATCGCCACCGAGCTCACGAACATGATCGAGACGCAGCGCACCTACAGCACCAACGCCAAGGTCATCCAGACCGCGGACGAGATGCTCCAGGAGCTGACGCAGCTGAAGCGCTAACGGTGTCGCGGTAGGTCGCCATGTCGCTCACTCTCGCCCTCGACTCGGCACTCTCCGGCCTCATGGCGGCCCAGCGGCAGACGTCGCTGGTGTCGCGCAACATCGCCAACGCCAACACGCCGGGCTACACGCGCAAGGACGCCGCCCTGACCTCGCTGATCGTTTCGGGGGAAGGGCGCGGCGTCCAGGTCTCCGGCGTGACGCGCACGGTCGACGCCTCGCTGCAGCGGGACTCGCGCACCGAGTCCGGGCTCGCAGCGGAGCTGCAGACCAAGGCTTCGGCGCTGAAGACCTTCACCGACTACATCGGCCAGCCGGACGCGGAGACCAGCATCTCCAGCCAGATCACCAAGCTGATGAACGCGTTCCAGCAGCTCGGCGAGAGCCCGGAAGACTCGGTCGTGCAGCGGTCGGTCGTCGGCGCGGCGCAGAACGTGGCCCAGTCGCTGAACGACATGTCGACGCAGATCCAGAAGCAGCGTCAGTCCGCCGACGCCGGCATCGCCGACAGTGTCACCACCATCAACCAGACGCTCGACGACCTCGCCAAGCTCAACCAGCAGATCGCCGAGCGCTCGGACGGCAACCAGGACATCACGGACCTGCAGGACCAGCGGGACCAGAAGCTGGACACGCTGGCCAAGGAAATGGGCATCACCTATTTCACGCGCGACCATGGCGAAGTGGTGGTGCTCACCCAGGGCGGCACCACGCTGCTCGACGGCACGACGATCCATCATCTCGCCTTCACGCCGACCTCGCAGATCGCCGCCAGCCTCACCTACAACCCCGGCGGCGCCGGCCTCAGCGGCGTGACCGTCGACGGCCTCGACATCTCGCCCGGCAGCGGCTACGCCGGCAGCATCCGCAGCGGCAACCTAGCCGCGCAGTTCGACCTGCGCGACCGGATCTTCCCGCAGGCCCAGGCCCAGGTGGATGAGATCGCGAGCACGCTCGCCGACGGCTTCCAGCGAAACGATGCGACGATCACGGCAGGACAGGCCGGCCTCTTCACCGACGACGGCAACGCCCATGACCGCACCGATCCCGCGCAGGTGACCGGTCTGGCGGGCCGCATCGCGGTGAACACGCTCGTCATGCCCGAATCCGGCGGCGATCTCTGGCGGCTGCGCACCGGCCTCTATGCGAGCGGACCCGGCGCGCCCGGCGATGCGACGCAGGTTCGCGCCTTCCAGAACGTGTTCAGCGAGACGGTGGCCTTCAATTCGGCCGCCGGCCTCTCGTCGAGCGCGCAGATCACGAGCTACGCGACGGAGTTCGTCGGCTTCCAGGGCAATCAGCGCTCGGCCATGGACGATCGCGCCCAATACCAAGCCTCGATCAGCAGCACCATCGACACCCAGCGCAAGAATCTCGAAGGCGTCAACATCGACGACGAGATGCAGAAGATGCTGCTGCTCGAGCAGTCGTACGGCGCGTCCGCCAAGATCATCCAGGCGGTCAGCGACATGATGGACAAGCTGCTCGAAGCGACATGACGAACAGGCTGCTGGAGATCCGACCATGACCGGCATGAACATCTCGACCCTGGCGACGTTCTTCCAGCTGAACGACAGCATCCGCTCGCTCCAGCAATCGCTGCTCGACGGGCAGAAGGAGCTGTCGACCGGCCGCAAAGCCGATCTCATGGCCGCCCTGGGCCCCCAGGCCGCGACCGACGTGGACCTGCGCAACGCCTACGCCGAGGCCACCACCTTCAAGACGACCGCCGGCGTCGTCAGCACCCGCCTCGACGCCATGCAGACCGCCCTCACCAGCGTGAAGGACGCGATCGACAAGGCGCGCACGCAGACCTTGACCGCCACCTCGCCGGTGGCGCGCGCGCAGCTCCAGCAGTTGGCGAAGACCACGATCGACCAGATCGGCTCGCTGCTCGACACCCAGTTCGACGGCCGCTATCTCTTCTCGGGCACGCAGACCGACATGCCGCCGCTGCAGGAGCAGAACACGGTCAACGCGTCGACCGGGCTGTCGCCGCTGCAGGCCGTGCAGCAGGTCATCGCCAACATGGGAGCGATGACCGACGCCGCCTCGGCGCTCAACGCCGCCAACGGCGCCGACGGCGTCAGCTCGCTGTTCGACGACAGCAACAGCAACGCCAACCTCCGGTTCACGCCCGGCCTCTACAACGGCTCCACCAGCGGCACGCTCACGGCACGTCTGGACCGCGGCTACCAGATCGACTACGGCCTGCGGGCGGACGATCCGGCCATTCGCGACGCGCTGCAGGGGCTCTACATGCTGGCGGCCGTTCCCTCGGGCTCGGTGCCGGACGACGCCTACGCCGCCTGGCAGAACGAAGCCCTCAGCCATCTCGACAACGGCTTCCAAGGCGTGATCGGCATGGCCTCCACCGTCGGCTACCAGCAATCGGCGGTCGCCGACGTCATGGCGCGGCATGACAGCACGCTCACCCAGCTCAACACGCAGATCGTGAACCTGGAACAGGCGGATCCCTACGAGACCGCCGCGAAGCTGAGCCAGTTCCAGTCGCAGCTCGAGGCGACGTTCACGGTCACGGCGCGCATGAGCCAGCTCAGCCTGACCAAGTTCCTGACCTGACCGCCAAGCGCGAGCTCTCGCCGCGGCGTTGCTCACACAAGTTGGCGAGTACAGGAGACTGGGATCGCCGACTTGCGTCCTTCGACAAGCTCGGGATGAGGTGGATTCTTCGTGCCACCAAGGCTGCCCTCATCCTGAGCTTGTCGAAGGACGCGCGGCGGGCATGCAGAGATCAAGGTGAGCCTGGAGCGCCATTCGCTGAGAGGTGGTCAGCGATGCGTGCCGACTTCCCGGGCGAACAGAGCGTAGGCGGTGGTGGCCGCCTTGGCCTGGCTTGCATCCGGCAGCGGCACGGACGGATCCGTGGAGGCGAGCTGCACGGACGGGTCGGCGGCCGTCTCGCTGGTCTTGTTTTCCGCCTTGTCGCCGTCGCCCGTAAGCCAGGAGATGGCGGTCCCGCCGACATCGTCGCCGAAGATCGCCTCGAACAGCACTTCCGCGCAGGCGCCCATGAACCCCGTGGGCCCGCCATAGCCGATGTCGCCGAGGATGCGCATCGCCGGCTTGATCTTGTCGCCGGTGATGGCGCGATAGATCATGCTGACGACCGGCAGGTGCTGCAGCGGATTGATGATGTCGAGGAAGTCGTCGAAGGTGAAATCCTGCGGCGGATCGTCGAGGTGAGTCTTGCCCTTGTCGCGCGCCGTATCGAGGCGGTGCGTGTTCTCGACCGCCTGATGCGCTATCTGAACAGAGACGTCCGTCACGGCTGGATTCCTGCAAAGGGCCGATACCAACTCTACCGCCCCCGCCTTCCGCCGGCGTTACCGGCGCGCGGCCGCCGGATGGTTTACGGCGATTTAACCATTGTCGGCTATAAGCTGCCGCGAAACAGAATCCTTTCCCTCTCCGCTTTAACTGCCGCTTAAGGGGTGGCTGCCATCATCCTCCCATCGGACGCCGAGAAAAGCTCGGCTTCGACCGAAGATGCGCCACAACGGTGCATTCACTTTGCGCCTTTTATGAGGGAGAAACTCAATGTCTAGCATTCTCACCAACGTCGGGGCCATGGCGGCCCTGCAATCCATCAACCAGACCGCCCGCTCGCTGACGCAGACGCAGAACCGGATCAGCTCCGGCTTGCGCGTCCAGGTGGCGAAGGATGACTCCTCCACTTGGGCCATCGCCACGGCCATGCGCGGCGACGTCTCCGGCTTCAAGGCCATCTCGGACAACCTCGCGCTGTCGACCTCCACGATCAGCGTCGCCGCCAACGGCGCCGAGACGATCAACAACCTGCTCAACCAGATCAAGGGCAAGGTCGTTCAGGCCAACGGCACGGGCGTCGATACGGCCAAGATCCAGTCCGACGTCGACCAGCTGATCCAGCAGATCGACAGCGTCGCCAACGCGGCCGAGTTCAACGGCCTGAACTTCATCAAGGCGACTCCGGACAGCGCCAACCTGCTGGCCTCGATGGACCGCAGCGGCGGCTCGCTCGCCGTGAAGACCATCGCCGTCACCGGCCAGGATCTGACCTCGGCGGGCCTGAGCATCGGCTCGCTCGACGTCACGTCGGCGTCCGCCCTCACGGACGTTGAGTCCGCCATCGCCACGGCCTCGGGCGCTGCCGCGCAGTTCGGCTCGGTGCAGAACCGGCTGAGCATCCAGAGCGACTTCGTGAAGTCGCTGACCGACGCTCTCAGCACCGGTATCGGCAGCCTCGTCGACGCGAACATGGAAGAAGAGTCGGCGCGCTTGAGCGCCCTGCAGGTCCAGCAGCAGTTGGGCGTGCAGTCGCTCTCGATCGCCAACTCGACGCCGCAGAGCATCCTGTCGCTGTTCCGCTAAACGCAAGGTCGCGTTCGGAACGTCGATTGAGATTTACCCGGGTGGCCGGTGGCCACCCGGGGATTTCAAGAGGAGGAGGACGATCGCAGCGGGTAGCCCGCGAAACAGACCGAAGAAGACGGTCTTTCCGCCTGCCCGATCCGCGTCATCCAGATGGCCCACTGAGAAGAAGTCTCGGGGAATTCGATCATGAGTGTCGTTGCCTACCAGACCACCCAGCTCCACACGGCCTCGCCGCTCACGGTGGAGATCATGGCCTTCCAGAAGATCACCGGCGCGCTCGAGCGCGCGCAGGCCGATGCGGCGCAAGACCTTTCCGCGCAGCCCCTGCTCTCCACCCAGCGCCATGTGCGGCTGTGCGATGCCGTCCACCAGAATTCGCGGCTGTGGCTGACCCTGCTCGAGGACCTGGCCAATCCGGCCAACGGCCTGCCCTCCGACCTGAAGGCCCGCCTCGGCTCGCTCGCGGTCACCTCCGTGCGGCATGGTCAGCGGGTGGTCGCCGGCCAGGCCACGCTCGGCCTTCTCATCGATATCAACCGCGCGATCGCCGCCGGCCTGATGCAGGCGCGCGCAAACGCCGCCAAGTCCGCCGCCGCGGCCCAGGAGGTGCGCTATGCTAGCGGTCAAGCTTAAGCCGGGCGAACGCCTGGTCGTGAACGGCGCCGTGCTGCACAACGGCAACACGCGCAACGTCATCTACTTTGCCAACCGCGCGTCCATCCTGCGCGAGCGCGACGTGATGCAGGAAGAGCAGGCGGTCACGCCGACCAGCCGCGTCTACTTCATCGTGCAGCTCATGCTGCTCGGCCCCGACGACGCCGAGACCTATCAGGCGACGTTCGAGCAGCTGATGACGGCGCTGCTGCGCACCTTCAAGTCGCCGCCGATCCTCAAGGCGCTCACCGATTGCGCCTACTGGGTCGGCGCCCACGACTACTACAAGGCCCTGGCGGCATTGCGGCCCGTGCTCGACTACGAGGCCAAGCTGCTGAGCCGCACCGAGACAGCGCCGGCGGTTCCTGACGGAGGTCTAGTGCAAGGAGTCTCATGACCCAGGCAATCTCGGCGGCCGGAGGTCCTCTTCCGCCGCTCCCGGTCGAGGCCCAGCCGCGGCCGGCACCAGCCCCAGAAGCAGCCAGCACGCTCTCCCTGCCGGAGACGCGTGCCGCTGCGCGTCACAATGCCGAAACGGCCGGGCGCTACCAGGTCCAGATCCACGCCGAGACCATGCGGATCATCACCGAGGTCGTCGACATGCAGACCGGCGACGTCCTGATGTATTTCCCGCCCGGCTACCGGCCGGATGCGCAGCCGGCGCGGAGCGACGGCGAGAAGGGCGCCGACGCGGGCGAGCGATGATCGACGCCCTGAGCTCGACTCCGGTCATCTCCGCGACGCTCGGCTACCAGCTCGTCGAATCCAGTCTCGACAAGCAGCAGGCCGCGTTCGAGAAGAGCGGCGCCGTCCAGAACGACATCAACTATTTCCGCACGGCGATCGCGAAGGTCACCAGCGCCGACGATCTCGTGAAGGACTATCGCCTGCTCAAGTTCACGCTGACCGCCTTCGGGCTCGACTCCCAGATCAACTCTCAGGCTTTGATCAAGAAGGTGCTCAACAGCGATCTCGGCGATTCCGAGTCGCTCGCCAACAAGCTCGTCGATTCGCGCTTCCGCCAGCTGGCGCAGGCCTTCAACTTCGCGGCCGGCGGCGCCAGCAAGACTCAGGATGCATCCTTTGTCGACGGCATCGTGCAGAAGTATGTCACGGCCGCCTTCGAGCAGAACGCCGCCCAGACCAATCCGGGCATCAGGCTGGCGCTCTATTTCAAGCGCATGGCGCCGGGCATCACGAGCTGGTACCAGGTGCTGGGCGACGTGCCGCTCTACAACGTGATGAAGACGACGTTCCACGTCTCGGCGCTCGGGCCCTCGGGCGACGTCGACAAGCAGGCGGAATTCCTCGAGAAGCGCATCGGCATCGCCAACCTGCAGGACCCGAAGTTCGTCGATCGCTTCGTGACCCGCTTCCTGGCTAGCTACGACCAGGCGAACGACACCACGGCCTCTTCCGTCGCCAGCCTCCTGGTGCAGCCGCTGACCCAGGACCCCACCAGCAGCATCTCGCTGGCCGCTTCAACGATCCTCACGCTCGCGACCCAGCGGGGCTGAGCCCCGCGCGCTGTCTAGCCCTGCGGCTGCGACGCGGGGATCACCGCGCGGCGGTTGGCCATGGCGATGGTGAGGGCCTGGGCCTTGGCCGGGGACATCTGCGCCAGGATCGGCGCCAGCCGGCGTTCGCCCATGCGGGTGACGACGTCGAGCAGCACCGCCCCCTCCATGGTCTCGAAGATGCGCGCCGCCTCTTCCGGCTTCATCGACTCGTAGACGGTGACGAGGCGGCGCAGGTTGGCTTCCGCGGCATCGTCGCGCGCGGTCTTGGCCTGGTCGTACTCTGCCTTCATCTGCTGCATCTGCTGGATCTGCGCGGCGATCTTCTGCTCGGTGGCCTTCAGCAGCGCCTCGCGATCGTCGAGCGCCTTGGCGCGCGCGTCGAGCTCGTCGCGGCGCTTGGCGAGCTGCCGCAGCACGTCGATCTCGGACTTGGTGAGCGTGAGCGGATCGAAGTTCGCCTCCGCGGCCGTGGTGCCGGCCGCGTCTTGGCTCGCAGCGCCGGCTTCGGCGGTCGCCGGAGCGGCCGCAGTCGTTTGGGGGGAAGATGCCGCTGGCGCCGCCGGCGCGGCAGCGGCCGGCGCAGAGCCGGCCAGTTCGGCCGCCGGCGCCGGGGCGGCGCTGTCCGGCTTGGCGGCCGTCGTATCCGACGCCAGCGCCAGGCTGGCGACGCCGGTCCACAGCGATCCGACATAGGCCGGCAGCACGGCCAGCATCACCAGCACGAGGGCCGGCAGGAACCGCATCGTGGCCTTGCGCGCGCGCATGGTCAGCCGGCGCTCCGCATCTTCTTCATCAGGGCCATCAACTCGTCGGCGGCCTCGTCGCGATCGGCGGCGATCAGGCTGGCGGCCGAGCGGCGGCGGCGCGCGGGCGCCGGCTTCGCCACCTCGACCTTGGTCGGAGCGGTCTTGATCGTCTCGATGGCGGCCGGATGGCGGGGCTCGGTCGCGCTCGGCTGCGGCGCCGGCGCGGCGGCCGGCCGGGCCGCCGGCAGCGGAGTGGCGGCGGTTGGGCGGGCCGGCGCCAGCGGGGCGGCCGCCGGGCGCGGCAGCGAGGGCTCGAGCTGGCGCGCGGCGTTGTATTTGAGGGCGCTCACGGTCGAGCTCGCCTGCACCAGGGCGCCGTCGAGGCGGCCCAGCAGGGCGGCGAACTCCGACTGCGCCGACTGCAGCGCCACCAGCCGCCGGTGCAACCGGATGCCGAAGACGATGGCGGCGCACAGCAGGACGATGACCACGCCATTGAGGATCACGGGGACGAGGCTATCCATGGGGCTGTTCTCCGTTTCTTATCCGTCCGTCCGGCCCTCGATGCGGACGACCACGTAATCGTCGTGGCGCCCCATGCTGCCGATGAAGACGGGCGATTTGCCGCAATAGATCTTGACCGGCGAATTCGGCGTCGCATCGAGCGGCAGCGTGGAGCCGACCCGCCAGCCCATCATCTGGCCGAGCCCGATCGAGGGCTCGTCGAGGACGGCGGAGAGGCGCAGGCTGGAGGCCAGCAGCTCGTGGGTGAGATGCTGCTCCCACAGCAGGTCGCGGCCGAGCTTCTCGCCCGGATAGGACTGCCGCAGGGCGTCGCGCAGCGGCTCGATCGAGACGTGGGGCAGCACCAGCGACAGGCTTCCGCCGCGGCCGTCCATCTGCAGCCGCACGGTGATCACGAGCACGCCGCTCGTTTCGCGCACGACGGCGGCGAACTTCGGCGTGGTCTCGACGCGGTCGAGGCGCAGCTTCACCTCGGCGACCGGCTGGAAGGCGATCGTGAGGTCGTTGAGCACGACCTTCACCATGCGCTCGGCCAGGGTGCGCTCGACCGCCGAGAACGGGCGATTGGGCCGCGCCTCCGGCGGCAGCGGCCGGCCGCCCAGGAACAGCTCGACGGCCGCGAACACGAGGTCGGGGCCGGCAACCACCAGGCCCGGCGCGTTGCTGCCCTCGAAGCGCGTGATGCACAGCAGCGCCGGCGACGGCAGCTGCAGGAGGTATTCGCCCATGCGCATGTTGGCCGGCGGCTCGACGACGACGGAAATGCCGTCCCCGGCCAGCCGGCGCAGGCTGGCCTGCAGGGTCTTGCCGAGCCGCTCAAGCACGACGTCGAGCATCGGCAGCCGTTCGCTGCCGGCGCGCGCGCTGCGCCCGGCGGGCGGCGGCGGCGGCAGGCGCACCGGCGTGCGGCTCTCGGCCGCTGCGGAACTGGCAGGTTCGCCGCCTTTCGGCGTATCGGCCTGAGCGTCGCTCATTGCAGGATGATGGTCTTGAACAGGATGTCCTTGGTGCTGCCGGGCGCGAGATCGTTGACGCGGCGGAGCAGCTCCTGGCGCACGCGGTACATGCCGGCGGTGCCCTTGATGTCGTCGGGCTTCAGGTCGATCAGGTAGGTCTGCATCACATCGAGCAGGCGAGGCTCGATGGCCTTCATCTCATCCGGCGTGTGGTCGTGCGCCAGGTCAAGGACCGTCGCGAGCTTCAGATAGGAGCCCTGGCCGCCATCCAGGCGGATCACGATCTCCGGCATCTCGTAGAATACGGGCGGCGTGGTGTCAGCGACCGGGGCCGGCTCGGTGCCGGCCGGCGCCTCCCCGCCGCCAAGGAACATATAGGCGCCAAAGCCGCCCCCACCGCCCAGCACGAGTAACGCCGCGGCAATGATGATTAACAGTTTCTTCCTGCCGCCCTTGGGCGCGGCAGCTGCATCGCCCTCCATGCCGGCAAGGGCCGCGTCGTCAACCGAACTCATCAGCCAATCTCCCCGCGCACCCTCACCTTGTCCGCGTCACCGCGTTTCGTAACCACAGCGTTACCGGCGAAACCTAGAGTGCCGTCTGTCGTCCGGACGAGGGATACACGGGCGACCTTACGTGCGGGTTTCAACTGCCGGAAAACGGGCTAGGCGTGGGCAATCTGATCGCTAATCTGCGGACGCTGTCGAACGGCCGCCTGATCACGCTCATGGGCGCCGGCGCGGCGATCCTGCTGGCGCTCGTCTATCTCACCATGAAGATGGCGGCCCCGGCGATGGTGCCGCTCTACACCGGCATCGAGTCCGAGGCCGCCGGCACCGTGCTGCAGCGCCTCGACCAGATGGGCGTCGCCTACCAAGTGCAGGGCGAGTCGACCATCCTCGTGCCGGCCGACCAGGCGGCACGGCTGCGCATGACGCTGGCGGCCGACGGCCTGCCCAGCGGCGGTCCCGTCGGCTACGAGCTGCTCGACAACGAGCAGGGCCTGGGCGTCACCCGCTTCCAGGAGGACATCCGCTATCTGCGCGCCCTCGAAGGCGAGCTGGCACGCTCGATCCGTACCCTCAACAGCATCGCCAATGCGCGCGTCCATCTCGTGCTGCCCAAGCGCGAGCCGTTCCAGCGCCAGGCGCCCTCGCCCACCGCCTCGGTCCTGGTGGTGATGCGCGGCGCCGCCACCCTCGGCCGCGAGCAGGTGATGGCGATCCAGTACCTGGTCGCCCAGGCCGTGCCGAACCTGAAGCCGCAGGCCGTCTCCATCATCGACCAGCAGGGCACGCTGCTCGCCGGCACCGCCGAGGACGGCCAGGGTCAGAGCGCGGCTCAGGCCGCCGACGCCCGCGCGGCGCTCGAGAGCCGCATGGCGCGCTCGATCGAGGAGATGCTGGTGCCGCATCTCGGACCCGACAAGGTGCGCGTCACCGTCAGCGCCGACGTCGACTACGACCGCGTGACCGAGCGCCAGGAGATCTTCGATCCCAACGGCCAGGTCGTGCGCTCGACCCAGACCAGCTCGCAGAGCGACAGCTCCACCAACAATGGCAACGCCAACACCGTCGGCGTGGCCCAGAACCTGCCGCAGCAATCGACCCCGACCAGCAGCGCCGGCGGCGGCTCGAGCGACAACTCCTCCCACAAGGAGGAGACGGTCAACTACGAGATCTCCTCGAAGACGCTGGAGACCGTGCGCGAGAGCGGCGCCGTCAAGAAGCTCTCGGTCGCCGTCGTCGTCGACGGCACCACCAAGACCGACGCCAACGGGCAATCCGTCTACGAGCCACGCAAGCCGGAAGAACTGCAGGAGATCGACCGCGCCGTGAAGGCCGCCATCGGCTTCGACGAGAAGCGGGGCGACAAGGTCGAGGTCATCAACCTGCCGTTCGCCGCCGCCGCCGTGGTCGACGCCACGCTGCCCGAGCCTGGCATCATGGACTTCCTCGCCCGCAACGCCATGACCCTGGTGCAGTGGTTCTCGCTCGGCATCGTCGGCATCGTGCTGGCGCTGTTCGTGCTGCGGCCGCTGATCACCGGCCTGTTCAAGCCGGCGGAACTGCCGACGGGCGGCGGCGTTGCCGCTCTGGCCGGCGGCGATGCGACGACGTCGGCCCAGCTCTCCCACGCGGCGACCGCCGAACTCCCGGCGTCGCGCCATGCCAGCGGCGGGCTGGCGATCGGCGGGCCCGGGCAACGGGTCGGCGAGATCGTCGAATCGAACCCCGAGGAGGCCGCCGGCATCATCCGCAACTGGATGACTGAGGGCGCCGCATGAGCGACGTGAGCTCGTCGCCGCGCGCCGGCCGCTTCGTCTTCGACCGCGTCTTCAACGAGAAGCCGTTCAACGGCGACCTGGCGCTGGCGGGCGTGAACCCCGCGCCCGCGCCCGAAGACAATACGCCGCAGTTCACCGTCGCCGACGTCGACACGGCGCGCCAGCTCGGCTACGAGGAGGGCCTCCGCCAGGGCACCGAGAGCGGCCGCGTCGAGGGCGCGCAGGCGGCGCTGACGGAAGCCGAGACTCGCACCAACACGGCCTTTGCCGCGCTCGCCGACCAGCTCACCGCGTTGGGCCAGCGGCAGGAGGAGATGTTCACCGCCCTCGCGCAGGATTGCGAGCGGCTGGTCCATGTCATCCTCGACCGACTGCTGCCGGAGCTCGTGCGCCGCGGCGGCGGCGAGGAGATCCTGGGTGTGGTGCGCACCGCGCTGTCGATCGCGTGCAACGACCCGGTGGTGGAAGTACGCGTGCCCCACGACGTGGTCGAGGGCATCCGTCCGCGCATTGCGCGGCTGACCCGCGACCTCGCCTTCCGCGGGCGCGTCGACCTGCATGGCGACAGTTTCCTCACCGACGGCATGGTGCGCGTGCGCTGGCTGCATGGCGGCGCGCAGCGCGACCCCGACCAGATGCTGACGGAAGTCACGGGCATCCTGGCCCGCGTCCTCGAGCGCGAGGGCGTACGCAGCGATCCGCCGGCGGCCGAGGCCGCGGCGCCCACCGACAACGAACGGACGGAGAAGTAACCCATGAGCCAGACCGAAACGATGAGCGCGACGCGCGTCGACCTGCCGAAGCTCGACGACCGCAACATGCGCGGGGGCCTGCCGAGCACCATCGGCGGCGAAGGCGGCGCCGACCTCTCGGCCGTGCACGACATCGCCGTGAAGGTGTCGGTCGTGCTCGGCACGACCGACCTGCCGGTCCGCCAGCTGCTGCGCCTCGGCCGCGGCGCCGTGCTGGAGCTCAACCGCAAGGTCGGCGAGGACGTCGACATCTACGTCAACGACCGTCTGGTCGCCCGCGGCGAGATCGTCAGCCTCGGCGACAAGCTCGGCGTGACCATGACCGAGATCTGCAAGTCGGAATTCGCGTCGTAGCGAAACCGACAGGCCACGAACGCGGACATGGCCTTGCGCCAGAAAGATGCATCACCGCGTAGGGGCGGCAGGGCGACCACGTGGGGTCGCCCCTACATCGCCCTGATCGCGGGGATTGCCACCCTGCTGACCGCCGGCAGCGCCTGGGCGCAGAGCATCAGCCTCGACGTCGGCGATCCTTCCCTGACCGGACGGATCGTGCAGATCGTGCTGCTGATGACGGTGCTGAGCGTGGCGCCGTCGATCCTGATGATGGTGACGTCGTTCACCCGCATCGTCGTCGTGCTGTCGCTGCTGCGCTCGGCCCTCGGCCTGCAGCAGTCGCCGCCCAACGCCGTGCTGATCGGCCTCGCGCTGTTCCTCACCGCCTACATCATGGGGCCGACCCTGGAGGCCAGCTGGCGCGACGGCGTCCAGCCCCTGATCGACAACCAGATCACGGAGGAACAGGGCTTCGAGCGCGCCAGCGAGCCCATCCGCGCTTTCATGGAAAGCCATGTCCGCGACAAGGATCTGCGGCTCTTCATCGATCTCGGCAGCAAGGCGACCGACAACGCGGACAGCGGCGCGGCCGTCGCCGCCCCCGAAGCGGGTGCCGATCCCAAGGCCGGCGCCACCGCCAAGACGGCAGCGGAAGCCGCGCCGCTGCGCGCCCTCGTCCCCGCCTTCATGCTGTCGGAGCTGCGGCGCGCCTTCGAAATCGGCTTCCTGCTGTTCCTGCCGTTCCTGATCATCGACATGGTGATCGCGGCCATCCTCACCTCGATGGGCATGATGATGCTGCCGCCGCTGGTGGTGTCCCTGCCCTTCAAGCTGATCTTCTTC
>DATIXH010000373.1:0-4631 GCA_035518775.1 Candidatus Acidiferrum sp.
GCGCAGCAGGCGAACCAGCTGGCGCTGGCGGCGCGGAGCGCGGCGGAGGGCGGGGGTGAGGTGGCGACGAGCGCGGTGAGTGCGATGGGGGAGATCGAGCAGTCGTCGCAGCGGATCGCGGAGATCGTGGGGATGATCGACGAGATCGCGTTCCAGACGAACCTGCTGGCCTTGAACGCGGCGGTGGAGGCGGCGCGGGCGGGCGAAGCGGGGCGGGGGTTTGCGGTGGTGGCGGCGGAGGTGCGGTCGCTGGCGCAGCGTTCGAGCCAGGCGTCGAAGGAGATCAAGGGCCTGATCGGGACGAGCAACGGTCACGTGAAGCGGGGGGTGGAGCTGGTGAGCAAGGCAGGAGGCTCGCTGGGGGAGATCGTGACGTCGGTGAAGAAGGTGGCGGACATCGTGTCGGAGATCGCGGCGGCATCGCAGGAGCAGTCGGCGGGGGTGCAGGAGGTGGACGAGGCGGTGACGCAGATGGAGGGTGTGACGCAGAAGAACGCGGCGCTGGTGGAGGAGTCGACGGCGTCGGTGAACTCTGTGGACCGCCAGATGGAGCAGCTGGCGCGGGCGGTGAAGTACCTGCGGACGGGGGCGGAGGCGGCGGGCGAGCCGCGGCCGGAGGCGCGGGCCCTGCAGGAGGGCCTGAGCCAGCGCCTGGGCGCGGAGACGGCAGAGAAGGCACCGCCTGTCCACCCGCAGGCCGAACACATCCCCGCCAAGCGCGCCGCTGGTTCGAGGCTCGGAGAGTTCTGAATCGGCTTCGTGCGTTCCGTGCGGTACGGCGCGGGGGCGCGCTTGGCAAATTCGCTAATGAGATCGCCCGAGCAGATCTGAAGATCACGCTGCGCGACAACGGCCCGGGCATCCCACCCGAGGTGCTGCTGCGCATGTTCGAGCCGCTGTTCACCACCAAGAACTCCGGAGTCGGCCTCGGCCTGCCGACGGTCGGCCAGATCGTCGAGCTCCACGGCGGCACGATCGACGCCGAGAGCGCGCCAGGCGAGGCGCGGCCTTCACGGGTCTGGCTGCCGCGCGCATCCGCGCCGCGGCCTGAAGCCGGGGCCGCCTCCCAGCTGGCCTGAGAGCGGGTCCGCGCAGGCACCTCCCGGGCTCCCGAATCGCTGGCGATTCCCGAGCCGGTGCAATAGAATCGCCGCATTCTCGTGGTCAAACTTGCCGGCGTCTGCGACTCGAGCCGAAGCGCCCCGCGCTGATTTCGGCGCGGGCGAGACCGCGGAACTTCCCGGAGCCCGCATGGTGGGGCGACCGATTTGCCACATACTGAACGGAGAATGACCTTGGATCGACGTCCGATAGAGTACCGTCGCCCCGCGGGCGCTGCGGCCCCGGCGGCGGATGCCGCGCGTGGCCTTGGCTGGTTGTTCGCGCTCGTCGCGCTGGCCGCTCTGGTGCTCGGCCCGGTGGCCGCCCAGGCACGCTCGGCCCCCGACAGTTTCGCCGATCTGGCGGAAACGTTGCTGCCGGGCGTGGTCAACATCTCGACGACCCAGACCGTGAGCGACGAGCAGGCCACCGGCGAGGAGGACCTGGACCAGTTCTTCAAGGACTTCCTCGACCGCCAGCGCCGCAACAACCCGCAGCACCGCATGACCTCGCTCGGCTCAGGCTTCGTCATCGATCCCAGCGGCTACATTGTTACCAACAACCACGTGATCTCCGGTGCCGAGGAGATCACCGTCCGCTTCCACGACGACACCGAGCTGAAGGCCAAGCTGATCGGCAGCGACGACAAGACTGACCTGGCGCTGCTCAAGGTCGAACCGCCGAAGCCGCTCGCGTCGTTGAACTGGGGCGATTCCGACGTCTTGCGCATCGGCGACTGGGTGCTCGCCATCGGCAATCCCTTCGGCCTCGGCGGCACGGTGACGGCGGGCATCGTCTCGGCCCGCAACCGCGTCCTCGACCAGGGCAACTACGACGACTTCATCCAGACCGACGCCTCGATCAACCGCGGCAACTCCGGCGGCCCGCTCTTCAACATGAACGGCGAGGTGATCGGCGTGAACACGCTGATCTATTCGAACAACAGCGGCGGCAGCGTCGGCATCGGCTTCGCCATTCCCTCGGCCATGGCCAAGAACGTGATCGCGCAGATCCGCGAATACGGGAAGCCGCGGCGCGGCTGGCTGGGCGTACGCATCCAGACCGTCAATGACGAGCTGGCCGAAGGGCTGCACCTGGAGGCGGCCAAGGGCGCGCTCGTCGCCAACGTCACGCCCGGCGGCCCGGCCGACAAGGCGGGCCTGAAGCAGGGCGACGTCATCCTCAAGTTCGACGGCAAGGAAGTCGACGCCATGCGCACCCTGCCGCGCATGGTGGCGGAGACGCCGATCAACAAGAAGGTCGACGTCGTGATCATGCGCCAGGGTAAGGAGATGACGATCCCGGTGGTGCTCGGCGAGCTGACGGAGGAGGCCGAGCAGGCCTCGCTGCCGCCGGGCACGAGTCAGGCGCCGCCGCCCGCCAAGGAGGGCAAGATCGCCGACCTCGGCCTGACGCTCTCGGAGCTCTCGGACTCCCTGCGCCAGAAGTTCCAGCTCACGGCCGATGCCAAGGGCGTCGTCGTGACGAAGGTGGAGGACAACAGCGCCGCCGCCGAGAAGGGCCTGCACGAGGGCGACGTCATCGTCGAGGTCGACCAGCAGGCCGTGACCACCCCCGGCGACGTGGAGACCCGCGTCAAGGAGGCCAAGGACCGTGGCTATCGGGTGGTCACGCTGCTGATCTTCCGCGGCGGCGACTTCCAATGGGTGGCGCTGCGGATCGGGTGAGGCGACACGACGGTTTGTAGGGCGACCGGCAGGTCGCCCGGCCCCATGTCGCAGCGCGGATTCGGCCGACCTGCCGGTCGCCCCTACGGCAATCCGACAAGCAGGCGCAAGCCATGGCGCGCGCCGTAATCGTTGGCGGGCCGACCGCGGGCGGGAAGTCGGCGCTGGCGCTCGCGGTCGCGCGCGAGTTCGGCGGCGCCGTCATCAATGCCGACAGCCTGCAGGTCTATCGCGAGCTGCCGGTCCTAACCGCGCAGCCCACGGCGGCGGCGTGCGCAGCCGCCCCGCACAGGCTCTACGGCTTCCTACCGGCGACCGAGCGCAGCAGCGCCGCGCGCTGGGCGGCCTCGGCGCGCGCCGAGATCGATGCCGCGGCGGCGCAGGGCCGGCTTCCGATCGTCGTCGGCGGCACGGGGCTCTACCTGCGCGCGCTTCAGCACGGCCTGGCTCCGGTGCCGGAGATCCCGGCCGCTGTCCGCTCGGCGGCCAAGGAGCGCCTGGTCACGCTCGGCAAGGCCGCCTTCCATGCCGAGTTGGTCCGCCGCGATCCCGCCATGGCGGCCCGCGTCCAGCCGAGCGATGCCCAGCGCATGGTACGGGCCTGGGAGGTGCTGGAGGCGACCGGCCGCTCGCTCGCGGACTGGCAGGCCCGGCAGGAGGGTCCCATCGATGGCCCGCGCTTCCTGACGTTCGTGCTGATGCCTGAACGCGCGGCGCTCTACGCCGCCTGCGACACCCGCTTCCGCGCCATGGTGGAGCAGGGGGCCCTGGGCGAGGCCGCCGCCCTGCGCGATCTCGATCCCGGCCTGCCGGCCTTCAAGGCACTGGGCCTGCGCGAGCTGATCGCCCATCTGCGCGGCGAGTCGACGCTGGAGGCCGCCATCGCCGCCGCCCAGCAGGCCACCCGCCGTTACGCCAAGCGGCAGATGACCTGGTTCCGCAACCAGATGCCGGAGGGGCGGCAGATCGTCCCGGGCGGTCTTGGCGAGCAACTTTCGGAAAGAATCTTTCCAGAAATCTATAACTTTATTCGCAATTCTGGTTGACCGCTTGACGGCGAGCCCTTAGCTTGCTGTTTCTGGCGTCGGTGGGCGGGCTTCCGCCGGCGCGGGCCGCTGCGCCCGCGCGGAGACCAAAAGCCTCTGCTGGTGCGGAATATCGGAGTTTGGCGACGGTCGCCGGGCCGCTCGCGCGGTGGAGCGACTGTCGGTCGGGAAGGAGGGACGAGCCATGGCAGGACAGGAAATGATCGGTGCGCAGATGGTGCTCCGGGCCCTGGTCGACCAGGGCGTCGAGCACGTCTTCGGCTATCCTGGCGGCGCCGTCCTCCCGATCTACGACGAGATCTTCAAGCAGAACTCGCTGCGCCACATCCTGGTCCGCCACGAGCAGGGCGCCGTCCATGCCGCCGAGGGCTATGCCCGCTCGACCGGCAAGGTCGGCGTCGTGCTGGTGACCTCCGGCCCCGGCGCCACCAACGCCGTCACCGGCCTCACCGACGCCCTCATGGACAGCGTGCCCATCGTCTGCCTGACCGGACAGGTGCCGACCCACCTCATCGGCAACGACGCCTTCCAGGAGGCCGACACCGTCGGCATCACCCGCCCCTGCACCAAGCACAACTACCTCGTGAAGAACATCGCCGACCTGCCGCGCATCATGCACGAGGCCTTCTACGTGGCGCGCAGCGGGCGCCCCGGCCCGGTGGTGGTCGACCTGCCGAAGGACATCCAGCAGGCGAAGGGCATCTATACCAACCACAACACCGGCAAGCACCGCTCCTACACGCCGCAGATGAAGGCCGACCCGAAGGCGATCGAGGAAGCCATCGCGCTGATGGCC
>DATIXH010000374.1:0-5099 GCA_035518775.1 Candidatus Acidiferrum sp.
TGGCGCGGCGCACATTGATGGCCGCCGGGCCGCCGCGCGTGTCGGCCTTCTGCGATATCTGCGTCACCCGCTTCAGGCGCTGCTTGGATTGGTTGGCGCCGGTCGCGAAGGCGATAACGATGAGGATGAGCGCCAGGGCGACGGCGCCTCCGAAGATGACGACGTCCTGCGGCGACATTCCGCTGTGCGCGAGCCAGTTCATTACATGGCCTCCATCAATGCGCGATCGAGCCCGAAGTAGCCTGCCTTGGGCAGGAAGTGAGGACGCAGCCCGGACGACTTGTAGACGCCCTTGATGTTGCCTTGCGTGTCCTCGCCTTCGAACTCGAAGGTGTAGAGATCCTGGGTGGTGATGACGTCGCCTTCCATGCCGACGACCTCCATGATGGAGGTGATGCGGCGCATGCCGTCGCGCATGCGGCTCACCTGCACGATCATGTCGATGGCCGAGGAGATCTGCGTGCGGACCGCCTTGGCCGGCAGGTTGATGCTGGCCATGCCGATCATGTTCTCGAGGCGGGTGAGCGCCTCGCGCGGGCGGTTGGCGTGGATGGTGCCGAGCGAGCCGTCATGGCCGGTGTTCATGGCCTGCAACATGTCGAGCGCCTCGGGACCGCGGACCTCGCCGAGGATGATGCGGTCGGGGCGCATACGCAGCGAGTTCTTGACGAGGTCGCGCATGGTGATCTCGCCATCGCCCTCGAGGTTGGCCACGCGCGTCTCCAGGCGCACCACGTGCGGCTGCTGCAGCTGCAGCTCGGCGGCGTCTTCGATGGTCACGATGCGCTCGCCGACGTCGATCAGCTGGGACATCGCGTTGAGGAGCGTCGTCTTGCCGGAGCCGGTACCGCCGGAGATCAGGATGTTGAGGCGCGAGCGCGAGGCGATCTTCAGCACCTTGGCCATGTTCTCGGAGATGTTCCGCTGCTTGGCCATGATGTCGAGCGTGATCCCCTTCTTCGAGAACTTACGAATGGAGATGCTGGGCCCGTCGATCGCGAGCGGCGGGATGATGATGTTGACGCGGCTGCCGTCGAGGAGGCGCGCGTCGCAAAGCGGCTGCGATTCGTCGACGCGGCGGCCGACCTGCGAGACGATGCGGCTGCAGATGTTGAGCACGTGCTGGTTGTCGCGGAACTTGACGTCCGTGAGCTCGAGCTTGCCTTTGCGCTCCACGTAGACCTGATAGGGGCCGTTGACCATGATGTCGGTCACGGTCTCCTCGGCCAGCAAGGGCTCGAGGGGGCCGAGACCCAACATGTCGTCGAGCAGGAGCTCGACGAGGTCTTTCTGCTCGCGCTGGTTGAGGCGGATGCGCTCTTCGCGCAGGATTTCGCCGACCAGTTCGCCGATCTGGCGGCCGAGTTCGTCGCGGTCGAGGCGGGCAGCCGCGCCGATGTCGATGCGGTCGACGACCAGCGGCTGGATCTTGAGCTTGGCTTCCTCGACGCTCTGCCGGCTGGCCGTGCTGGCGGCGTCGTTGCCCTTGGTCGACATCGTCTTGATCTGGCCGGGATTGGTCAGGGCGTTGGCGGCGGCCGCCTGCTGCGCGACCTGGGCCGCCTGCGCGGTCATCGGCACGTTGGGCGTGGCCGGAGCCGCCGCCTGGCCGTTGGAGCCGCCGTCGGGCGCCGCCGTCGGCAGGCTGCTGATCAGGGCCCCGATCAGGGTGCGCCGCTCGAGCAGGTTCAGATTGTGGTGCATCGCCTCCAGTTCGGCCGAGGCGATCTCTCCCACCTTGAGCGCGAGCATGTGGCGCGACAGGTTGGTCGCGCCCTGCTCGATCAGGCGCTGAGAGACGATCGGCTGAAGCTTGGCGATGATCGGCGCCAAGCTGCCGAGGGGATCGGCGCCCTCGGCGCCGTTCCCCCGCGCGACTCCCTCATTTGGCGGCACTGCGGCCATGATTTTTTACTTCCTCGACAGGGACCAGAACGACTTCTTCTGCGACTTGCTCTTGCTGCCGCCGTCGGCGGCCGTGATGCTCTTCGCGAGGCCCTTGAGCGCTCCGCTCACCTTGCTGCCAGCCGCGGCGGCCGTCACCGGCTTGCCGGCGTTGGCGGCGGTCTGGTTGGCCTTGGCGTCCTCGGGCAGGACGAACTCGATCGACTTGCCGAGCGCCTTCTCGAACTCGGCCTTCGAGACCGTGCCCTCGCGCCCGCCGTCGCGGTTGGCGACGAAGATGACGCGTGCGCTCGGCGCCACCTGCTGGACCATCGTGTGCAGGCGGATGGCGTCGCGCAGGCCGGCCAGCGTGAGGTCGGTGACGATGATGATCTCGGTCGCCGCGGCGAGCACGACGGCGCGGGCGCCGGGCGCGTTGCGCGGCAGGTCGACGATCACCGACGCCGCCGTCTTCTTCAGCTCGTCGAGCAGGAGCGACACGGCCGAGGTGTTGTAGTGCACCTCGTCGTCGACCGCCTCCTCGGCGGCCAGCACGTGCAGCCGCTCGGCGAACTTGGTGGCCACGCTCGTGACGAACAGACTGTCGATGCGGGCCGGGTTGTCGAGCACTTCGCGCAGGCCGTGCGACGGCTCGACGTCGAGCGCCAGCGCGATAGTGCCGCCCTGGAGGTCGAGATCGACGAGCATGGTGTCGCGCTTGTGGTCGTTGGCCATCAGCCAGGCGAGGTTCATGGCGACCGTGCTGGCGCCGACGCCGCCGCGCGTGCCCATGACGGCGACGAGCGACCGCTTGCCGGCGTCCGGCACGACCTTGGCTTCGGGCTCGGCCGCGACGGCCGGAGCAGCCTTGCGCTGCTGGGCGCGTTCGACCGAGGTCGCCAGCGCCTTGTCGCTGACCGGCTTCACCAGATAGTCGCTGATGCCGGCCTCGACCATCTCGCGATAGAGCTCGATGTCGTTGACGGCGCCGATGGCGATGACGCGCGTGTCCTCGGCGAAGGCCGCGATGATCGGCAGCATGGCCGACAGCGGCTTGTTCGAGTCGGACACGTCGACGATCAGGATCTTCGGCGGCGCGCCGGCGGCGAGATAGTCGACCGTCTCCTTGGCGCCGCCCTGCAGCACCTGGAGGCCCGGGAAGAGAGGCTGGCACACCTGGGTGACGGTGCCGTGCGTCAGGGGATCGGCGATGAAGGCGACGCAGTCGGCCTGAGCGGACGACGGGCTGAGCGTCGGCTCGGCGGGCGCGGCGCCCTGGCCGCGACGCAGGTTCATTGCAAAGCTCATGAGAGGAAGCTCCCGTTACTGGTTAGTCGTGACGCGGAAGGGAACCGAAGCCAGGCCCTCGCTCGTCGGATAGGTCTGGTCGGTGCGGTAGCGCGCGACACCCGCGGCCATCGGCTCGGCATCCGCCGCCGCGAGCGGGCGGCCCTGGGCGAGGTCGCTCGGATTGGCGACCATGAGCCCGAGGTTGACGGCGTTGGCGCAGCCGAAGCGGGTGTTCGGCCGCCACTCGTAGTCGAGCGAGATCGGCTGGTTGTAGCCCGGGCAGTCCGGCGGCAGCACGGCCACGGTCTGCGCGAACACCACGATCTCGTCGCCGGTGCTCTGGTTGGTGGTGGCTTCCGCCGTCACGATCGAGCTCGAGATGCCCATGCGCTGCAGCTCGTTGCGGACCGAGGCCAGGCGATTGCGCGCGCGCGCCGCCTGGGTCGCGGTCTTCGTCGGAGCGGCCACGGAGACGTGGCTGCCGGGCTGCAGGTTGCTCTGGCGCACGAACATGGCCAGCGCCTCGCGCTCCACGTCGGTCATCTCCAGATCCTTGGCCGCGAACGGAACGACGTGCTGGACGTCGACGCGCTGGACCTGCGGCTGTGCGGGCGCTTCCTGCTGCTTCCAGGTCGCTTCCGTGACCAGCCGATGGTCGGTGCAGGCCGACATGGCCAGCGGGGCGAGGCAGAGCGCCAGCACCGAGGCAGCCTGGCGCAACGTGCGATGATTCGTCTTCATGACTGCTTCCTCACTCGATAACGAATCCGGCCTGGCCGGAAGCGCCGGACGAGCCGGCCGTGGTGGACGATGTGCCGGCGAGCCGCTGCGAGCCCTCGGCCCCTGTGACCGGATCGATCGGGAGCGCCGGCGCCGCCGGATTGGAGATCGGTTGGACAAGGTAGGGCGTCGCCAGAAGGACCAGCTCCGACTCGTGGTGCTGGAACTGATCCGACTTGAAGAGCTCGCCGAGGACCGGAATGTCGCCCAGACCCGGCACTTCGTTGGCCGTGATCTGGTTCTGCGACTGCACCAGGCCGGCGATGGCGAAGCTTTGGCCGCTCGCCAGTTCGACCGTAGTCTCCGCACGGCGCACGGTCAGGGCCGGTATGGTGATCCCGGTACCGCCGGCGGGCCCGGGGAGACTGACGGCGCCGTCCTGGCTGAGCGCGCTGACCTCCGGCCGCACTCGCATGCTGATGCGATTGGCGTTGAGGATCGTCGGCGTGAACGCGAGGCTGACGCCGAACTGTTTGAACTCGACGGTGATCGAGTTGTTGTCCTGCGATATCGGAACCGGAAACTCGCCACCCGCCAGGAATGTCGCCGTCTGGCCGGAGACGGCCGTCAGGTTCGGCTCGGCGAGTACCGAAACCAGGCCTTCCTGCGCCAGCAGGTCCACGGTCGCGGTCAGGTCGAGCGGACCGGCCGAGACCGTCGGCGTCGTGGCGGCCGAGGTGCCGCCGAGCAACACGTTGGAGAGGGCAGTCGGAAACCCGGTCGCCATGCCGAAGGCGAAGCCGCCCTGCTGGATAGCCACGTCCCAGTTGATGCCGAGGTTGCGCAGCACCTGTTTGTTGACCTCGGCGATGCGGACGCGCACGTTGACCTGGTTGGGCGCCGTGATCTGGAGGCGGTTGATGACCTCCTCGTTCGCGCCGATGAAGCGGGCCGCCAGGCGGCGCGCATCCTCGGCCTCGCCCGGCGAAGACACCGCGCCCGTCAGCACGATGCCGCCGTCGATCGACGTGCTCGTGATGTTGCGGCCCGGCATCAGTTCGGCGATCGCCTGATCGAGACGCGAGAGGTTGTGCGTCACGTTGAGCGAGATGCTGGCCAGGATCTCATCGTTGGCGCCGACGGCGTAGAGCGTCGTCGTGCCCGGCCGCTTGGCGTAGACGTAGATCAGCTGCGGCGACTTGATC
>DATIXH010000375.1:0-8617 GCA_035518775.1 Candidatus Acidiferrum sp.
CGCCGCCTCGAAGCGGTCGAGGAAGGGCAGCTCCGTGAACAGCATGCTGAGATTGGCGGCGAGATTCGGCATCGGTCCCTTTCCGTGTTTGGCTGCAACCTAGCGGCCGTCGCGTGCGGCGTCCAGCCGCGGACGGCCGTCTGCGGCTGCCGCCCAGCCCGGGGCGTGCTATAGAAGGGGCGGCGCGAACAAGGGGGCGTAGCGTCATGAACATGGTCGTCGGCTGCGCGGCCTATGAGGGCGGGCGCAAGATCGCCGATCTCGACATCGATCGTCTCGATGAATTCGAGATCGGCACCGGCAAGGGCCGGTTCGTGTGGATCGGGCTGCACGAGCCGAGCGAGGAGCTGCTGCAGAAGGTGCAGAAGCGCTTCGGGCTGCACGAGCTCGCCGTCGAAGATGCCCATAACGCCCATCAGCGGCCGAAGCTCGAAATCTATGCCGAGTCGCTGTTCATGGTGCTGCAGACGGCGCAGCGGGTGGGGCACAGCACGCAATTCGGCGAGACCCATGTGTTCGCGGGCCGCGGCTACGTGATCACCGTGCGGCACGGGCCGTCCTCGTCCTACAAGGAGGTGCGGAACCGCTGCGAGGCCACGCCGCGCATGTTGAAGAAGGGCGAGGACTTCGTGGTCTACGCCATCATGGACTTCATCGTCGACAACTACATACCGGTCGTCGACTGCATGGAGACCGAGATCGACGAGCTGGAGGAGGAGGTGTTCAAGCAGGCCTTCCAGCGCGACACGGTCGAGCGCATCTATGAGCTGAAGCGCGACCTCCTGGAGCTGCGGCGCAAGGTTGCGCCGGTGGTCGACATCGCCAACCGACTCATGCGCTTCGATCTGCCGGTGATCGACAAGGACACCCATCCCTATTTCCGCGACGTGCTCGACCATGCCATCCGCGTGAACGATTCCGTCGACTATCTGCGCGAGCTGCTGAACTCGGCGCTCGAGGTAAACCTGCTGCTGGCCTCGGTCGACCAGAGCGAGATCACCAAGAAGCTGGCGAGCTGGGCCGCCATCCTGGCGGTACCGACGGCGGTGGCCGGCATCTACGGCATGAACTTCCAGTTCATGCCGGAGCTGCACTGGGCGTTCGGCTATCCCCTGATCCTGCTCCTGATCCTCGGCCTGTGCGGCTTCCTCTACTGGCGCTTCAAGAAGGCGCGGTGGCTGTAGGGCGTCTGGGACAGGCGCTGTGCGTCCTTCGACAAGCTCAGGATGAGGGTCTTTTCTTTGTGCCACAAAGATTTCCCCTCATCCTGAGCTTGTCGAAGGACGCACGGTAGCAATGCAGCATCGACGGCTTGATTGCCCTTTGATTCGGTCTACTATGACCGTCAGATGAACGCGGCGGCATGCTGCAGCGGGCCTCGTGCCGCGCACAAGAACGATCGCCCGGACGCAGGGAGGACAACTCATGTGTCGGGTCTTTGCCGACCAGGATCCCGAGAGCTATCGGGTGGTCACGCGTTCGATCCGCCTCAATGGCTACTGCACGAGCATCCGGCTGGAGGCCATGTTCTGGTCGATCCTCGACGACATCGCCGCCAGCCAGGGCATGTCGACGCCGCGGTTCATCAGCACGCTCTATGACGAGGTGACGGAGCTGCGTGGCGAGGTCGGCAATTTCGCCTCGCTGCTGCGCGTGACCTGCACCGGCTTCGTGCGCTCGCATCCCGAGCCGGAACGGAACGAGCCGGCGCGTAGTACGCCGCTACCACCACGGCTGGTGGCATCCGCCTAAGCTTTCTCCCGGCGATCCGACGAGCCGGGAGCATCAATGGCCAAGCCGATCCACGTCATGGTCCGGGTCAAGGACCTGGACGCCGCGATGCGGTTCTACGACCGCGCGTTCGGCATGAAGCCGGCGGACCGCTTCGACTTCGACAGCTTCACGCTGGTCTATCTGCGCAATCCCGAGAACGATTTCGAGATCGAGCTGACCTGGAACAAGGGGCAGGCCGAGCCCTACACGCATGGCAGCGGCTACGGCCACGTGGCCTTCACGGTCGACGATCTCGACGGCGAGCATGCGCGGCTGACGCAGCTCGGGCTGACACCCAATCCGATCAAGGAATTCCACCGCGACGGCGCTCTGATGGCGCGGTTCTTTTTCCTGCAGGATCCCGACGGCTACAAGATCGAGGTGCTGCAGCGGCACGGACGATACCAATAGCACGAGAGGCGAAGGGAGGTCTGAGATGAGTCGATCTGGCATGAATCGCCGGCAGTTCCTGCAAACCACCGCCGTGACGACTGCGGGCGCCGCAGCTGCTGCGGGCACCGGCACGATCCTGGTCGATCCCAAGGGCGCCTGGGCGATGTCGCTGCAGATGCTCGACGAGCATACGGCGACGACGCTGGTGAAGGTGGCGCGCGAGCTCTATCCGCACGATCGGCTCGGCGACGTCTACTACGCCAAGGTGGTAGAGTCGCTCGACGGCAAGGCGGTGAAGGACAAGGACGTCGGCAAGCTGCTGGCCGACGGCGTGGCCGCGCTCGACCAGACCGAGGGCGCGGTGAAGTGGGTCGATCTCTCGCCCGGCTACCGGCTCGCCTCGCTGAAGGCGATGGAGGGGACGCCGTTCTTCCAGACCGTGCGCAGCGAATGCATCACCGGGATCTACAACAACCCGGATGTCTGGCGGCATTTCGGCTATGAGGGGCCGTCCTTCGAGTTCGGCGGCTATATCGAGCGCGGCTTCAACGATCTCGGCTGGCTCGAGAACACGTAGGGAGGACGGACCATGGTCGCGAAATACGATCTGAATGACGACGGCGTGGTGGTCGTGATCGGCTCCGGCGCCGGCGGCGGGACGCTCTCCAACGAACTGGCCCAGAAGGGCATCGACGTGGTCTGCCTGGAGGCCGGGCCGCGCATCGAAAACGACAAGTTCGTGAACGACGAGTGGTCGAACTTCGTGAAGATTTCCTGGCTCGACAAGCGCTCGACCTCCGGCAACTGGCGCGTCGCCAAGGACTTCGCGGGCCTGCCGGCCTGGATCGTGAAGGCGGTCGGCGGCTCGACGATCCACTGGGCCGGCGCCTCGCTCCGCTTCCAGGAGCACGAGTTCAAGGTCAAGACGACCTATGGCGATATTCCCGGCGCCAATCTGCTGGACTGGCCGCTGACCCTGGCGGAGATGGAGCCCTACTACGCCAAGGCCGAGGACAAGATGGGCGTCACGGGCACCAACGGGATCCCGCGGCTGCCGGGCAACAACAACTTCAAGGTGCTGGCGGCCGGCGCCAAGCGCGTCGGCTACAAGGAGTTCCACACCGGCAACATGGCCATCAACTCCGAGCCGCGCGACGGCCGCGGCTCCTGCCTGCAGATCGGCTTCTGCTTCCAGGGCTGCAAATCGGGCGCGAAGTGGTCGACGCTCTACACCGAGATTCCGAAGGGCGAGGCCACCGGCAAGCTGGAGGTGCGGCCGCAGTCGCAGGTGCTGCAGATCCAGCACGACGACAGCGGCAAGGTGACTGGCGTGCTCTATGCCGACAAAGATGGCCAGCAGCACGTCCAGAAGGCGCGCGTCGTGGCGGTCGCCGGCAACTCGATCGAGAGCCCGCGGCTGCTGCTGAATTCGGCCTCGTCGAAATTCCCCGACGGGCTCGCCAACTCTTCGGGCATGGTCGGCAAGAACTACATGCGGCACACCACCGGCTCGGTCTATGCGATGTTCCCGAAGCCGGTGAACATGTATCGCGGCACCACGATGGCCGGCATCATCCGCGACGAGTCGCGGCTCGATCCGTCTCGCGGCTTCGTCGGTGGCTACGAGATGGAGACGCTGTCGCTGGGCCTGCCGTTCCTGGCGGCCTTCCTCGATCCGGGCGCCTGGGGAAAGGACTTCACCTCGGCGCTCGACCTCTACGAGAACACGGCGGGGATGTGGATCGTGGGCGAGGACATGCCCCAGGAGAAGAACGGCGTCACCCTGCACAAGACGGAGAAGGACCAATACGGGCTACCGATCCCGAACGTGCATTTCGACGATCATCCCAACGACATCGCCATGCGCAGCCACGCCTACAAGTCGGGCACGGCGGTGTATGACGCGGTCGGCGCGGTGCGGGTGGTGGAGACGCCGCCCTATCCGTCGACCCACAATCTCGGCACCAACCGGATGAGCGAGAACGCGCGCGACGGCGTGGTGAACAAGCACGGCCAGACGCACGACATCAAGAACCTCTTCGTCTCCGACGGCAGTCAGTTCACCACCGGCGGGGCGGAGAACCCGACCCTGACGATCGTGACTCTGGCGATCAGGCAGGCAGATTACATCGCCGACCAGATGTCGAAGAAGGAGATCTGAGAGCGCTGCGGCCGGGGCGCGCCTGCGCGCGTCCCGGCCCGGCTACGGACCCTCGACCACCTCGGTGCGGCGGATGCCGAGGGCATTCGCCAGCAGGTTCAGGCGATCGGCGACCACCTCGCTGTCGGGCACGCGCGCCCGCTTGCCGACCTCGACCCGGATGCGCTTCGCGTCGATGTGCAGGTGCGCGCTGTCGAGGATCCCGGGCACGCTGCCGGAGAGCCGGTAGCCCAGCAGGAGGGCGCGACCGAGGATCTGCGCGTGGCGGCGCGCCACCTTGGTCAGCAAGCTGAAGGCCGGCGCGAGCCGCTCGTCATCGAGACTGCCGCTGTAGCGCGCGTGGATCGTGGCCGCGATGAATGCGCGCTCGGCGTGGGTCACGCCAATGAAGGGGAATTGCAGGAGTTTGTCGAAGCTCTCGTGGGCCTGGACGTCGCGGTGGTCGCGCCAGCCGATGTCGGAGAGCGCGCAGGCGGCCAGACGCAGGCGCCGCTCCGCCGGCGGCTCGTCCGGCACCAGCTTGTCGGTCCAGCGCACGAGCGCGGGCGCGAACTCCGGCACCCGCGCCTGCGGCAGGCCGAAGGCCTGAGCGCCCTCGATCAGGGGATCGCGATAGCGCTCCATAACCGGCAGCTGGGCGTAGAGCCAGCCCTCGCGCACGCCAAGGGCAGAGAAGATCACGCGTTCAGGTGCCAGGTGCTTAAGCACGCGGTCCATGACGAGCGCCGCCGCCGGCAGGGTAGGGATGCGGCGCTGCGGCATGCCAGGGACGGCCGCGAGCTTGGCTGGCGACAGCCGCCAGAGCTGCTTGGCAAAGGCGCGCGCCGTATCGGCATCGAGCTCGTAGGCGTGGGCGACGCTGACGGGAGCGCTCGCCTTCGCCATGTGGACGCGCGCCAGGGCGCGCCAGCCGCCGCCGACCGCGTAGAACACCGGCTTGCGCAGGCCGCGCGCCAGCTGGCCGGCGAGCAGGGCGTCGATCTCCTTGCGCGCGGCGGGACCGGAGCGCTCGAGCATCTCCTGCACCGGCAGCGCGCCCAGCGGCATGCTGACGGTGCGATCGCCGACGCGGTCGTCGGCGACCTCCGCGATCTCGAGGCTGCCGCCGCCCATGTCGCCGACGAGGCCGCGAGGCCGGTAGAAGCCGGAGACGACGCCGAGCCCGGCATAGTGCGCCTCCTCGCCGCCGCTGAGCAGGCGGACCCGGAGCCCGGCCTCGGCGGCGATTGCGGCCACCAGCTCGTCGCCGTTCGACGCGCGCCGCGTCGCCTCGGTGGCCAGGACATCGATGCGGGTGACGCCCATGGCCTCGGCGATGGCACGGAAGCGGCGGGTCGCCTCGACCGTGCGGCGGAAGCCGTCGGCGGCGAGGGTGCCGGTCTCGGCCAAGCCGGCGCCGAGGCGGCAGAGCGACTTCTCGTTGAAGCGCGGAAACGGCGCACGTCCCAGCTGATCGTAGACCACCAGCCGCACGGAATTGGAGCCGATATCGACGACGGCATAGGGCGCGCGGACCTGGTGCATCACGCGCTCCGGCGTCAGCTCCAGCGGCCGTTCCACGGCCGCGGTCCGCGTCCGCCGGTGCGCGCGACTCCTACGCTGCTGGGAGCCGTGCGTCGGCATGTCCGCAGTCCTAGGTCACGTTGCGCAGAGCGCGCACCGCCGCCAGCAATCCCGTGGTCGAGGAGTCGTGGGGCGTGGCGCTCTCGGCCGAGCGCAGGTCGTTGGCAAGGGTCGTGGCCATCTGCTTGCCCAGCTCCACGCCCCACTGGTCGAACGAGTTGATCCGCCAGATGACGCCCTGCACGAAGGTCTTGTGCTCATAGAGGGCGATGAGCAGGCCGAGCGTGCGCGGATCGAGGCGGTGGAACAGCAGGGTATTGGTCGGCTGGTTGCCGGGCTGCACCTTGTGCCGCACCAGGCGGTCGACCTCGGGGCCGCGCAGGCCCGCAGCCTCCAGCTCGGCGCGCACCTCGGCTTCGGTGCGGCCCTTCATCAGCGCCTCGGTCTGGGCCAGGCAGTTGGCGATCAGCAGCTCGTGGTGCGAGCCGGTCGGATAGGCGCTCACCGCCGGCAGCAGGAAATCGGCGGGGATAAGCCGGGTGCCCTGGTGCAGCTCCTGCAGGAAGGAGTGCTGGCTGTTGGTGCCGGGCTCGCCCCAGATCACCGGCCCGGTGGCGTAGTCGACGGGGTCGCCGTCGCGCGTCACGCGCTTGCCGTTGCTCTCCATCTCCAGCTGCTGGAGATAGGCGGGCAGGCGGCGCAACCCGTGGTCGTAGGGCAGCACGGCGTGGGTCTCGGCCCCGAAGAAGTCGATGTACCACAGGCCGAGCAGCGCCAGCAGCACCGGCATGCTGCGGTCGAGCGACGCGGTGCGGAAGTGCTCGTCCATGGCGTGCGCGCCCTCGAGCATGGCGGTGAAGTTCTCGAAGCCTACGGCCAGCATGACCGGCACCCCGACCGCCGACCACAGCGAGTAGCGGCCGCCCACCCAGTCCCAGATCTCGAAGCTGCGGGCGGGGTCGATGCCGAACTCGGCCGCAGCCGCGACGTTGTTGGAGACGGCGACGAAGTGCTTCGCCAGATCAGCCTCGGCGCCGGCGTGGGCGCGGAACCAGTCGCGCGCCGTCCGGGCGTTCGTCAGGGTCTCGATGGTGGTGAAGGTCTTGGAGATTACCACGAACAGCGTGGTCGCCGGCGACAGGCCGGCGAGGGCGGTGGCAAGGTCGGCGCCGTCGACATTGGCGACGAAATGCAGGCGCGGCCCGTTGCCGCTGTAGGGCGCCAGCGCCAGGGTCGCCATCTCCGGCCCGAGATAGGAGCCGCCGATGCCGATGCTCACGACGTCGGTGATGCGCTGGCCGTCGTATCCGGTCCACTGGCCGCCGCGCACGCCCGTCACGAACTCCTGCAGCCGCTGCAGGACGCCGTTGACGCCTGGCATGACGTCCTGGCCGTCGACCTCGATCGGCCGGTTGCTGCGGTTGCGCAAGGCGACATGCAGCACCGCCCGCCGCTCGCTGCCGTTGATGCGCTCGCCGCGGAACATGCGCTCGATCCAGGCCGGCAGCTCGGCCTCTTCGGCCAGCGCCAGCAGCAGCGACATGGTCCGCGTCGTGAGGCGGTTCTTCGAGTAGTCGAGCAGCAGGCCCTCGACCTGCAGCGACAGCCGCTCGAAGCGGCCGGGCTCCTGAGCGAAGAGCTCGCGCATATGGATGCGCGCGAAGGTCTTGTGGTGCGTCTGCAGCGCCTGCCAGGCGGCGGACTTGGTCAACTGCGCCATCGAATTTCCCCGTTGACTCCGTCACCCCCAGGTGACGACAAGGAGCCGGATGACTGAACGCGGTCGATGAGTCATACCATCCCTGCCATGCCCGACAACCGGAGATGTCTGGTCGGCGATATCGGCGGCTCCAACGCCCGCTTCGCCATCGCGCGCCGCGAGGGCGGGGGCGTGGCGCTCGACGACATCGTAGCCATGCGCGGCGCCGACCATGCCGACTTGGTGGCGGCGATCGAGCACTATCTGCGCACCATCGGGCAGCAGCGCCCGCCCGCGGCAGCGATTGCCATCGCCGGCCCGATCGTCGGCGACCATGCCGAGATCACCAACCACCAGGCTTGGTCGTTTGCCATCGAGGCGACGCGCCGGCGGCTCGGACTCGAACGGCTCAAGGCGCTCAACGACTTCACGGCCATCGCACTGTCGCTGCCGCACCTGCAGGCCGGCGACCAGCGCCAGATCGGCGGCGGCACGGCGACGGCCGGCGCGCCCATCGGGGTGATCGGGCCGGGCACCGGGCTCGGTGTGTCCGGGGTGGTGCGCACGGCCACCGGCTGGGCGGTGCTCGAGGCCGAGGGCGGGCACGCCACCTTCGCGCCCATGAGCGAGCGCGAATCGCGCATCGGCGACCGGCTGCGCGCGCGCTTCGGCCATGTCTCCTGGGAGCGCCTGCTGTCCGGCCCTGGGCTCGTGAACCTCTACACGGCGATCGCGCAGCTCGACGGGCAGGCGGCCGAGCCGCTGAGCCCCGAGGCGATCGACGAGCGCGGGCGCAACGGCGGCTGTGTGCTCTGCCGCGAGGCGCTGGAGATCTTCTGTGCCGCCCTCGGCACGGCCGCGGGCAGCCTGGCGCTGACCCTGGGGGCACGCGGCGGCGTCTTCATCGGCGGCGGCATCGTGCCGCGCCTGGGTCCCTTCTTCGATTCCTCCGCGTTCCGCGCCCGCTTCGAGAGCAAGGGCCGCCTCTCCGACTATGTCCGCCCCATCCCCACCTTCCTCATCACCGC
>DATIXH010000376.1:0-9026 GCA_035518775.1 Candidatus Acidiferrum sp.
GCGCCTGCGCTTGGGGCTGACGAGGGCGGCTGTGCCGTCGTATGCTGCATGCTCAGAAGCGGTGCCGCCGCCGCGATTCGCCGAGGAGAGCCAGCATGCCAGCCAAGAACATCAAGGTCCTGGTCGTCGGGGTCGGCCGCATGGGCCAGTCGCACGCCCTTGCCTATCAGGCGCTCGACGGCTTCGAGCTGGCCGGGCTGATGAGCCGCTCGATCCGCGGCCGCAACGACCTGCCGGCGTCGTTCGAAGGCGTGCCGCGCTTCGAGGACTTCGAGGAGGCGCTGGCCAAGACGAAGCCCGACGCCGTGTCGATCAACAGCTGGCCGGACACCCACGCCGCCTATGCGCTGAAGGCCTTCGACGCCGGCTGCCACGTCTTCATGGAAAAGCCGATCGCGACCAACGCCGCCGACGCCGAGAAGATCGTCCGCCGCGCTCGCGAGACGAAGCGCAAGCTGGTGATCGGCTACATCCTCAGGGTTCACCCCTCCTGGACCAAGTTCGTCGAGGTCGCGCGCACGCTGGGCAAGCCGCTGGTCATGCGCATGAACCTCAACCAGCAGAGCAGCGGGCCGTCCTGGACCTGGCACAAGAACCTGATGGACTCGCTGTCGCCGCTGGTCGATTGCGGCGTCCACTATGTCGACGTGATGTGCCAGATGACCGGCGCCAAGCCGGTGCGGGTGCACGGCATCGGCGCGCATCTGAGCGACGAGGTGAAGGTCTACAACTACGGTCACCTGCACGTGACCTTCGACGACGGCTCGGTGGGCTGGTACGAGGCCGGCTGGGGCCCGATGATGAGCGAGGTCGCCTTCTTCGTGAAGGACGTCGCGGGACCCAAAGGCTGCGTCTCCATCGTGATGCCGCATGAGGAGCGCGCCGCCGGCGAGATGACCCAGTCGGCCGACATTGACTCCCACACCAAGACCAACGCGCTCAAGGTCCACTACGCCGCGATGGACGCCAACAACAACTTCACGCGCAAGGACGAGTGGATCAATCTGGCGGACGAGCCCGACCATCAGGAGCTGTGCAACCGCGAGCAGCGGTTCTTCCTGAAGGCGATCCGGGAGGATCTCGATCTGACCGACCAGATGAACGACGCCGTTAACAGCCTGCGCATCGTGCTGGCGGCCGACGAGAGCATCCGCACCAAGCGCGCGGTCACCCTCGGCGGCGCGAAGCCAGCCGCGCGCAAGGCCAAGCGCGCGCCCGCGCGCCGCCCGGCGCCGAAGCGCAAGGCCGTGGCGAAGCGCGCCAAGAGGCGCGCCGGTTGATGCGCAACGGCGACGCCCGTCCGACCAAGATCTCGGTCGAGGGAGCGACCAAGTACTACCAGACCAAGACCGGTCAGGTGCATGCCCTCGAGGACTACTCGATGCAGGTCAAGGAGGGCGAGCTGGTCTGCGTCCTCGGCCCCAGCGGCTGCGGCAAGTCTACGCTGCTGTGGTCGATGGCCGGCCTGCACGGGCTGAGCAAGGGCCGGGTGACCCTCGACGCGCAGCCGGTCGCCAAACCGCATCCGCAGATCGCCATGATCTTCCAGGAGGCGAATCTGCTGCCTTGGCGCAACCTGATCCGCAACATCGAATTCCCCTTCGAGCTGAAGCGACTCGATCCCGGCAAATACCGCGACCGGATCGACGGCCTGTTGCGCAAAGTCGGTCTTGCCGGTTTCGAGAACAAGTTCCCGCGCGAGCTGTCGGGCGGCATGCAGCAGCGTGCCTCGATCGTGCGCAGCCTGGCCGTGGATCCGTCGGTGTTGCTGATGGACGAGCCGTTCGGCGCGCTCGACGCCTTCACCCGCGACGAGATGAACCTGCTGATCCAGCAGATCTGGATGGAGACAGGCAAGACCATCGTCTTCATCACCCACAACATCGCCGAGGCGATCTTCCTGGCTGACCGCATCTTCGTGATGTCGCCGCGGCCTGGCCGCCTGTCGCGAGTGTTCGAGATCGGATTCCAGCGCCCGCGCGAGCTGGCGTTGACGACACGACCCGAGTTCGTGGAGATCCTCGGAGAGATCAAGGCGTCGATCGATCACGGCAGCGGCCACCAGGCCGTGGACGTCATCTGACGGGAGCAGCAGGGCATGGCGGACAAGGCGCTCGGTGACAACATTCCGACCTTCGACAAGCAGGGCAAGGGCGGCGGCGACGTCAGCCTGTCGAACTGGTCGGCGCTGACCTCCGGTCCCGGCGCGCGCAGCTGGCTCGAGTTCCTGACCATCATCCTGGTTGCGGCTGCGGTTATCGGGGGTGCCGAGGCCCTGATCGTCGGGTTCGGCGTGCCACAATACGTTCTGCCGCGCCCTAGCCTGATCGCGCTCTCCATGGTCCAAGATTTTCCGGTGTTGTGGCCCCACATTCTCGTGACGGTCAAGGAGCTGTTCATAGGCTTCGCCATCGGCGGCTCCATCGGCATGCTGCTCGCCGCGCTCATCACGCAGTCGCCTTTCGCCGAGAAGATCGTGACTCCTTACGTGATCATCCTCGTCTGTACGCCTATGATCGCGCTCGTCCCGCTGCTGATACTGAAGTTCGGCTTCGGGTCCGAGCCGCGCATCATCGCGGTGACGCTGGCGGTCTATCCGATGGTCATGATCAATTCGGCGACCGGGTTTCGTCGTGTCGACCTGGCCAAGATCGCCCTCGCCCGCTCCTTCGGCGCCAGCATGTTCCAGATCTACTGGAAGATCCGCATCCCCATGGCGATGCCGATGATCATCGTCGGCCTTATGGTCGGCTCGATCTTCGGGCTGCTGACCGCGACCGGCGCCGAGCTGGTCGGCGGCAAGAATGGGCTCGGCAACCGGCTGTCGTACTATTCGTCGCTGATCCAGATGCCGCAGTTCTTCGCCTGCATCGTCTATCTCGCGCTCATCGGCAACCTGATCTACGTCACCTTCTTCCTGATCGGGAAGAAGTGGGCGAGCTGGGAATCCTGACTACGCATATCAACGTCGTTCACAATCACAACCTGGGAGAAGCAAGATGATCGGGACCACGCAAATGACTGGAGGACTGAGCCGCCGGCGTCTGCTGACCGCCACGGCGGCCGGCGTGATGGCGGTTTCGCTGGGCGGAGTGGCGCGCCGTTCGGCCGCGGCGACGGGCACGGTGCGCTGGGTCTCGCCGCGCGGCACCATCGAAGTGCTCGACGACTACCCGTACTGGGTGGCCAAGAAGTACGGCTATTTCGGCGACATCGAGACCACGTTGGAGCCCGGACCGATGGAGGCCACGGCGACCGTGAAGCTGGTCGACCAGGAACAGTCGGACATGGGCTATCCCTCGCCGGGCGTGTTCTCGCTGGCGCTCGAGCAGGGCATCCCCCTGGTCTCCGCCTGGGAGATGGGCGCCTATGACGTGTTCGACATCGCGCTGCCAAAGGGCTCGGCGGTGAAGAGTCTCGCCGACCTGAAGGGCAAGACGGTGGCGCTCGGCAGCGCTGGCTGGCAGGCGATCTGCGATCCGATGTTTGCGCAAGCCGGGGTCGACCCGAAGGCCATCAACTACGTCGAGGCCGGCCAGACCTGGGGCCAGTCGCTGCAGCAGGGGCAGGCCGATGCGGCCCTGAGCTGGGAGGGCCTGCGCGCCCAATGGACCGGTCAGGGACTGGATTTCGACTACTTGATCGGCCGCAACGTCTCCAAGTTCCCGGCCAACACCTTCATCATGCGCCGCAAGGACTATGAGGACTCCTCGAAGAAGGAGCTCTACGAGTCCTATCTGCGCGGTTGGGCCATGGGCCTCGAATACGGCCACCAGAATCCGCGCGCGGCCACGCACATCGTCATGCAGCAGTTCCCGAGCCTGAAGCTCTCGCCGGAGATCGCGACGGAATCGATGATGGAGCTCGCCAATGTCTTCCGCGGCAACTTCGAGAAGCGGCAGGGCTGGGGCTGGCACGACCTCGAGGCCTGGAAGACCTTCCTGACGACGATCCGCTCGATCAACCAGATCTCGAAGGACATCAATGCCGAGGATGTGATCAAGAACGATTACGTCGCCGGCGCCAACAACTTCGACAAGGCCAAGGTGGCGGCCGATGCCGCCGGCTATCAGCTGCCGGACGAGTACAAAGCGGTCGACGTCGACAAGATCCTCGCGCGCCTCTAGGTCGGGCGCTAGGACCTGACGGGGGGCGGGCAGCTGCCCGCCCCCGTGCCTCGAATTTCAATGCCCACGACCAGCCTCTACGCCTACGCCTGGGACCTCGCGGGAGCGGCAGGCGACCGCGCCATCGCCGAGGCGCGCGCCCACGGCATCGGCGGCATCTCGCTCGCCACCGCCTATCACGCCGGCAAGTTCATCCGGCCTTGGGCGGAGGGTGGCAAGGTCGTCTTTCCCGAGGACGGTACCATCTATTTCCGCCCGCGCGCTGCCTACGGCCGCGTCAAACCGCAGGTCGCGCAGGTCACCCAGCAGGAGGATGTGCTGGCCAAGCTCACCGCGCGCGGCGATCTCGCGGTCTACGGCTGGACAGTGCTGCTGCACAATACGCGCCTCGGCTACGCTCATCCCGATCTCGCGGTCCGCACGGCCTGGGGCGATCCGCTTTACTACAGCCTGTGCCCGAGCCAGCCGGAGGTGCGCGACTACGCAGCCAGGCTGTGCGCCGACCTCGCCGCGAGCTACCCGCTCGCCGGGCTGAACCTGGAGACGCCCGGCTACCTGCCCTACGCCCACGGCTACCACCACGAGTTCGCGCAGGTCCCAGGCAACGCCTGGATGAACACGCTGCTCGGCCTGTGCTTCTGCGAGGCCTGCCGGACCGGCGCCAAGGCGGCGGGCGTCGCCGTCGAGGCGTTGCAGAAACGCATCAAGGAAAGCCTCGACGGCTATCTGCGCGGCCCCGCCACGGTCGCCGACGACATGGCCGGCAGCTGGCTGCTGGCCGACCTTGCGCTCGACGCGGATTTCGCCGCCTTCCAGCGCTGGCGCTGCGACGTCGTCGCCGGGCTGGTCGCGGAGATCAGGGCGGCGCTGCCGAAGGGCAGCAAGCTCGGCGTCATTCCCTCGGTGCAACGTCCCACCGCCGCCGCCTGGAGCGAAGGCAGCGACCTCGGCAAGCTCGCGCGCGCCTGCGACTGGCTGGAGATCTGCGCCTACGAGCCGTCACCCGAGCGCGCGCTCGCCGACCTCCGCGACTGCCGCCGGCGCGCCGGCGCGCAGATCGAGCTGCGCGCCATCCTGCGTCCCGGCCACCCGGACATCGGCAGCCACGGCCAATTGCAGGCGACGCTCGCTGCATTGGCATCGGAGGGCGTGCAGCATTTCGCCTTCTACAATTTCGGCATGCTGCGCCCGCAGAACCTGCAGTGGCTGTGGGCCGCTATCGCCGCGCTCCCCAACACATAGGTGCCAGCGATGATCTCGCTCGCGAATAGGACTGCTCTTATCACCGGTGCCGCCGGCGGCATCGGCAGCGCGATGTGCGCGCTGTTCGCCGAGCTCGGCGCTGTCGTCATCGCCTGCGACCGCGACGAGGCGTCCCTGAACCGCCTGAGCGCCGCTTGGACCGGCGAGCGCGCGGCGCTTCACCCGGTCGCTGCCGACACGACGGACGAGCAGGCCGTGGCGGGCGGGCTCGAGCGGGTCGTCGCGGCCGCAGGTCCGCCCACCATCCTCGTCAACAATGCCGGTGTTGCCGAAGTTGAGACCCTCGGGCGCATGACTCCGGCCAAATGGCGGCACGACCTCGACGTCAACCTGACCGGCGCCTACATCGTCTTCCAGGCCGTGCTGCCGCACATGCTGAAGGCCGGCGGTGGGGCGGTCGTGAACATCGGCTCGGTGAACGGCCTCAGCTATCTCGGCCATCCCGCCTACAGCGCCGCCAAAGCCGGGCTCAAGAGCTTCACCCAGGCGATCGCCACCGAGTACGGCCGCCGCAACATCCGCGCCAACCTGCTCTGCCCGGGCACGGTGAAGACGCCGATCTGGGCCGAGCGCATCAAGCGCTACCCGCAGGTGTTCGAGCGCTTGCGCAAATGGTACCCGCTCGGCCGCGTCGCTGAGCCGCTCGACATCGCCAGGGTCGCCGCCTTCCTCGCCTCCGATGCCGCCGCCATCATCAGCGGCACCGTGCTGGTGGCCGACGGCGGCCTCCTCGCCGGCAACGCCGTCATGGCCGAAGAGCTGACGCTCGAGCAGGCGTGAGGATCACACCACCTGGAATCCGTGCCTATAGGGATCGCGGTCGTCGATGAAGATCGTGTTGTAGCCGGTGATGCGGGCCCAGCCCTCGATCGAGGGGATGATGGCGTCGTGGTTGCCGACCCGCGCCGCGGCTTCGACGCGGCCGTTGAACAGGCTGCCGATGATGCTCTCATGCACGAACTCGTCGCCGACCTTCAGCTTGCCCCTGGCAGCCAGCTGCGCCATGCGCGCCGAGGTGCCGGTGCCGCAAGGGCTGCGATCGATCGCCTTGTCGCCGTAGAACACGGCGTTGCGGGCGTGCGCTTTCGGGTCCTTCGGCTTGCCGGTCCACAGGATGTGGCTGACGCCGCGGATGGTCGGATTGTCCGGATGGACCGGCGCGATCTTCTCGTTCAGCAGCCGCCGCAGGATCGGCGACAGCCGCACGAGATCGCCGGCCGAGAAATCGGCCATGTCCCGGTAGTTCTTCTGCGGCTCCAGGATGGCGTAGTAGTTCCCGCCATAGGAGATGTCGAAGGTCAGCTCGCCGAGTCCCGGGCAGTCGACCGACACGCCCTCGGCATGCAGGTAGGACGCCACGTTGCGGATGCGCACGGCGTCGACATAGCCGTTGGTGCGACGATAGGTCGCTTCCACGACGCCGGCGGGCGCGTCGAGCTTCAGCACACCCTCCTGCCTCGGCGCGGCCAGGCCGCGCTCGATGGCGACGGTGACGGTGCCGATCGTGCCGTGCCCGCACATCGGCAGGCAGCCGCTGGTCTCGATGAAGAGGATGCCGGCGTCGCAATCGGGCCGCGTCGGTGGATAAAGGATACTGCCGGACATGATGTCGTGGCCGCGCGGCTCGAACATCAGGCCGGTGCGAATCCAGTCATAGTGCTTCAGGAAATGCTGCCGCCGCTCGCTGGCCGTGGCGCCCGCCAAAGCCGGCGCACCGCCGGCCACCACCCGCACGGGGTTGCCGCAAGTATGGGCGTCGATGCAGAAAAACGTGTGGCTGTTCATCCGATGTGCCCCTGGGAAACGGGCAGTTTCCGGCTCTTTTAGGTCGGCTTGCAAGGCTGGTCAAATGGGCGGCCGACTCCCGCCCCTTTTCTCGGAGCTTGCGGCCGGGTTAACCAAGATTCACATAGAATCGGCTTGGTGCCCCCCGGCCCCTATGGCACACTGCATACCAAGAAGGAAGTCAGCAACGATTCGAATCGAATCGACGCGGGCGTGGGTGGCGGTCGGCTGCAAAGCTAAAAGCAATGACCGGCAGAGAAGCCCCGCGATTCGATGGCCTGAGTGAGGGGGATCGGCCGTCGGTTTGAGCGTTGTCCTTCGCCCAAAGAAACGAATAATTGGGGCGAACGATGGTAGACGCCGGCAGTCCCGCTGAGGGACAAAGCGGGCTGTCGTCCGGCGAGGGGCCGGGCGATCTGCAGATCGCGCAGGCGACGACCGCCAGCGCGCATGGCGATTCGATCGGCGCGGTCAACCAGGCGACCGGCGACGCCTTCATCGTCCATAAGGATGGCACGTCCGAGCCGGCCGCCGCCGGCACGGCCGTCTATGCCGACGACATCGTGGCGACCGGCACCGACGGCGCGGTCGAGGTCGTCTTCAAGGACGGCACCACCTTCTCGCTCGGCAACAACGGCCAGATGAGGCTCGACAACCTCATCTACGATCCCGCCGCCACCAACAACGGGCTCGACGCCACCATCGTCAAGGGCTCCTTCGTCTTCATCACCGGGAATGTCGGTTCGGCACAGGGCGAGGGCGTCTCGATCGACACGCCGGCCGGCACCATCGGCATCCGCGGCACCTCCGGCGGCGTCGTGGAAGAGGACGGCAAGTGGATCTTCACCCTGTTCCGCGATCCCGACGGCAAGCTCAGCCACTTCACCGTCACCAACCCGGCCGGCCAGCAGCTCCTCGACCAGGAGTTCGAGACCACCGAGGTCGGCGGTTTTCACACCCCGCCGGCCCAGACCATCGTGCTGTCGCCCGCCCAGGCCTCGACGCTGTTCTCCGACGCGTTGCATCTGCTGAGCCAGCAGTTCCCGGAGCTGCAGCGCAGCGAGCTCGAAAACGTGAACCCGGCCGCCGGCGAAGATCAGTACGCCATCCGGCCCGGCCACCTGCCGCCGTCGGCGGAGTCGCTCGCCGCCATGTTCGGGATGGACGCGCTCGGCGAGGCCCTGCTGGACCTGCTCGGCAACGACGCCGGCTTCGACTACGGCAGCCAGCCGGCGTTCGTCGACAGCACGCAGCACCTCCTGCCGGTGCTCAACTCGCCGCTCGAGCTGGGCGCGGACGACGGCGCGGTGACCGAGGATACGGCGCCCAACCCGACGACGGGCAACGTGCTGGACAACGACAAGGATGTCACGGGCGGCGTGCTGGCGGTGAGCGCCGTAAGCGCCGCCGGTGGCGACAGCGTCAGTCCCGGCGAGCCCGCCGTTGGGCACTACGGCACATTGGTCCTGCAGGCCGATGGCTCCTACGTCTACCAGCTGAACAATGACGACAAGGACGTGCAGGCGCTGGGAGAGGGCGAGACGGCCACCGACACGTTCACCTATACGGTGACGGATGGCCAGGGGCACACCGCGACCGCCACGCTCACGATCACCGTGACCGGCTCCAACGACCCGCCGGAGGCCGTGCCCGACCTCAACACCGCGCCCGGAGACAGCGGCCAGAATCCCGTCACCGGCGACGTCCTGAGCAACGACAGCGATGTCGACCACAACGATCATCTGGTGGTGAGCGCGGTGGACGACAGCGCCGACAATGTCGGCGCGCCGATCGAAGGCACCTACGGCACGCTGCAGCTGAACGCCAACGGCACCTACAGCTACACGCTGA
>DATIXH010000377.1:0-46119 GCA_035518775.1 Candidatus Acidiferrum sp.
TTGTCCCCCACCACCGCCGTCAGCACGCGGTCGCCGACCGGGCGGCGCGGGTCGAAGGTCACCTGCAGGCCCGAGACGATCGGGAAGCGCCCGGCATGCTCGTCGACCTGGCTGACGCCGTTTTCCAGGGCCGCCAGCAGCTGCTCGCCGCTGACGCGCAGCAGCAGCGTGCGGTCCTCGAACGGCAGCCACTGCACGAGCGAGCGCCGCGTGACCGGCGTTCCCGCGGCCACCACCTGGTCGGCGCGGATGGCGCCGGCGTTGATGATGGCCGCATCGGCGCGCACGGCCTTCCGCATGGCGTCGGCGACCAGCTCCGCGAACGGCGAAACGCCGTCGCGCACGACGATGTTGCGCAGGTCGAGGTCGGCGGCGGCCACGCCGACGCGGCTGTCGAGCTCCTTCGAGAGGTGCAGGAGGTAGCCCTGCACGTCGTCGACGATGTCGGGATCGGCATCGACCGTACGGGTGTCGACGGAGCGGAAGTCGACCGACCAGCGGAAGCGCGTCTGCGTCTCGGGGGCGATGTCGTCGAGCGTCCCCGGGCCGCTCGGCGAGCCCGGCAGCTCCGACTTCACGGCCGCCTCGATCTGGTAGCGCTCGAGCGTCAGGTCCAGAAGCATGACGTGCTCGGCGTTGCGGCCGGAGGCCGCGGCGGCCGTGCGGCCGTCGAAGGCGGCGTGCATCTGCTCGCTGGCGCCGAGGACCATGTCGACCGTGCCGCTGTTGACGAGGGCGCGCTCCTCGGCCTCGGTCAGGGCGCCGAGCGCCACCACCAGGTCGGCGCCCGCCTGCCGCAGGGCCTGCGCCTCGCGGTTGGCGACGGCGAGCGGCGGCAGCACGGCGATGCCGACCGGGTTCGACACCTCCAGCAGGTCGCTGCGGGCCAGGCCGATGAAGGCGATGCGGAATCCGTCGCGCTCGTAGCTCCAGGTCGGCGACAGGCCCGCCGGCGGCTTGCCGTCCTGGTCGCGCACATTGGCGAGAATCACGGGGAAATTGGCTTCCAGGGCCCGGCCGCTGGCGACCGAGGAGCCGAAGTCGAACTCGTGGTTCCCGAACGCCATGACGCCGATGCCCAGGCGGTCGAGAAGCTGCATCATATGGGCGCCCTGGTCGAAATTGCTCAGCGCGAGGGCGAGATCGCGTTGCCGGCATGCACCACGAGGACCTGGCGCCCGGCCGCGCGCTCGCTCTTGATGATCGTCGCCAGCTTGGCCAGGCCGCCCCGCTCGGCCACGTCGTCGGCGCGCGCCAGGTCGTTGATCTGGATGAGCGTGAGCGCCAGGGCCTCGTCGGCGCGCGCCGGCGCGGCAGCGAGCCACAGACAGACGGCCAGGAATCCAAACCCGAGGAACGTCCGCATCCTATACATTTTATACGCTTTTCCGCTCGGCAATGTTGGTCTAAAGTACACATGCGCGGCGCAGTCCTGCCGTAGTATTGGCGAGGCAGATCAGCCCGCGATTCATAGTCCAGGTGTAAAGATGGCTCTCATGGAGGCGGCATTATGCGCCCGGATCATTTTGTGTTGGGGGTCGCGCTCGTAGCATTCACATTGTGTGCCGGGGGGCCGGCGCACGGCACCACGCCCGAGGATCCCGCGCAGTTCGAGAGCGATCCGATCATGGGCGGCAACAAGTGGGTGCTCGCGAATTTCAAGCTGACACCCAAATGGGACCGCGTCCGCCAGCGCATCCTCGATAGGACCGAGATCAAGGCCGCGGACCTGTCGGCGTGGGTGGCCTGGGCCAACGGCCTGCAATCCAAGTCGCCGACCGAGCGCCTGCTGGCCATCAACACGCGCGTCAACAAGGAGTTCAAATATGCCACCGACCAGCAGGTCTGGGGCCAGCCCGACCATTGGGACGACCCGCGCGAAGCGGTCGAGAAGAAGCGGATGGATTGCGAGGACTTCGCCATCTTCAAGCTGTTCCTGGCCCATATCGCGGGCATCCAGGACGACGACCTGGCGATCGCCGTCGGCAAGATCCCCAGCACCGGCGAGCACCACGCCATCATGTTCGGCGCCGACGGCCGCACGACCTACGTGCTCGACAACCGCTCGCGCTACATGCGCGATACCGACACCTACGGCGACTTCCAGGTGATGTACTCGATCGACTTCAAGGACGTCTGGCTCTATCCCGGCGCCTTCCAGAACAAAGGCAAGTAACGGGCCTCAAGCGGTCGTTCGCGCCCGAATCCGGTTTCGGAAACCGGGGAAATCGACCGAAACGGACCGAAACTGGTCAGGGTCATGTCCTTGTAAAACATGCCCGATTTTTTGATCCATGGGGTCGTTTTGCGGAATCGTATGTTTCCGGTCCCGCGCCTCGATGTTTCACGTGAAACATTTTTGCGTAAAGGCCGCACCTACGGCCCGCCCCGCTCGCGCCCGCGCCGCCGGGCGACGATCTCCGCCAGGATGGAGATCGCGATCTCTTCCGGCGTGATGGCGCCCAGATCGAGCCCCGCTGGCGCCTTGATGCGCGCCAGCAGCGCCTCCTCGATGCCGTCGGCCGCCAGCGCCGCCCTCAGCGCCGCCGCCTTCCTGCGGCTGCCGACGAAGGCGATATAGTCGGTCTCCGCGGCCAGCGCCGCGCGCAGGGCCGCCTCGTCGCCTCGTCCCTGCGTGGACACCACCACAAACCGCTTGCCGGCCTCGCCCACGGGCAGCGCATAGCCCTCGATACGCCGGTCGACCTCGGCGAAGGCGCTCTGCTCGGCGGCCGGCGCGCAGGCCGTGACGGCAAAGCCCGTGCGCCGCGCCAGGTCGGCCACCGCCACCGCCACCGGGCTCGAGCCGCAGACCACGATCTGCGGCCGCGGCAGCACCGGCTCCACGAACACGTCCATGGTCCCCTGGCTCGGGCACATGTTCTTGGCGAAGCGTACCCCCGCCCGCTCCTCCCCCGCCTGCAGGCCCTGCTCCTGCAGCAGATCGGGCGGCTGCACGGAGACCAGCCGCGGCCGCCCGTCGGCAATCGCCTCCCGCGCCGCCTTCAGCACCGCCGCCCGCGCGCAGCCGCCGCCGATCCAGCCCTCGGACACGCTGCCGTCGGCCCGGATCACCGCCTTGGCCCCCGCCTTCACCGCCGTCGCCGCCACCGTGCGCACCACCGTCGCCAGCGCGAACGGCTCGCCCTTGGCCCTCATCTCCGTGAGGGAGTCCATCACGTCGGTCGCCTTGGTCATGAGCATCAGATCCTCGCCAGATAGGGCTCGAGCGCTGCCAGGCTCTCGAGATTGTGGGCCGGCGCGAACAGGTCGATGTAGGGCAGCGCCGCCTGCATGCCGCGCGCCTCCGGCGCGTAGTCGCGCCAGCCGATCAGCGGGTTGAGCCAGATGACCCGCCGGCAGCGCCGCCGCAGCCGCGCCATCTCCGCGGCCAGCCGCTCCGGCTCGCCGGTGTCGTAGCCGTCGGAGACGATCATCACGGCCGTGCGCGCGTTGATGACCCGCTTGGCATGCCAGCGGTTGAACGTCGCCAGGCACTCGCCGATCCGCGTGCCGCCGCCGATGCCCTGCGCCATCAGCGAGAGCCGGTCGACGGCGCGCGCCACGTCACGGTCCCGCAGGCTCGCCGACACATGCGCCAGCCGGGTGTGGAAGACGAACGCCTCCGACTCGCGGAAGGCATCGACCACGCCATGCAGGAAGCGCACGAAGAACGCGGTGTAGAGCTCCATCGAGCCGGAGCCGTCGAGCAGCACTACCAGCCGCAGCGGCTTCACCTTGCGCCGGCGCCACACCAGATCGATCGGCGTGCCGCCATGGCTGATGTTGCGATGGATGGTGCGCCGCAGGTCGAGCCGCCGCCCGCGCCGACGCGCCCGCTCCCGCCGCACCAGCCGCGCCCGCATGCGGTGCGCCAGCCGCTCAGCCAGCGCGTGCGTCTGCGCGATCTCCTCGGGATCGACGATGTGTCGCATGTCCGCGACCGTCAGCCGCTCGGCCGCCGAGGCCGCGGTGGCATGCTCGTCCTGCTCGGCGACCCGATCGCCGCCCCGCCCGTCGCCTGCCTCGACATGGTCGGGCGAGCCCTGCGCCGCCCATGTCGCCGGCCGCTGCATGGATGGGTGTGCCTGAGAGGATGCGCTCGTCCCATGCTGCCCGCGTCGCATGCCGCGCCCCAGCCAGTAGGCGCTGAATATCTCGTCGAAGCGCTCCCAATCGGAGCGGGTGGCGCAGAACAAGGCGCGCAGCGCCGGCTGCAAGAGCGTCGGCTGCGACACGGCCGGCGAGGCGAGAACTGCAAGCGCATCGCGCGTCTCCGCCAACCCCACCGCAAACCCGTTGTCGCGCAGCGTCCGCACGAAGCCGGCGAGCCGCCACCGCATGTTGCCGCCGATGGTCTCGACCGGCGGCATCACGCCACCTTGCCGAGCAGGCGGTCCGTCACCTCGCGGGTCAGGCGCGACCGGTCCTCGTGGGTCTTGAGCAGGCAGATCAGCGTCTCGTGCACCGCCTCCGGCTCCTGCCGGAGATCGTGCACCGCGAGCCCCGCCAGCGTCGCCGCCCAGTCGAGCGTCTCCGCCACGCCCGGCACCTTGCGCAGATCCTCCTTGCGCACGGCGGCGACCAGGCGCGCGATCTGTTGGGCGAGGGCGGCGTCGATATGCGGCAGGCGCGTGGTGATGATGCGCGCCTCGCGCTCGACGTCGGGAAAATCGACATAGTGATAGAGGCAGCGCCGGCGCAGCGCGTCCGACAGCTCGCGCGTCCCGTTAGAGGTCAGCACCACCCGCGGGATCGTCCGTGCCGTCACCGTGCCCAGCTCGGGGATGCTGACCTGGAAGTCCGAGAGCAGCTCGAGGAGGAACGCCTCGAACTCCTCGTCTGCCCGATCGACCTCGTCCACCAGCAGCACCGGCGGTGTGTCGCGCCGGATCGCCGCCAGCAGCGGCCGCTCCAGCAGGTACTTCTCCGAGAAGATGTGCTCCTCGATGGCGTCGGCGCTTTCGCCCACGCCCTCATGCGCCTTGATGGCGAGGAGCTGGCGCTGATAGTTCCACTCGTAGAGCGCCGCGTTCTGATCCAGCCCCTCGTAGCATTGCAGCCGGATCAGCTCGGTCTCGTGCACGGCCGCCAGCGCCTTCGCGACCTCCGTCTTGCCGACGCCGGCCTCGCCCTCCAGCAGCAGCGGCCGCTTCAGATAGTCCATGAGCCACAGCGCCGTCGCCAGATCGCGGTCGGCGACGTAACCGACGGCGCTCAGGCGCTCGGCGATGCGGTCACGGTCCGGGATCATCCATGGAGGCCGAGCTTGTCGGCCGCCATCCACGTGCGCCAGTGGTCGTGCGGCATCGGGATGTGCGTCGCGCCCAGGAACTTGAAGGCGTCGTTCACCGCATTGGCGAAGCAGGGCACGCCGCCGACGTTCGGGCTCTCGCCCACACCCTTGGCGCCGATCGGATGGTGCGGCGACGGCGTCGTGGTCCAGTCGGTCTCCCACTTCGGCGTCTCGACGGCGGTGGGCATGAAGTAGTCCATGAAGGACGGCCCCGTCACGTTGCCGACCTCGTCGTAGCGGATCTCCTGGCCCATGGCGATGCCGAAGGCCTCGGTGAGCCCGCCGTGGATCTGGCCCTCGATGATCATCGGGTTGATGCGGGTGCCGCAATCGTCGAGCGCATAGAAGCGCCGCACCTTCGTGACGCCGGTGTCGACGTCGACATCGACCACGCAGATATAGGCCCCGAACGGATAGGTCATGTTCGGCGGATCGTAGTAGTTCACCGCCTCCAGGCCCGGCTCCAGCCCCTTGGGCACGCGGTTGTAGGCCGCCCAGGCCAGCTCCTTCATCGTCTTGAACCGCTCGGGGTTGCCCTTCACCCGGAAGCGGTCGACGTCCCACTCCAGGTCGTACTCGGAGACCTCGAGCAGGTCGGCCGCGATCATCTGCGCCTTGGCCTTGATCTTGCGCGCGGCCATGGCGGTCGCGGCGCCGGCGGTCGGCGTCGAGCGCGAGCCGTAGGTGCCGAGGCCATAGGGCGCCGTATCCGTGTTGCCCTCCTCGATGGTGATGTCGTCGGCCGGCAGGCCGAGCTCGGTCGCGATGATCTGGGCATAGGTCGTCTCGTGACCCTGGCCCTGCGACTTCGTGCCCATGCGGGCGATCACAGCGCCGGTCGGATGGATGCGAATCTCCGCCGAGTCGAACATGGCGATGCCGAGGATGTCGCAGTTGCGCGACGGGCCGGCGCCGACGATCTCGGTGAAGAAGATGACGCCGATGCCCATCAGCTCGCGCGTCTCGCCGCGCCTGAAGGACTCCTGCTTCGCCTTCTGCTCCGCGCGCAGCTTCTGATAGCCGACGGTGTCCATCGCCTTCTGCATCGCGGCGTGATAGTCGCCGGAGTCGTATTCCCAGCCGAGCGCGGACTGATAGGGGAACCGCTCCTTGCGCACGAGGTTCTTCATCCGCAGCTCGGCGGGGTCCATGCCGAGCTTCTGCGCCAGAATGTCCATGGCGCGCTCGATGCAGTAGGCCGCCTCGGTGACGCGGAACGAGCAGCGATAGGCGACGCCGCCCGGCGCCTTGTTGGTGTAGACGCCGTCGACCGCGCAGTGGGCGACCGGGAAATCGTAGGAGCCGGTCACGATGTTGAAGAATCCGGCCGGCCACTTGCTGGGGTCGGCGCAGGCGTCGAAGGCGCCGTGATCGGCCAGCACGTGCACGCGCAGGCCCGTGACCTTGCCGTCCTTGGTCGCCGCGATCTCCGTGGTCATGTGATAGTCGCGCGCGAAGGATGTGGTCGACAGATTCTCGATCCGGTCCTCCACCCACTTCACCGGCCGCCCGGTCACGATCGAGGCGACGACCGCGCAGATGTAGCCGGGATAGGCGCCGACCTTGTTGCCGAAGCCGCCGCCGATGTCGGGCGCGATGACGTGGATCTTGTGCTCGGGGATCTTCGAGATCAGCGAGGCCACCGTGCGGATGACATGCGGCGCCTGGAAGGTGCCCCACAGCGTCAGCTCGCCCCTGATCTTATCGAAGGAGGCGACGCACTGGCAGGTCTCGAGCGGGCAGGGATGCACGCGCTGATAGGAGATCAGCTCCTTGATCGTCACCTCCGCCTTCTTGAAGGCCTGGTCCGTGGCCTCTTTGTCGCCGATCTCCCAGGCGAAGATGTGGTTGTAGTGCTTGCGCTTCCCGTGGGCGCCGTCGGTCTTGTCCTTGATGTCCTCGCGCAGCACCGGCGCGTCCGGCGCCATCGCCTTGAAGGGGTCGACGAGCACCGGCAGCGCCTCGTACTCGACCTCGACCAGCTCCGCCGCATCGGCGGCGGCATAGCGGTCCTCCGCGATGACGAAGGCTACCTCCTGGTTCTGGTACAGCACCTTCTCCTCGGCCAGCACGGCCGCCACGTCGCCGGCCAAGGTCGGCATGTAGTGCAGGCTGAGCGGCTTCAGATCGGCGGCCGTCAGCACGGCCAGTACGCCAGGCACCGCCTTGGCCTTGGTAGCGTCGATCTTCTTGATCCGCGCATGGCCGTAGGGCGAGCGGGTGAAGTCGCCGTAGAGCATGCCCGGCAGCTTCAGGTCGTCGACGTAGTTCCCTTTGCCCTGGACGAAGCGGATGTCCTCGACGCGCTTGCGCTTGCAGCCCATGCCCTGCAGCTTCTCGGCGCGCTCCGCCTGAGAGGGTGTCATGTCGTTCATTCCGCGGCCTCCTTGACGGGCGCGCCGGCCAGCTTGGCGGCGGCGTATTGAATGGCCTTCACGATGTTCTGATAGCCGGTGCAGCGGCAGAGGTTGCCGGAGATGCCGAAGCGGATCTCGTCCTCGCTCGGGTTCGGGTTCTCCTTCAGCAGGCGGTAGCCGCGCATGATCATGCCGGGCGTGCAGTAGCCGCATTGCAGCCCGTGCATCTCGCGGAAACCCTCCTGCAGCGCGTGCAGCGTGCCGTCGGGCGCGGCCATGCCCTCGATCGTCAGCACGTCGGCGCCATTCGCCTGCACCGCGAACATGGTGCAGGATTTCACCGACTTGCCGTTGAGATCGACCGTGCAGGCGCCGCAGTGGCTGGTGTCGCAGCCGATATGCGGCCCCGTCAGGTTCAGCTGCTCGCGCAGGAAATGGATCAGCAGCGTGCGCGGCTCGACCAGCCCATCCACGGGCTTGCCGTTGACCTTCAAAGTGATCGGCGTCTTCGCCATCTTGCGCCTCCGTTCCTCAGGACGCGCGTGACTTGGCGCGCGCCAGCGCCCGCGCCACCATCACACCCGCCATCTTCTTGCGATACAGCGCCGGGCCTCGGTTGTCCGATGCCGGCGAGGCGATGGCCTCGGCGGCGGCCGCCGCCTTCTTTACAGTCGCCGCATCGAGCGACGAGCCGGCGACGAGCTTCGCGGCCTCTTCCGCCCACAACGGCGTCTCCGCGACGTTGGTGAGGCCGATCGAGCAGGTCGCGACGCGCCCGCCGCTCACGGTCAGGATCACCGCCGCCGCGGCCGTGGCATAGTCGCCGATCTTGCGCTTCAGCTTCTCGTAGGCCGCGCCGTGGCCCGCCGGCGGCGCCGGAATGCGGATGGCGGTGACCACCTCGCCCGGCTCCAGCGCCGTCATGTACGCGCCCTCATAGAAGTCGCGCGCCACGATCTTCCGTTCGCCGCCTTTGCCGGCGACGTGATAGGTGGCGCCGAGGCAGAGCATGACCGCCGGCATGTCGTTGCCGGGGTCGCCATTGGCCACGTTGCCGCCGAGGGTGCCGACGTAGCGCACCTGCGGATCGGCGATCAGCAGCGCCGTCTCCTTGAGGATCGGCAGCTTGGCGGCGAGGGTGGCGTCGGCGATCAGCTCATGCTGCGTCGTCATGGCGCCGATGACGATGTCAGCGCCCTCGGCGCGGATGCCCCGGAGGTCGCCGATGCCGCCGAGGTCGACGAGATGGGCGGGCGCTGCCAGCCGCAGCTTCATCATGGGGATGAGGCTGTGGCCGCCGGCCAGCGGCCGCGCGTCCTCGCCGAGGTCGGCCAGCATGGCCACGGCTTCCTTGACCGATTGGGGGCGATGATAGGCGAATGCACCGGGTATCACGGCATCCTCCCTGAGACCGTTGATCGGGGAGGGACTCTGTCGATAGGTGCAGTGCGGCAACAACGAGCGCGGCACGACTCGTGGCTGCCATTCACCAACGGCGGCGTTTCTGCACGAAATGCGTCAGCGAGACTGACCGAGATCAGGGGTGGATTCAGTGATGCTGCGCTGCGAAGGAGGCTTCGACCTCGGTAACGGGCTCGGCGGCGCCGGTCGTCAGGGCAAGGCGGGACTTCAGCCAGGCCAGGCGGCCGCGGCTGACCGGCACGGTGTAGGGCTCCAGGGCGGCCAGTTCGATGATGCCGGTTTCGCCCGTGCGCTTCAGCCCGACGATGCGGTCGATGGCCACGATGTGGCTGCGGTGGACCCGTACGAACCGGCTGCTGTCGAGCCGCGACTCGACCACGCCGATGGGCAGCGAGCAGAACAACTTCGCCTTGCCGTCGAAGATATAGGTGTAGTGGGCGTTGGCGTGAACGGCGACGACGTCGTCCACCGGCACGAAATGCGTGCCGCCATCCCGCTCGACCGGCAACTGCTGGGCGGTTCGCCGCGGCGGCCCGCCAGCGCCGCCAAGCGGTCCGAAGGTGCCCTGTCCGAGGTCGACGACGTTGCTTGCTGCCCGCTGCTCGGCGCCGGCGCGGTCCTCTGTTGAAAGCATGCGATCGGCCGACCTATCAGCGCCGGCGCGCATGCGGTCCGGCACCAGGGTCAGCAGGAAGATGCCGGAGACGATGAAGGCCACGACGGCAACGACGATCGCCAGCAGATCCGTCGAGAGCACGGGGGCGCCGGCCGGCCGCTGCTCGAACGGCACGACAGTGAGGCCCGCCATGGCGGTGTAGTGCATGCCGGCGATGGACATGCCGAGCGCGCTTGCCGACACGAGCAGCGGCGGATGCCGCCCGCGCCCGCCCGCGAGCCAGAGCGCCAGGCCCGAGGCGGCAATGGCGATGGCGACGCTGGCGACCACCAGCCATGGAGCGTGGGAAATATGCGCGCTCGCATGCAGGGCGGTCATGCCGATGTAGTGCATGGCGGATGTGCCGCCGCCCATGAAGATCGCGGAGGCCGCCAGCCGCACCGCCGTCAACGGCCCGGCGCTGGCCGCGAAAACGCCCACGCCCACGACGATGACGCAGACCAGGAACGACAGCAGCGTCGGAAAGACGAGGTAGTCGATGGCGAAGGGCAGGCGCACGGCCAGCATGGCGACGAAGTGCATCGACCAGATCGCGACGGCCAGCGAGATCGCCGCCGCTGCCAGCAGCAGGCGCTGCCGCAATCCGACGGATTCGCGGACCTGCACCGCCAGGCTCAGCCCGACATAGGCGCCCTGGATCGCCACGACCAGCGAGAGCACCACGAGCCAGGGCTCGTGCGCCACACCCATCGGTCCGCTCCTCCCACACGGAATAAGGCCCCATGTTACGTCACATCGGGCCGGGCAACCAGAAGTCTGACGCTGCCTATTCTGCGTCCGGTTGGCGCGACGGATGGGCGCGTGCGAAGGCCTCGATCGCCATGCAGGCCGCGTCGGCCGCCAGGATCTTCGCCAGGTGATCGATCGGCACGTCGAAGCGGCGCGCGTTGGCCACCTGCGGAACGAGGACGACGTCGGCGAGCGTGGGCGCGGCGCCGAAACAGAACGGCGCGCCCGGGATCAGGCGCTCGACCGCCTGCAGTCCGCCTTCCAGAACCCAATGCCGATACCAGGCGTCGACGTCCGGCTGGCTGCGCCCGAACGGCCCTTTCAGATAGTTGAGCACGCGCAGGTTGTTCAGCGGGTGCGTGTCGCAGGCGATGGCGAGGGCGACCGCCCGCACTCTTGCCGCCAGCACGGGATCGGCGGGGACGAGCCGCGGCTCGGGCTTGATCTGATCGAGATATTCGATGATGGCCAACGACTGCGTCAGCACGGTGCCGTCGTCGAGCTCGAGCGCCGGAACAAGCGCCTGCGGGTTCTTGGTCAGATAGGCGGGCATGCGCTGCCGGCCGCCGTCCTTCGTCAGGTGGATGGGAACCTGCTCGGCGTCGATGCCCTTCAGATTGAGGGCGATGCGCACGCGATAGGCGGCCGAGCTGCGGAAATAGGTGTACAGCTTCATGTCGTGGCTCCGCGAACGAGATCGTCGGCCAGCTCCTGCGCCCGTTCCTCCAGGCGCTCCAGGATGGCGTCGAGATGGGCACGCTCGCCGGCGCCGAGCGATTTGTCGAGCGCCCGCTCGAAGGCGAGCGCCCGCGGCGCCAGATCCTGGTAGACACGCAGGCCCCGCCCGGTGAGCGCCAGGAAGGCTTCGCGCATGTCCGCTTCGTTGGGCTCGCGCTCGATCAGGCCTTTGGTGTCGAGGGCCGTGACCGCCCGGCTCACCTTGGTCTTGTGCATGCGGCTGTGGGTGCCCACGTCCTTGGCGGTCATGCGCTCATACTCGCCGAGGGTGGCGATGACGCGCCACTCCGGCACGCCGATGCCGTAGCGCTCGGCATAGAGGCGCGACAGCGCGCGGCTCACGCTCTCCGCCACGACGTTGAGCCGATAGGGCAGGAAATGCTCCAGCTCCAGCAGCGGCCGGGCCGGCTTGGGCGCCTTGACATTCATTAGTTACAAATGTAACTAATTGGTCATACCTCTGCAAGCATCATGTTCGGACGCGGCCGGGCCGCGCCGAGGAGGTCAAGATGGGTTCCAGCAACTATGTTTCGTTCCCGCGCGTCGAGGGACGCGCCTCGCGCCAGGCGCATTGCGACCTGCCGGACGGCACCTTCGAGCGTGAGCTGGGCAAGGAGGGCTTCTTCGGCCCGGCGACCCACATGTATCACACCCATGTGCCGACGGGCTGGGTGAAGTGGGAAGGGCCGCTGCGCCCGCGCGCCTTCGATCTGGCGAAGCTGGATCAGGCCGCGGCGTCGCCGTGGCAGGCCGGCATGGTCCTGCACAATGCCAGCGTGAAGATGCGGCACTGGACGTTCGCGGGAAAGATGGACCATCTCGTCCGCAACGCCGACGGCGACGAGCTGCTGTTCGTGCACAAAGGTGAGGGAGCACTTTACTGCGACTACGGCCATCTGCCGTTTGCGCGCGGCGACTACATCCTGCTGCCGCGCTCGACCATGTGGCGCGTCGAGACGACGTCGCCTGTGACCATGTTGCTGTTCGAGTGCAGCAACGGGAGCCTTCGCACGCCGGAGCGCGGCATGGTCGGCCGCCACGCCGTCTACGACGAGGCCATGCTGGACACGCCGCATATCGACGAAGCCTTCAAGTCCCAGTATGACGAGAAGGAGTGGCGTGTCGTCATCAAGCGGCGAGAGGCGTTGTCGACCGTGACCTATCCGTTCAATCCGCTCGATGCCGTGGGCTGGCATGGCGACCTCGTGCCGGTGCGCCTCAACGTGAAGGACATCCGGCCGCTGGTCAGCCACCGCTATCACCTGCCGCCCTCGGCCCACACCACCTGGGTCGGCAACCGCTTCGTGATCTGCACTTTCGTGCCGCGGCCGTTCGAGACCGATCCGGCGGCGCTGAAGGTGCCGTTCTTCCACAACAACGACGATTTCGACGAGGTGATCTTCTATCACGACGGCGACTTCTTCAGCCGCGACAACATCCATCCGGGCATGATCACCTGGCATCCCTGCGGCTTCACCCACGGCCCGCATCCGAAGGCGCTGAAACGCATGTACGAGACAGCGAAGCCGGCGACCGACGAGTATGCGGTCATGCTGGATACACGCGATGGGCTGGAGGTGGGCGATGCCGCCGAGCGCACCGAGTTCAAGCCCTATGCCGACAGCTGGTTGACGCCCGAGCCGGTGAAGGCGCCGTCGGCCCCGCGTGCGAAGGCGGCCGAATGACCATCGCATGAAGCTCGCCACGCTCCGCGACGGCACGCGCGACGGCCGGCTGGTCGTCGTCTCGCGCGACCTCGCGCGCTGCATGTCCGTGCCGGGGGTGGCGACGAGCCTGCAGCAGGCGCTCGACGACTGGCGCCCCTGCGCGGTCGAGCTGCGGGAAGTCTTCGATCTCCTGAACGACGGCAGCGTCGCCGGCGAGCCGTTCGACGAGGCCGCCTGCCTGTCGCCGCTGCCGCGCGCCTATCAGTGGGCCGACGGCTCGGCCTACGTGAATCATGTCGAGCTCGTGCGCAAGGCGCGTGGCGCCGAGATGCCCGCTAGCTTCTGGACCGACCCGCTGATGTATCAGGGCGGTTCGGACTCGTTTCTCGCGCCGCGCGAGCCCATCCGCATGGCCGACGAGAGCTGGGGCATCGACTTCGAGGCCGAGGTGGCGGTCATCGCCGATGACGTGCCGATGGGTGTTGCGGTCGCCGATGCCGGCAACCACATCAAACTGCTCATGCTGGTGAACGACGTCTCGCTGCGCGGATTGATCCCGAACGAGCTGGCGAAGGGCTTCGGCTTCTTTCACGGCAAGCCGTCCTCGGCCTTCTCGCCGGTCGCGGTGACGCCGGATGAGCTCGGCGAGGCCTGGGACGGCGCCAGGCTCGATCTGCCGCTGCTCTCGACTCTGAATGGTCAGCCGTTCGGCCGGCCGCGCGCCGGCGTCGACATGACCTTCGATTTCCCGACCCTCATCGCCCACGCCGCCAAGACGCGGCCGCTCGTCGCCGGAACCATCGTCGGCTCCGGCACCGTCTCGAACAAAGGCAAGGACGGCGGGCCGGGCAAGCCCGTCGCCCAGGGCGGCGACGGCTATTCCTGCATTGCCGAGGTCCGCGTCGTCGAGACGCTGCTCGAAGGCAAGGCGCGCACGCCCTTCATGCGCTTCGGCGATCGCATCCGCATCGAGATGCTGGACGGGCAGGGGCGCTCGATCTTCGGGGCCATCGAGCAGACGGTCGAACGCTACCCGGCTGCGTGACGGCGGGAGGATCTGCGACCAATTTGCTTGTGCGCGATCGCCGGACGGACGCTATGATCACGCCCCCATGAAGCGACTGCTCTACCTCACACCCCTCATCGTCGTCGGCGTGCTCGTCGTCTATTTCGGCGTCGGGCTGACGCGCGATCCGCACGAGCTGCCGTCGGTGCTGATCGATCGGCCGTTCCCGGCGGTCGACCTGCCGCCGATCGCCGGCCGCGACAAAGGCTTCGCCACCGCCGACCTCGGCGGCCAGGTCGCGCTCGTGAACGTCTTCGCCTCCTGGTGCGCGTCCTGCAAGGTGGAGCATCCGATCCTGATGGCGCATGCCCAGTCCGGCGGCGTTCCGATCTACGGCATCGCCTGGAAGGACGATCCGGCCGCGACGGCGGACCTGTTGAAGCAGGACGGCGATCCCTATCGCCTGGTCGGCGCCGACCGCACGGGCCACGCCGCCATCGATCTCGGCGTCACCGGTGCGCCCGAGACCTACCTTGTCGATAAGACCGGCCGCATCCGCTACAAGCAGATCGGACCGATCACCGAAGACGCCTGGGCCGAGGTGCTCAAGCCGCTGATCGCGAAACTGGCCGCGGAATGATCCGCCTACGACAGCAGCGCGCGCAGCACTACTGATGAATCGGCGAGCAAGCGCCGATCGATACTCTTGTTCGCGGCCATCAGCCGGCGCGCGACCGCGATGTCCTTCGGGGCATTGATGGCATTGACGCCGGCGATCCTGTCGTCCTCCAGGTAGAACAGAGTAGACGAGCCGCTCGCGGGATCGCCGCGCGCGACCGCATCGCCGAACGACCGCGGCATGCCCAGCACCTGAAGGTTCATGCCGAGCTGATCGGACCAGCCCCAGGGCACATCGGCATAGGGCTGCGGCTCCGCCACCATGTTGCGGGCGGCGGCGATGGCCTGGTTCTGCGCATTCTGCCAGGTCTCCGGCCGGATCCGGCGGTCGAGCAGCGGATGGAAATGGTTGGTCACGTCGCCGGCGGCCCAGATATGCGGATCCTCGGTGCGGCAGAACGCATCGACCCACAGGCCGTTCTCGACCTTCAGCCCGGCGGTCGCGGCCAGCTCCGCGTTGGGGACGACGCCGATACCGACGACGACAAGGTCGCCGTCGTAGCCGCCGCCGTCGCGACAGATCACGCGGCAGCCGCTGGCGTCGCCCTCGAATCGCTCGGGAATCAGGCCGGTCACGATTTCGGTGCCGCGGTCGCGATGCAACTGCGCGACGTACGCGCTGATCTCCGGCCCGACCACGCGCGCCATCAGGCGGTCGGCGGCCTCGATCACCGTGACGGCGCAGCCGCGCGCCGCGGCTGCGGCCGCGACCTCGAGGCCGATCAGGCCACCGCCGATCACGATCAGGCGGCGCCCTGCCGTCAGCCATTCTCGCAAGGCCAGCGAGTCCGTGATGTTGCGCAGATAGAAGACCGGTGCACCCGCTTCGCCGGGCAGGTTCAGCCGTCGCGGGCGGGCGCCCGTCGTGAGCAAGAGCCGGTCGTAGCCGATGCGCGTTCCGTCCTGCAGCTCGATGGTGCGCCCGTGGCGATCAAGGGCGACGGCGCAGCGCCCCGGCAGGAATTCGACGGTCAGGTCGGCCAGCTTCTCCGGCGTCGTCAGCCAGGTCGACGGCGGCTCGGCCTCGCCTTTCAGCACTTGCTTGGACAGCGGCGGGCGCTCGTGGGGAGGGTGGGCCTCGTCGCCGATGAGCAGGACGCGGCCGCCATAGCCCTGTTTGCGCAGCGTGTGGACGGCCCAATAGCCGGCCTGGCCCGCGCCGACGACGACGATCGTGCTGGAGGAATCCACGGCCGATCGGCCCGGCCCTCAGACGCCGACGTAGATGTCGTCGCCTTCGACCTTCACGGGATAGCTGGGAACGTCGGCGTCGGCCGGCTCCGAGAGCACCTTGCCGGTCTTGATGCTGAAGCGCGCCTGGTGCAGCGGGCATTCGATCGCCTCGCCCTCGACGAAGCCCTCGGTGAGGAGCGCGAACTCGTGGGTGCAGAGATTGCCGATGGCGTAGACCTGTCCGTCGACCAGATAGAGCCCGATCAGCTTGTCGCCGACCTCGACCGCCAGAGGATTGTTGGGCGTCAGCTTGGAACGGCTGGCGACGCGCCGCCAGGCGACGGACTCGTTGCTCATGATGGATCGATCCCTCTCGTTTCGGCGCTACAGAAACGAGGCCGGCCGTTCCCGTCAAGGGCGGGCGCGCCCGGCGCTAGTCGATCTTCACGATCTCGGCCGAGACGTCGGGGAGGGCGAGGACCTCGATGCCGGCGTTGGGCGCGGTGATCTTGTCGAACACGGCGGCGACCGCCGACTTCGCCAGCACGGGTCCGTATTTCTCGCGCACGGCCGCCACGTCCGTGCGCTTGTCTGCCAGCAGGAGGGCGGCGGTGGCGCGCAGGACCAGCCGGGCCTTGCGCGCCGCGGCGGCGTCGCCGTCGGGCTGGCTGTCGGCTGCCTGCAGGTAGTCGCGGGCCGCGAGGTCCCAATTGCTGGCGCTCCAATAGAGGTCAGCGCGTTTGCTCGCATCGTCGCCGGCGGTATCGCCGCCGAGGGCGGCGACGGCCGCCACCTGGTTTCCGGACCGCGCCAGCGCCTTGGCGCGTAAGTCGGCACGGCGCGCCTGGACATCGGTGGGCAGCCCGTCGGCGTAGGTGTCGTCGAGCGCCTTGATGGCGCCGGCGTCGTCGCCGTCGGCGAGCCGCAGGGTCGCCAGCTTGGCGCCGATCTCGGCACGGTCGGGCGCGGAAGCGTTCTTCATCGCGTCGTCGTAGAGCCGCGTCGCCGGCTCGCTCAGATCGAGGCCGGCCAGGCGATCGGCGAGGCCGCGGGTGATGGCGGCGGCATCGGCGCCATCCGGCATCAATTCGGGATGACCATCGTGCAACGCGATCGCCTCGATCGGGTCGAGCGCGTCGGCGGCCTTGCCGATCATGAGATTGCGGAAGAGGTCGCGGGCGTCGGCGGTCATGCGCTGCAGGCGCGGATCGTCCGGGAAGCGCCGCTGCGCCGCGGCGATGGAGTCGAAGGCGTCGTCGTAGCGCTTCTGCTCGATCAGCAAGTCGGTCAGTTGCTCGAGAATGTCCAGCTGGAGCCGGTCGCCCTCCCAGCTGTAGTAGAGCTGTTCGAGGGCCTGGAGGGCGGCGGGATCATCGAGCTTCCCGTCGGCGCGATCGAGTCCGATCAAGGCCAGGCGGGCGATGATCTGCGGCTTCGTGGCCGGCGACTGGGCTGCCGCCAGCAGATGCGGGCGCGCCGCGTCGGGCTTCTCCTGCTTGACCAGCAGCACGCCCGTGAGGGCCTCCAGCATTGCGGCCTCATCGCGCTCCGGGCGGCTGTCGGCGACGATCGTTCCATAGGCTGCGGCGGCATCGGGTGCGTTCGCGTCGAGGGCGGCCTGCATCGCCAACAGCCCGAGATAGCTGCGGAAGTCCGGCGGATAGGCGTCGAGGGCCGCCTTGCCGATATCGAATGCGCGCAGGGCATCGTCGGGATGGCCGGAAAGTGCGGCTGCGGCGCCCTGCCAGATCTTCGCCTCCGGCTTGTCGCGCAGGACCGTATTCGCGAAGACGCCGGCCGGCGATCCGGGCCGGCCGGCCATCAGCCGAGCGGCATCATTGAGAAGCACGGCGTCATAGCGGGCGGCAAGCTTCGGATCGCGAGCCCGCAGGCTGTCCAGCGTGGACAGCGCCTCGTCGGCATGCCGCCAGGCGAACAGGAAACGCGCCAGGTTGAGCAGGCTATCGGCTTTCATGGGGCTGGCGGCCGCAAGCTTCGTGCGCGCGGCCGAGAAGGAATCGCCGCCCCGCCAGGCCATGGGGTTCAGAAGCGGGCTGGGAATCTGTCCGTCCGGTTGGGCCGCCGCATCCTGAGCCGGCTCGCCTGGGGCCGGCGCGGCCGCGAATGGAGGGCGCGGTTCGGATTGTGCCACGGCCGTGGTCTGCGCTGCGGCAGCCGAGGTTACGGCGTCGTCCTTCGTCCGGGCGGAGTGCACGACGGCCGCCGCATCCTTTGCCGGGGATGCGGCGGCGTCGCGCTGGGAGTATGAGGCCTGGTCCTGCTTATTCTTCTTTGTGGTCTTCTGGGAAATCGCCTGCGTGGCCGAGGGGGTGTCGGCCGTGTCGTCAAGAATATCGACGACGATCTTGAAATCGGCATTCATCACTTTGTAATCGTGCGCACCCCGCAACGTGATGCGTACGGCGGGCCGGCCAGGCACCGCTTCGATGCCGGCCACGCGCGACAGCTTGTCGACGCGCGCCGTGCTCAAATCGAAGTCCGCCGGCTGGGAGAATAGAATGACGATCTGCCCCGACTCGGGGTGCGCGACCGTCACGCCGACCGGGCCGGTCCAGTCGAAGACGATCCGGCTGCGATCCTCGTGCTCGCCGGTGCGCACGCCGATGCGGGGAGCATCTGCCGCGGTCGCGTCGACCGCGACGATGGCGAGGAGCAGCGCCAGGAGCCAAGTGATCAGTCTCAAGTCGTTGTTCCACGAGCCAGCGATGCACAGAGCGCGGCCGCGGAGGCATAATCCGTGCGGCCGCGCTGAAAGCTAGCCCCCCGACCTTACGCCAACCTTGCCGGTTTTTTGGCGGTTGGCCGCCATTTTCCGGCCCCAGGGATTCGAACAGGCCGGCTTAACCTGCCCCCCTTATCGTCGCAGCATCCGCATTGGTCGAAAGGGCGGCTATCGCCATGGAGAATTCGGGCTATATCGCGCTGGCGCGTCAGGTGGCGCTCGACCGCGCCCTCGACATCACCGCCAACAACCTGGCCAATCTCCGGACCTCCGGCTACAAGGCCGAGAAGCTCAAGTTCGAACAATTCGTGCAGCAGGCCACCTCGCCGGTGACGCCGCCCAATGAGATGTCGTCGGTCGTGCAGGTCGGCACGTTCACCGACTACCGCCCCGGCGATTTCGAGCAGACCGGCAACACCCTCGATTTCGCCATCCAGGGCGACGGCTTCTTCGCCGTCCAGGATGCGGCGGGCACCCGCTACACGCGAGCCGGCAGCTTCCGGCTCGACGACACCGGCCAGCTCGTGACCCAGGACGGCCTGCCCGTGCTCGACAGCGGCGGCTCCGCCATTCAGGTGCCGCAGGAGACGCGCCAGATCATCGTCAGCGGCGACGGCAAGATCGCGGCCGACGGCAACGTGGTCGGCGAGATCGGGGTGATGCAGTTCGCCGATCCCAAAACGCTCGTGCGCGAAGGCAACGGCCTCTACAGCAGCAGCGCCGCGCCGGCCCAGGCCACCGACGCCAAGGTCGTGCAGGGCATGATCGAAGGCGCCAACGTCCAGCCGGTGCTGGAGATCACGCACATGATGGACATCCTGCGCAACTTCCAGGCGGCGCAGCAGATGGTCGACAGCCAGCACGAGATGGCGATGAACGCCATCAACAAGATCGCCAAGGTTTAACGGACCAGTAAGGAATCGCAGCGATGCGCGCTCTCAGTATCGGCGCTACCGGCATGATGGCGCAGCAGCTGAATGTCGAGACGATCTCGAACAACATCGCCAACATGAGCACGGCCGGCTACAAGCGCGAGCGGGCCGAGTTCCAGGACCTGCTCTACCAGCAGGAGCGCCGCGTGGGCTCGCCGACCTCGGACAACGGCACCGAGCTGCCGTCCGGCATCCAGCTCGGCCTCGGTGTCAAGACCGCCGCCATCTCGCGCGACAACGCGCAGGGCCCGCTGCAGAAGACCGACAACAAGCTCGACGTGGCCATGCAGGGGCCGGGCTACTTCACGGTCCAGCTGCCGAGCGGCGACACCGCCTACACGCGGGCCGGCTTCTTCCAGCTCGCGTCGGACGGGACGATCGTGACGCCCGACGGCTATCCCGTGCAGCCCAACATCGTCGTGCCGGCCAACGCCATCGACGTGACCATCAGCAATGCCGGCGAGGTCTTCGCCTATTTCGACGGCCAGGTGGCGCCGCAGAATCTGGGCCAGCTCGAGCTGGCCACCTTCATCAATCCCAACGGCCTGGAGCAGCTCGGCAACAGTCTCATGAAGGAGACGACGGCCTCCGGCGCTCCGACCGTCGGCGTCGCCGGCTCGCCCGGCTTCGGCACCATCCTGCAGGGCTACCTCGAGGGCTCGAACGTGAACGTGGTCTCCGAGATCACCAACCTGATCCAGGCGCAGCGCGCGTACGAGATGAACTCGAAGTCGATCGAGACCGCCGACCAGATGATGCAGACGATCACGCAGCTGCGGTAATCCATGATGCGACGCATGCCCGATCGACCGGATACTGTGGGGGCGACCCCGTATGGTCGCCCTGCGGTCGGGCGGCCACGCGGGGCCGCCCCTACGCGGCTGTGCATCTTCGCGTTGCTGTGGCTCGTCTGTCTGTTTGGAGACTCCACGGCGCGTGCCAGCACGATCGACGACACCCTGCAGTCCGCACTCCGCGACGCCTACGCGCTGCCCGGCGCGGAGCTAACGCTCACGGTGCAGCTCGATACGCCGGTGCCGCTCGAGCTGGAACCGTTCGCCGATGGCGCGCGCCTTGCCAACCTCGCGCTGGACAAGACGTCCGGCCGCTTCTCCGTCATCGCGCTGCTGCCGAGCGGCGCGCCGTCGGCGCAGCTGGCCCTCAGCGGCCAGGTGACGGCGATGGCGGAGGTGCCGGTGCTGCGCGACATGGTCACGCGCGGCCAACTGGTGAGCCAGGAGCTGATCGATTACGCGCTGCTGCCCGCCAACCGGCTGGGCGGCGGCATCGTGCTGGACGCAGCCGACCTGGTCGGCCAGGCTGCGCGTCGCACCCTGCATCCCGGCCGTCCGATCCGCGGCGCCGACCTGATGGCGCCGATCGTCCTGCCGAAGAACAAGCTGGTCGCCATGGTCTACGAAGTCGGCGCGCTGCGCCTCACCGCACGCGGCCGCACCCTGACGGAGGGCGCGGCCGGCGCGGTGATCAAGGTCCTGAATATCGACAGCAACCGCACCGTCGACGCCCTCGTCGTCGACAACAACACGGTCGCCGTCGTCCGCTCGCAACAGCCATAAACACTCGACAGAGGTCATCATGCGCATTCCATCGGTCTTCGTTCTCGGCGGCGTCGCTCTCGCGCTCAGCGGTTGCATCGCCGACCGGCTCGACCATCTGGGCAAGCCGCCCTCCATGTCGCCGATGGAGAACCCGCAGGACGACCCGAACTATCAGGCCGTGAAGCTGCCCATGCCGGTGCAGCCGCCGGCGCAGGTGCAGACCGCCTCGCTCTGGCAGCCCGGTGCGCGCGCATTCTTCAAAGACCAGCGCGCTTCCAGAGTCGGCGACATCCTGACCGTCGTCATTAACATCGACGAGAGCGGGAAGATCGACAACAAGACCACGCGCTCACGCGACAACTCCGAGACGGCCGGCATGCCCCATCTTCTTGGGTTCGAGACGGCTGCCGCCAGTATCCTCCCCGAGGGCTACAATCCCAACAAGCTGGTTGACTTGAGCAGCACGAGCGGCAGCGCCGGCGCCGGCAGCGTCGATCGCAAGGAGAAGATCGAGCTTCAGGTTGCCGCCATCATCGTGGACCAGTTGCCCAACGGCAATTTCGTGATCGCCGGCAAACAGGAGGTGCGCGTGAACTTCGAGCTGCGCGAGCTGCTCGTGCAGGGCATCATTCGGCCGCAGGACGTGTCGCCCGCCAACAGCATCGGGTACAACCAGATTGCCGAGGCCCGCATCTCCTACGGCGGCCGCGGCCAGATCACCGACGTCCAGCAGCCGCGCTATGGTCAGCAGGTCTTCGACATGATCTGGCCGTACTAGTCGGCACAGGGCTCCGGCCGATGAAGAAGCTCCTCTTCATCCTGCTGCCGCTGCTGCTCCTGCTCGGGGGCGGCGGAGGCGCGTGGTTCTTCTTCCTGAAGGCGCCGGCCGAGGGCGACAAGTCAGCCGCGGCGGCGCCGGCCGCGAACAAGCACAAGGCCGAGACCAAGGCCGTGTTCGTCGACGTCGGGGAGATCATCGTTCCCATCTACAACCGCGACGGCAAGAACAACCTCATGGTCGTGCGCATGGAGCTGGAGGTCGGCGACGTCATGCCGGTCGACGAGGTGCGCTACATGCTGCCGCGGCTGCGCGATGCCTATATCGGCACGCTCTCGACCCTCGCCGGGCGCGGCGAGCTCGCTGATGAGAGCCAGCGCAACGCCACCATGAAGCGCGCCCTGAAGCTCGCCAGCGACCACGTGCTGGGACCGGACGCCATCAGGGACGTCCTGCTGCAGCGGGCCTGGCAGCAGCCGATGTGAACTAGCGATTCTGCAAAACGACCCTATGGATCAAAAAATAGGGCATATTTTCCAAAGACCTGACCCTTACCAGTTTCGGTCCGTTTCGGCCCGCCGGAAGCGATTCGTGACCGCTTAATCGGCCTCGGCGGTCGCCGGATGACCGTTAGGTGCGGCGGCTTGGAGCCCGGGACGGAGCAGGCCGGCGCCGAGCAGGGCCGCGGCGGCCGCACAGCCGGCGCCGATTGCGAAGGCGATCTGGTAGCCGGCGGCGAGGGCCGCAGGTTGGCCCTGTCCGGCGGCGAGCAGGCCGTCGCTGCGGGCGGCGGCCAGGCTGGCGAGGACGGCGAGGCCGAGCGCCCCGCCCATCATGAACGAGGTGTTGACGACCCCCGAGGCCAGGCCGGCTTCGCCCGGCGCCACGTCGCTCATCGCGGCGAGCAGCACCGGGTTGAAGGCCATGCCGGCGCCGAGGCCGAGAAGGATCATGCCGGGCAGCACGTCGGTCGTGAAATGCCCGTCCACCGGCGCGCGCGCGAACAGGGCGAGGCCGATCGCGGCCAGCAGCAGGCCCGCCGCCAGGGGCGAGCGGATGCCGAAGCGCGTCACGAGCTTGGCGGAGAGGCCGAGCGAGAAGGCCCCCATGATCAGGTTGGCCGGCAGGAAGGCGAGGCCGACCTGCATCGGGCTGTAGCCGAGCACCAGCTGAAGATAGAGCGCCGAGAGGAAGAACCAGGCGAACATGGCGGCCGCCCAGAGCACGCCGACGACGTTGGCGGTGGCGACGGTGCGTAGCCGGAACAGGCCGAGCGGCATCAGCGGCGCGCGCACGCGCAGCTCGATGGCGAGGAAGAGCGCCAGCAGCACGGCCGCAGCGGCGAGCAGGCCGAGCGTCTGAGCGGACCTCCAGCCCACCTGGTTGCCGTTCACGATCGCATAGACGGCGAGCATCAGCGACGCCGTCACCGTCACGGCGCCGCCGATGTCGAGGCGCCCGCCCGCGGCCTGCGGCCGGTCCGCCGGCACCAAGGCGCGGCAGAGCGTGAAGACGGCGACGCCGACGGGAAGATTGACGAGAAACACCCAGTGCCAGTCGAGCGCATCCGTCAGGACGCCGCCGAGCAGCACGCCGATCGTGCCGCCGCCGGCCATGACGAAGCCGAACACGCCCATCGCCTTCGCCCGCTCGGCCGGCGCGGTGAACAGCACCATGATCAGCGAGAGCGCGACCGCCGAGACGATGGCGCCGCCGAGTCCCTGCACGGCGCGGGCGGCGATGAGCAGCGCCTGGGAATCCGCCAGGCCGCAGGCGAGCGAGGCGAGGGTGAAGAACACGATGCCGAGCAGGAACAGCCGGCGGTGGCCGAAGAGGTCGCCCAGCCGTCCCCCGAGCAGCAGGAAGCCGCCGAAGGTGAGCAGATAGGCGTTGACCACCCAGACGAGCGAGGTCTCGGAGAAGCCGAGCGCCGTCCGGATCGACGGCAGGGCGACGTTCACGATCGTCGTGTCGAGCACGATCATGAGATCGCCGAGGCAGAGAATGAGCAGTGCCAGCCAGCGTCGGCGGTCATCCAAGCTCTTGGTCATGCGGTCTTGCCCCTCGTGATGATGCGGACTTCGGAACAGCGACAGCGGGAGAGCACCCGCGCGCGCAGTTGCGGCGGAACGTCCCCTGCTGCCTATGGTCGAACCGGCCGGCCCGATATCGACAGACCGGACGGCGGCTGCGGACGAGATCTCCGCGGGAGCGTCAGACCGGGGCCATGCCCTTGTCCGTCAGCTCCTTGATCGCCTCCGCGTTCTTCGACAGGTGGGTCAGCCCCATGCCGCGCAGCACGTTGGGCGCCTTGGTGAACTGGATGTTGTCGTAGCCGATGATCTCGATGCGGTTGCCCCAGGGGTCGCGGAAGTCGAGGAACGGGCCGGGCAGGGGCTTGACGCCGGCGTCGGCCATCGCCTTGCGCACGGCCTCCTTGCTGTCGACCACGATGCCGACATGGCGGCCGTCGTCGGCCGGCTGGCGGCGGCCCTTCTGCAGGGCGAGAAACTGGTCGCCCAGGTCGATGAAGGCCGCATCGTCGCTCTTGCCGCGCAGCGTGAAGTCGAACAGCCGGCCGTAGAACGCCAGGGCCTCCTCGATATCCCCGACCTCGAGCGCGACATGATTGAAGCCGATGGCGCGCGCCTTCTTCTTCTCAGGCATCGGACTCTCCCAATGAAATGACGACGATCGCGCCGGAACGGCGCGACTATCCGCCAAGATGGGGGCACGTCGGCCCGATCGCAACGGCGCAGATAGCGGTTGAAGGCTGATGCCGCCGCCGGGCACAGAGCGATTTATGCGCGGCGCGCGCGGATGACCTATCGGCTAGGAGCGCCTCGGGAAACCGCTGCCGGGGCGTAGCTCCCCTTGAATGGGATCAGGGGCAGGGTGGTTTTCGCATATCTCAGAAATGAGAAGCGATATATTGCACCACCGGCTCTTCCATCCAAAATGGTCCGCTCGCGACGAACGCAAGGAACGCGGCCGCACAGATGCACCCGGCGATGTTCCAAGCAGACTTTTGCGCCCGGTACGCTCGATAGGCGCGGCGTACCCACAAGATCGCGGTGAAGGCGACGAAAACGCCTATTAGAACATCCAGGGCTCTGATCATCCGCCAAGTCTATCGCTTCTCATATTCACCTTGAGTGATGAGCGTCACAGTTCGGGTGGCAGTGCCCGACCGCTGTTCGATGAAGACGGCATGGCCGGTAGGGTTGTCGGATCAGGAGCGCCGGAACGGACGTGCGCTAGGGCCCGATCTCCGCGCCCTCGACATGACGGGACACGGTCTTGTCCTCGCCGAGGAGGCCGCGCGGGCGCAGCAGCAGGATGACCGCGAGCATGACGCCGATGGCGACGATCTGCAGAGCGGCGGCGCGCGCCTGCTGGCCGGGCGGGAAAAAGGCGCTGACCGCGAGGCCGCTCAGACTCCACAGGCCCCACACGACGATCGCGCCGAGAACCGCGCCGCGATTGTTGCCGGACCCGCCGACGATCAGCATCGCCCAGACCTGGAAGGTCAGCGCCGGCACGTAGTTGTCGGGTGCGATGAAGCCGATCAGATGCGCCTGCACGGCGCCGGCCAAGCCCATGACCGCGCCGCCGAGCATGAAGGCCTGCAGCCTGTAGAGCGTCGCGTTCTTGCCGAGCGAGGAGGCCGCCGCCTCGTCCTCGCGGATGGCGCGCAGCACCCGCCCCCAGGGCCCGCGGGCGAGGCGCTCCAGGGCCCAGAAGACCGCGAGCGTGAGCGCACCTATGAGGGCGAGGCGCGCCAGGCCGAACGCGACGGGCCGGTCGGCCAGCGAACCGAAGGGACGCGGGATGAAGCCGATGCCGAAGGGGCCGCCGGTGAGCCCCTGCGCATTGAGGGCGACCAGCTGGATAGCCACGGCGATGCCGAAGGTCGTGATCGCCAGATAGTCCGCCCGCAGCCGCAGCGTGATGGCGCCGACGACGGCGGAGCAGAGACCGGCAGCGACCATGGCGCCGATCCAGCCTGCGGCGATCGGCAGCTCGAACCCGCCGAAGCGGCCCGGCGTTTCCGGCGTCGTCAGCAGCGCCGACGTGTAGGCGCCGACTGCCACGAAGCCGGCGACGCCGACATTGAACAGGCCGGTCTGGCCCCATTGGATGTTGAGGCCGAGGCAGATGATGGCGTAGCTGAGCGCCGTCACCAGGAAGAACATGCCGTAGCTGACGAGATCGAGAATCACGGCCGCACGCCGAAGAGACCGGTGGGCTTGAGCAGCAACACCAGGAGCAGCAGCAGGAAGGCGATGGCCGCCCGGTAGTTCGCCCCGATGAACTGCACGCCCGCCGATTCTGCGAGGCCGACGATCAGCCCACCGGCGACTGCGCCGGGCACGCTGCCGATGCCGCCGAGGATGGCGGCCGCGAACAGCGGCAGGAGGAGGTCGAACCCCATATAGGGCCGGATCTGCACGGTGAGCCCGAGCATGACGCCGGCGGCGCAGGCCAGCGCCCCGCCGATCAGCCAGGTCGTGCGGATGACCGCGGCGACGTTGATGCCGACCACGCGCGCCAGCGCCGGGTTCTCGCTCACCGCGCGCATGGCGCGGCCGATATGGCTGCGGGTCAGCAGCAGATGCATGGCGGCGACCAGCGCGGCGGTCAGTGCGAGCGTGCACAGCTGGTCCGGCGTCACGCGGATACCGGCGCCGAGGGGGATCGCGATCTGCAGCTCGCGGCTGAAGTAGGTCGGGGCCGGCGTATACAGGAACTCCAGCAGGCTGCGCAGCGCCAGCGAGGCGCCGAAACTGGCGATCACCATGATGATGGCCGTCCCGCGGCGGCGCAGGCGGGCGAAGAGAAGAAAATCGAGCGCCAGAGCCAGAAGCCCCGTCAGCAGCATCGCCGCCAACCCCGCCGCCAGGATCGGCCAGCCGAAGGAGAAGGGGCCGATCGGCGCGCCGGCCGACGGCAGGGCGGCGCCGATTAAGAGGGACAGAGTCAGCGTGAGATAGGCGCCCCAGCTGATGAGGTCGCCGTGGGTGAAGTTGGCGAAGCGCAGGATCGAATAGGTCAGCGTGACGCCGATGGCGCCGAGTCCGGTCATGGCGCCCATCACCAGCCCGTCGGCAAGGAACTGCAGCGTCATGGCGCCCCGCGGGCCGCGGCCATGCCGCCGAGATAGAGCCGCGCGACCAGCGGGTCGCTGCCGAGCGCCGCCGCGGGTCCCTCATGCCGGTTCTGCCCTTCGGCCAGCACGTAGGCGCGGTCGGCGACGGCGAGCGCCGCGCGCGCGTTCTGTTCGACCAGGAGGATGGTCACGCCGGAGCCGCGGATGTCCGTGAGCTTCGCGAACACTGTCCCCACGAGCTTGGGCGACAGTCCGGCCGAGGGCTCGTCGAGCATGAGCAGCTTCGGCTCGATCATCAGCGCCCGCGCGATCGCCAGCATCTGCCGCTGCCCGCCGGAGAGCCGGCCGGCCGCTAGCTGCCGCTGGCGCGCGAGATCGGGAAACAAGACGTACATGGCCTCGATCTGCCGGGTGCGCGCGGCCTTCGTCAGGACATGCCCGGAGAGCTGCAGGTTCTCCGCGATCGTCATGGCCGTGAACACGTTTTCGGTCTGCGGCACGAAGGCGAGGCCGCGATGCACGATCTCGTGCGCCGGCACGCCCGCAATGTCCCGGCCGGCGAGCGTGATGCTGCCCGCGGCGATCGGCACGAGGCCCGCGACGGCCTTCACCAGCGTCGACTTGCCGGCGCCGTTCGGCCCGAGGATGACGACGATCTCGCCGGCGTCCACGCGCAGATGGGCGCCGCGCAGGATCGGCACGCCCGGCTCGTAGCCGGCGACAAGGTTGTCGACCGCGAGGAGCGCGCTTCCGCTCATGCCGGCGCGCCGCCGAGATAGGCGTCGATCACGCGCGGATCGCCCGCAACCTGCTCCGGCGTGCCCTCGCACAGCAGCCGGCCGGCGGCCATCACGAACACGCGGCTGCAGAGACGCGCGACGAGCTCCATGTTGTGCTCGATGATCAGGAGCGTGACGCCGCGGCGGTTGATGTCCTGGAGGCGCGCCATGATCGTCTCCAGTAGGGTCGGGTTCACGCCGGCCGCCGGTTCGTCCAGCAGGATGATGCGCGGATCGGCCATCAGCACGCGGGCCAGCTCCAGCAGCTTGCGCTGCCCGCCCGAGAGCGTGCGCGCCGGCTCGCGCGCCAGCCGACCGAGCTCCACGAACTCCAACAGCGCGAGCGCGTCCTCAAGATTTCGCCGCTCCTCGCGCGCCACCCGCGCCGGCGCCAGCCAGTTCGGCAGGATACGCTCTCCGGTCTGGTCAGGCGCGGCGAGCAGCAGGTTCTCGAGCACGGTCATGTTCGGGAAGGGCCGGGGGATCTGAAAGGTGCGGCCGAGGCCGAGGGCGAGTCGCCCGTGTGCCGGCGACGCCGCGACAGACCTGCCCTCGAGGCGGATGTCGCCGCCGCTCGGCCTGAGGCTGCCGGCGAGCAGGTTGAACATGGTGGTCTTACCGGCCCCGTTCGGCCCGATCAACCCGGCGACCTCGCCGCGTTGCACCGCCAGCGAGACGTCGTCGACGGCCGTCATGCCGCCGAACCGCTTCGACACCCCAACCGCTTCGAGCATGCCATCCCTGATGCCCGGCCCGCGAGTAACCGAGCGCGATTGTCCGATGTTTGTTGCGTGATCAGATCGGTTGTGATGACGATAAGTTCGGCCCAACCGACGCACAAGCCAAATCGCGGCGATCCCATGACATCCTCAGCGAACGACGAGTTCGAGCTCTACGATCTGAAGGTCGAGGTCGTGGCGCCTCCCGGGGCGACGATCTATTGCGGCAACCGGCCCGGCGATTCCTTCGAGCTGCGCGGCGAGATGCTGCATCTGCCGGCGGGACAGGGCTTCTCGATCTACTCGCTGGCCGCGCTGCTGCCGCTGCTGCCCGCCAAGCAGCGCCCGACCGATCCCAACGACTGGATGTCGACGGACGCCGAGGTCGCCTGCCCAGATCCCCACTGCCCCACGCGCTTCCGCATCACGCGCACGGGCAAGCGGCGCTTCTCGCATCAGCAGACCACCGCCGTGCCGTTGAAGGAGGAGAGCTAGCAAGGACTCGCGGCTTCATGTTTCTCTTTGCATTTTCGTTGTCATGCCCGTGAAAGCGGCGTCCAGGGCAACCGCCCCGTCGCCTGCCCCGGACGCCCGCTTTCGCGGGGGTGACAACATGAGGACTCTTTGAAAGACCGGCGCATACCCGTGAACGGCATGGAGACATTCGACCTGCGGCCGGGCTACCGGATCTCGCGCGTCATTCGCGGCGGCTGGCAGCTGGCCGGCGGCCATGGGGCGGTGGACCGCGCACAGGCGGTGGCCGATCTCGCGGCCTGCGCCGATGCCGGCATCGTCACCTTCGATTGCGCCGATATCTATACGGGCGTCGAGGAGCTGATCGGCGAATTTCGGACCGCGTACGCGCATCGCCACGGCGCCGATGCCCTTACGCGGATCAAGGTGCATACGAAGTTCGTGCCCGATCTCGAGCTCTTGCCGCGGATCAACAAGGACCACGTCCGCGAGATCATCGACCGCTCGCTGCAGCGGCTGCGGATGGAGCGGCTCGACCTCGTGCAGTTCCACTGGTGGGACTATGCGATTCCCGGCTGCGTCGAGACGGCCGCGTGGCTCGACGAGCTCAGGCGCGCGGGCAAGATCGACCTGCTCGGCGGCACGAATTTCGATACCGATCACGTCGAGCGCTTCGCGGCCGCCGGCATCCCCATGGCGAGCGTGCAGGTGCAGTATTCGCTGCTCGACCATCGTCCGGAACACGGTTTCATCGACGCCTGCCGCCGCCACCGGATCAGCCTGCTCTGCTACGGCTCGGTCGCCGGCGGGTTTCTCGGCGAGCGATGGCTGGGCGCGGCCGAGCCGCGCGCCCCCTTCGAGAACCGCTCGCTGACGAAGTACAAGCTCATCATCGACGACTTCGGCGGCTGGCTGCTGTTCCAGCAGCTGCTGCAGGCGCTGGGCGCGATCGCGACGCGGCACGGCGTCGATATCGCGACCGTCGCCAGCCGCTATGTCCTGGACCGTCCGCAGGTGGCGGCGGTGATCGTCGGCGGTCGCGATCGCGCGCACCTGGCGGCCAACCGGCGCATCGGCGGGCTCCGGCTGACGGACCGGGACCGGGCCGATATCGCCGCCCTGCTGGCGCGCCGCAGCGGGCCGTCGGGTGACGTCTTCGCCCTCGAGCGCGACCGCGCCGGCCGCCACGGCTCGATCATGAAGTACAACCTCAACAAGGCCTCATGAGCGGACCGCCGCCGCTCGCCGAGCTGGCGCAGCGCGAGGTGATCGCCCTGCACGCGTTTTTCACGGCGTGGTTCCGTCCCGGCCCGACCGCGCCTGACTTCGGCGAGTGCGAGGCCGCCCTCGCTCCCGATTTTCGCATGGTTGCGCCGGACGGCGCGGTCAACGACCGTGGTACCGTCCTGCACCGGCTGCGCCGGGCGCGCGGCTCGCAGCCGGCGGATTTCGCGATCGCGATCTCCGGCGTCGAGGTTCTCTGGCAGCACGGGGATGCCATCTTGCTGGGATATGTCGAGGAACAGTATCGTAGCGGATCGCTCACGCGACGCCGGTCGACGGGCCTGTTCACCGCCGCTCCGGCGGCGCCGCGCGGCGTGGTCTGGCGTCATCTGCAGGAGACCTGGATGCCGGTGGCGCACTGACGTCCAGGTTCAATCCGACCGAAAAAGCGCAGGGAGGAAATCATGAGGAGAGCACTTCTGGCCGTGTCGGCCGTCGCCGCCTTGGCGGCCGCCAACGGGGTCAAGGCAGCCGACTGCGATATCACCGTCGGCGTGGTCATGGAGCTGACGGGGCCGGCCGGCGAATATGGCCAGGCCGGCTCGAAATCGGTTGAGATGGCCTTCCGCGACATCAACGACGCCGGCGGCGTCAACGGCTGCAAGCTGGTGACGGACACGCGCGATTCCCAGAGCCAGGGCAACGTCGCCGTCGATGCGGCGACGCAGCTGGTGCAGATCAAGCACGTGCCGGTCATCATCGGCGGCATCATCTCCTCGGTCTCGATTCCGATCCTGACCTCGGTCACCGCGCCGGCGAAGGTCGTGCAGGTCTCGCCGGCCTCCTCCTCGCCGACGCTCACGGCGCTCGGCCGCGAGGGCAAGACCAACGGCGTGTTCTTCCGTACCATCACGTCGGACGCGCTGCAGGGCGTCGCCGCCGCCAAATACGCCGTCGACCAAGGTCTGAAGAAGCTCGCGGTCATCCATGTGAACAATGATTTCGGCGTCAACATGGTCGCGGAGTTCTCCAAGACCTTCAAGGCGCTGGGCGGCGAGATCGTGTCCGTCACGCCGTACAACGAGAAGCAGCCGAGCTATTCCGCCGAGGTGACCGCGGCCATGGCCGGCAATCCCGATGCGCTCTACCTCGTCAGCTATCCGGTCGACGGCGCCACGATCGCCCGCGCCTGGATCTCGCAGGGCGGTCCGGCAAAGTTCCTGCTCAACGACGGCATGAACAGCACGGACTTCATCAGCAGCGTCGGCGCCAAGTATCTGAACGATGCCTACGGCACCTCCTCGGGCACCAGCCCGACGCCGTCCACGGAGTACTTCAACGCCCAGTACAAGGGCTTCTCCGGCATCGACCCGAGCAATCCGGCGGCCGACCGCTCGTATGACGCCGGCGCGATTGTCGGTCTGGCCATCGCCCAGGCCGGGAAGGCCGACGCGGCCGCCATCAAGGACGCGATCCGCAAGGTCGTCGATCCCAACGGCACGGTCATCCACGCCGGCAAGGACGAGTTCGCCAAGGCCCTGGCCCTGATCAAGGAAGGCAAGCCGATCCGCTACGAAGGCGTCATCGGCCCGGTCCAGTTCGACGAGTACGGCGACATCACCGGCCCGTTCCGCCTGTGGCGGATCAAGGACGGCGAGGTGACGACGGTCGGTGAGATGTCTACCGCCGACGTCGCCGCCATCAAGGCGAAGATCGGCAACTAGCGCGGGCTTCCGTAAGCGTTTCGGCGAAGGCCGGAATCCGCCAACGCGGCCTGTGATTGTGGATCACCCGACGTTCGTCGGGTGACAAGCGAGCGTTTGACCTTGGCCCCGTCGCAGCGGTGTCGGGCACATGTCTGCCGCGCGCGGCATGGGATTGGACCAAGGTCCAATTGCCCCATGCGGCTTCGGTCGGTGGAGTCCTGGGTAACGGGAACCCACGCGTTCCCGCGAGCGTTAGTCGCCACAGAATTGCCCCGGGTCCTTTCGCTCGCGCCGGCTTAGGAAGGGAAACAAGAGGAGCTCGTCGGCGGAGAGTGATCCGGCGCCGGGGTGGCGCTGTCCTTGCGGAGGGCAAGGTGGCCGTTGCTAGTGCTGATCAGGTGATCGACGTCAGCGTCGATCAGCTCGACGAGCGCCGTCGGCGGCGGCGCGCCCTTTTGCGCATCGGGTTTCCGGTGGCGGCCGTCGTCGTGATGATCGCCGCCATTCTCTCCATCGCGCTCTATGCCGAGCGGGCCAATCGGTCCGGCGTCCTCGGCCTGTCCACCGACCTGCTGAACGCGCTCGACAGCCGCGTCGCGCTGGCCGTCTCCTCCTATCTCGATCCCGCGACGCGCACCGTCGCCGTCGCGCGCGACGTCATCAAGGGCGGCTCCATCGCGGATCGGCTCCCGGTGCTGGAGACCGTGGGCGCCAGCTTGTTGAGACAGATCCCGCAGATCGCCAACCTGAGCTTTGCCGACGAGGACGGGAACTATCTCCTGGTCCGGCGCGGCCGGAGCGGCGGTACCGACCTCAAGGTGATCGACAACGCCCCAGGGCCGCGCCGCGTCACCTGGATCCACTGGAATGCCGCCGGCGACGAGATCGGCCGGGAAGACGATCCGACCGACGCCTTCGATCCGCGCACGCGGCCCTGGTACATCGGCGCGGCCGCAACGGAAAACGTGTTCTGGACCGGCGTCTACATCTTTTTCACGGACAAGAAGCCCGGATTGACGGCGTCCGCACGCTACCGTGCGCCGGATGGCCGTCTGCAGGTGATCGGAGCCGACATAGCGCTCCAGGACCTGTCGCGATTTCTGTCCTCGCTCGACATCAGGAAGAGCGGCCGGGCCATCATCGTGGATGGCTCCGGCGTCGTCATTGCCACACCCGGCGGCAGCGACGTCATGCGCAAGGATGCGGCGGGAACCCTCACCCCCGCCCGCGTCGACGAGCTCGGCGATCCCGCGCTGACGGCGGCCTACGATCGCTTCCGCGTCGAAGGTCATGGCCGCCGCGTGATCGAGGTGCAGGGCCGCCGCTACGTCACGGCCGTCACGCCCCTGCCGACGGCGGGACGCGACTGGTACGTGCTCACCGTCGTGCCGGAAGAGGAATTCGTCGGCTTCGTCACCAGCAACAACCGCCACGCCCTGCTGCTGTCGATGGGGATCATCCTGATCGCCTGCCTGCTCGCCGCGCTGCTCGTCCGCCAGGGCCTGCGCGCGGACCGCAGCGCCCGGCTCCTGCTCGACCGCCAGGGCGCAATCGTGCGGCAGAGCAGCGCGTTTGCGACGCTGGCCGCGGAGGCGGATCTCTTCGACCCCATGCACAACGAGCCGCCGCGGGCGCTGACGGAAACGCTGGCCGGCGTCACCGGTGCCCGCCGTGCGAGCGTATGGCGCTTCGCGGACGGCGGGCGGACGCTGTGCTGCGAGGACAGCTTCGAGCGCGAGAGCGCCGGCCATACCGACGGCCTCAGATTGTATCGCGAGGAGCTGCCGCAGTTCTTCGCGACCCTCGCCAAGGGAGAGGAGATCGACGTCGCCGAAGCGGCGAACGACCGGCGGACCCGCGAGCTCGAACGGGTCGTGATGTGGCCGCTGGGCAGCCGGGCGCTCTTCGCCGTTCCCGTCAGGCGGGAGGAGCGGGTCGTCGGGGCGGTGTGGCTGGAAGATGCGCCGCACAAGACGGAGGCGCGCGATTTCGTGCGCGCCGTCGCCAACATGGTGGCGCTCCGCATGGCCGAAGGCGCGGCGGCGCCGACCCCGACCGAGCGGGCCGTGGCGGCGCCGGTGCCGGCGGAACCAGAGGCCAAGCGCAGCTATACGGCCGAGCTGGCGAGCCGCGGAATCAATCCGGCGACGATCGATGGAGACATCTATCCCAGCGTCGCCGTGATGGTGGTGCATTTCGTCGATCCGGTGGCGCTCTCGGTGCGTCCACCCTCGGGGCAGAACACGATCTCCGATCAGATCGCCTGCACGCTGCAGCAGGTCGCGCGCAAGCAGGACATTCCCTACCTCAAGATCGTCGGCCAGGACGTCGTCGGCGCCGCCGGCTTCAGCGCGCCCGACGGGGGCGGGGCGCTGCTCATCGCGGATGTCGCCCTCGCCATTCGTGATCACTGCCTGGCTCTGTTCGAAGACAGCGATCAGCGGCAGGAGTTCCGGATCGGCATCGACTGCGGGCCGGCCATCGGCGGCGAGATCGGCAGCGACCCGCGCGTCTTCAACCTGTGGGGCGAAGCCGTGCGCACGGCGTCGCGCATGGCGCTCACCGGGCTGCCCGGGGCGGTGCAGGCGACGGAGGCCGCCTACGACCGGCTACGGCACGACTTCGTGTTTCGCCCGCGGGGCGCCTTCTATCTGCCGGGGGTCGGCGAGGCCCGCACCTTCATCCTGGCGGGGCGGCGATGAGCGACGCGTCGCTCACGGGTTCACCGCCGCCGGCCGGTGCGACGCGCGCAGGCTGGCCGCGGCGCGTCCTGGCCGGCATCGGCCGCGAGACCCGGCGGCGCACGACGTTCATGCTCGTCCTGGCATCGCTCACCTGGGGCGTGGTCCGCGCCATGCCCTGGCCGAGCACCTGGCGGCGCACGGTGCGCGTCGAGTTCCGGCGGGCGCTCCGGCAGGCGATCGCCGGCGGGCTGTCGACGGTCCTCATCACGGCCGCGTTGATCGGCGTCCTGATGGTCTACCAGGCGCTTTACTGGCTCGGCGCGGCCGGCCAGGAAGGGTTGATCGGGCCGATCCTGGTGACCGTCCTGGTGCGCGAGATCGCGCCCGTCCTGATCGGCCTGATCCTGCTGGGGCGCAGCGGCATGGTCGTGCTGTCGGAGATCGGCCGGCTCGGCATGGGCGGCCATCTGCGGGCGCTCGAGGCCCAAGGCCTGGATACGTTCAATCTGCTGATTCTGCCGCGCGCCTGCGCCTTCGCGATCGCGGCCTTCACGCTCGGCATCCTCTTCATCTTCGCGGCCCTGGTGACCGGCTTCGTCGCCGGCAGCCTGCTGCACGCGGTGCAGATCTCGATCTGGGCATTCTTCGACCGGGTTCTGCTGGCCCTGCACGTCAGGGATTTCATCATCGTGCCGACGAAGCTGATCGTCATCGGGCTGCTGACGGCGCTCACGGTCGGCCTGACCGCCCTCACCGCCGGCCCGCAGGACGACGGCGCGCATCTGCTGCCGCGCGGATTCGCGCGCGGCGTCCTGATGATCCTGATCGCCAGCCTGGCGTTCAGCTTCCTGGCGTGATCCCATGGCATCGACCCAGCCCGTCCTCGACATCTGGCAAGCGGCGCCTCAAGCCGGCCTGGACGAATTCCGCATCCAGCCCATCACGCTGCAGCTGCTGCCGGGCGAATTCGCGCTGGTCGACACCAACGACCCGCGACGTGCCGCATGGTTCGCGGATCTCTGCTGCGGTCTCGTTCCCCTGACCGAGGGAACCGTGAGCTTTCTCGGGCGTGACTGGCGCACCCTCACTCTCGACTATGCCGCCGCCCTGCGCGGCCGCATCGGCCGCGTCTTCGGCAACGTCGGGTGGATCGACTTCCTGGACGTGGCGACCAACGTCCTGCTCCCGCAATTGCATCACACCCGGCGCGACGCGCGCGACCTGCGGGAGGAGGCCGCGAGGCTCGCCGGCAGCTTCGGCCTGCCCGGCTTGCCCACCGGCCATCCGCGGGACCTGTCCGCCAAGGATCTGGCGCGCGCCGCCTGCGTCCGGGCGTTCCTGGGCGAGCCCGCCTTGCTGCTGTTGGAGAGTCCGCTGCAGGCGCGGTTCGCGGACCTGGCGGTGCCGCTGCTGGAGGCATTGACCGCCGCGCGCCAAAAGGGTGCGGCGGCCATCTGGCTGACCAACAGCGACTATGTGTGGCGCGACCGCTCCGCTCCCGTCACCCATCGGCTGCGGCTGCGCGACTACGGGCTGTTTCCCGCGAGGCGGGCCGCATGATCCGAACGCGCTACATGGACGAATGGGTCGGGCTGCTCGTCCTGCTGAGCGTCGTCGTGTTCTTCGGCGTGGCCTTGCAGGCCGGCGTCCTGCGCGACTGGTTCAAGCCGGTGTCGACGCTGCAGATCGTGCTGCCGGAATCCGGCGTCGGCGGGCTGTCGGTCGGAGCGGACGTCGAAGTGCTGGGCACCCGGGCCGGAACGATAACCCGGGTCGTCATCGACCCGAGCCAGCAAATGCACGCCGTGGCCGAGATCGATGAGCAGGCGACGGCCTTCATCCGCCGCGACAGTCAGGCCGTGATCCGCCGGCGCTTCGGCGTGGCCGGCGCGGCCTATGTCGACATCTCGCGCGGCCGCGGGCAGGAACTGGACTGGCACTACGCCGTGATCCAGGCGGAGACGGAGCGCGCGCCGACCGAGACCGTCGGCGCCCTGATCGACGAGGTGCGGGCCAAGATCTTCCCCGTTCTCGACGATGCCGGGCGCGCGATGGCCTCCTTGGCCGTCACCATGAAGCGGGTCGAGCAGGGCGAGGGCAATATCGGCCGGCTGGTCAGCGACGAGACGATGATGCGCAATCTCGAGGCGACCGCGGCGGATGCGCGGGAGGCCGTCGCCGACGCGCGGCGCATGCTGGCGCAATTGAATGCGTCCGAGAACGGCGTGCCGGAGCTGCTGCGGCGGGCGGACGCCACGCTGGCGACGCTGCAAGCGGCGATGCGGAATGTGGCGGCGGCCGCGGAGCGGGCGCCGAGGATCGCCAGGAACGTCGAGAATACCACCGCCAATCTCCCCAGCCTCCTCACGCAGACGCAACAGAGCGCTCACGAGTTGGAACTGGTCCTGGCGCAGCTCCGCCGCTCCTGGCTGCTCGGCGGCACGGCCGCGGCAAAGGAAGAGCCGTCGGCCCGGCTGCCATCGACCGAGGTCCAGCCATGAAGCGGCTGATGCTCGTCTTCCTGCTCGTCGCCGGCTGCGGCGGATCGGCGCCTGACGAGTCCAAGGCGCCCGTCGACAAGGCGCTCGAGCGGGAGACGCAGGCCGGACGCGTCGCGTATGACCTGGAGCACCCGGAGGAGGCGGCCGAGAAATACCGGACGGCGCTGGAACGGGCCGAGGCGCGCGACGACGTCGAGCAGATCGGCACGCTCGGCTACAACCTTGCCGTCGCCGAGCTGCAAGCCAACGCGCCCGATCGCGCCCTCGCCGCCGCCCGCATGACCCGGACGGAGCTCGAGCGCCGCGGGGCCAAGCCGTTTCCCGCGCTCACGCTGGTCGAGGCCACGGCCCTCTACCGCACCGGCGCGTCCGCCGAGGCCGATGCGGTCGCCGCGCAGGCGGAAGGCGGCGGCGATGCGGAGGCCTCGGCACGCGCCACGTTCCTGCGTGGCCTCATCGCGGACGAGCGCGGCAACGACCGGGGCCTGACGACCGCGGCCGACAAGCTGCGGGGCGCCGGCACGCCGCCGCTGCAGGCCGACGCGGCGGAGCTTGCCGCGCGCGTTGCGCTGCGGCGCGGCGATTCGGCGCGCGCGCTGCAGGAGGCCACACGCGCCGAAGCCCTGCGGCGCGACACGATCGACTATCGCGGTCTCGCGCGCGTCCTCGCCGTGCAGGGGGAGGCGGCGATGCAGGGGGGCGATCGCAAGTCTGCCGCCGACCTCTTCTGGCGGGCCGGCCGGAGCGCCGCGGCGCAGGGCGATACCAAGATCGCGCGGCAGTGGCTGCGGCAGGCCGCGAACCTGGCCCCCGATCAGCCGGTCGGGAAGGCGGCCAAGGATCTGCTGGCCAAGCTCGATCGCGGCGAGTGAGGCGGGAGCCCAGCCGTCAGTTGCCGCGGTAGTCCTTGAGCGTCAGGCCGGTCTGGCCTGGCGCGACGCGGCGCTGGAAGATCCGCTGCGTGGAGGCGACGAGCGAGCCGTTGCTCGTCGCGGCCGGTTGGGCGGTCGTCCTGCCGGCGGTCTGAGCCGGCGCCATCGTCCGCGGCGGCGGGTTGTAGAACTGGGCGAACAGCGAGCTGTTGCCGGTCGCCGGCAGGGCGCGGACGGGCTGGGCGCGCAGGAAGCCGAGAGTGCTGGTCAGCGGAATGGGCTCCGGCTTCGCTGCCGGGATGACCGCCGCGGCGTCGGCGGCGAGCTCGGTCTGCTTGGCGGCGCCGGTCCAGTTGGCCAACACCAGCTCGCCATAGGCTTGGCCCTTCTCGGGCGTGGCCGAGTGGTAGCGGCGGGCGGCCGCCAGCCAGCCGTTGGCCTGGTCGTGGAGGTCCTTCAGGAAATCGGCGCCGTAGGCCACGTTGGTGGCGGGATCGAAGGCGTCGTCGAGCGAGGCGAAGGCCTCGGGATGATGCTTCAGGTTGATCTGCATGCAGCCGACGTCGATCGACTCCACGCCGGCGGCCTGCTTGTCCGCGACGAACTTCACCGCCGCGTCCTTCGTATCGAAGAAATGTCCTTCGCCCTCGACATTCACCGTCCAGGGCCAGACCGAGCGCCTGCCGGTCACGGTCCGGCCCGACTCGGTGAAGCCGATGGCTGCCAGGAGGCCGCTGGGAATGCGGTGCGCGCGCTCCTCGGTGCGGATCTTCTGCAGGCAGACCTGGTCGTCGGCGATGACGGGGAGCAGCGCGATCTGGGTCTTGGCGTCGGCGAAAGCCGGCGCGGCGATGCCAAGCAACGCCAGCATCGAGGCCGTCGCCAACGCAACAGCAGACTGGGATCGGCGCACTGCGTCCTTCGACAGGCTCAGGATGAGGGGGTGTCTTCGTGCCATCAAGATTCGACCTCATCCTGAGCTTGTCGAAGGACGCGCGGTGCGCATGCAGGCATCCTCATCGCGGCGGCTCCTTGCCGACGACGCCGCCCGGCGGGGCGGCGACGAGGCGGGCCAGCAGCTCGTAGCTGGCGGTCAGGTTGGTGTGCTCGTCCTTGCGTTGGGTGAGGAAGCCGTCGATGCGGTCGAAATAGGCGATGGCCTCGTCGACTTTGGGGTCGGTGCCGCGGCGATAGGCGCCGATGCGGATCAGGTCGGCCATGTCCTCGTAGGTCGCGAGCAGCTGCCGCACGCGGCGCACCAGCGCCGCCTCCTGCTCGGTGTTGCAGGCGGGCATGGTGCGCGACACGCTCCTGAGGATGTTGATGGCGGGATAGCGGCCGCGCTCGGCGATGGCGCGGTCGAGAATGAGGTGGCCGTCGAGGATGCCGCGGACGGCGTCGGCGATCGGCTCGTTGTGGTCGTCGCCGTCGACGAGGACGGCGAAGACGCCGGTGATATCGCCGGTGCCGTCGACGCCGGGTCCGGCGCGCTCCAGCAGTCGCGGCAGCTCGGCGAAGACGGAGGGGGTGTAGCCCTTGGTGGTCGGCGGCTCGCCGGCGGCGAGGCCGATCTCGCGCAGCGCCATGGCGAAGCGCGTGACGCTGTCCATCAGGCACAGCACCTGCTTGCCCTGGTCGCGGAAATGCTCGGCCACGGCGAGGGTGAGATAGGCGGCCTGGCGGCGCATCAGCGGCGGCTCGTCGGAGGTGGAGACCACGACGATGCTGCGGGCCGTGCCCTGCTCGCCGAGCTCGGAGGCGAGGAACTCTTGCACCTCGCGGCCGCGCTCGCCGATCAGGCCGATGACGACCACGTCGGCATTGGTGTAGCGGGCCATCATGCCCAGCAGGGTCGACTTGCCGACGCCGGAGCCGGCGAAGATGCCCATGCGCTGGCCCTGGCAAAGATTGAGCAGCGCGTTCATGGCGCGCACGCCGACGTCGAGCTTCTTGCCGACGCGGCGGCGGAAGAAGGCGGGCGGGGGGCTGGAGCGCAGCGGATAGGCGAGCGGGCCGGAGGGCAGGGGGCCCTTGCCGTCGATGGGCTCGCCGAGGCCGTTGACCGTGCGGCCGAGCCAGCCGCGGTTGGGCCGTACGACGATGCCGCGGTCGAGCACGATGATGGGGCAGCCGACGCCGACGCCGCCGAGGTCCTGATAGGACATGAGGAGGCCGCGGCCGTCGCGGATGCCGATGACCTCGCACAGCATCTGCTGGCCGCGCCGGGTCTCGACGGCGCAACGGTCGCCGACCGCGAGGTGACGCTCGAGGCCGTCGGCCTCGATGGTGATGCCGTAGGCGCCCTTGACCTCGCCGACCAGGCGGAGGTTCGGCAGACGTTCGATTTCGGTGATCGCCTGGGCGATCCGCAACGGCCGATGGGTGGCGTGGGCTTGACGCATGGCGGCAGTGTGGCGGCCCGCCTTTACGCCAGGGTTAAACGGCACCAGGCGGCGCCAGGCGGCCGAAAACGACAAGCCCGCGGTAATCCCGCGGTGGCAAAACCAGAGGGGTCGGCGCCGGCCGTCAATTCTTGGTTAAGCGTCTTATTGGTTAAAATGGATTTTCAGGGCATCGGCCTCTTCCGGATGATCTCGCAGCAGCTGCGCTGGCTCGGCCAGCGGCAACAGGTGCTGTCGCAGAACGTCGCCAATGCCAACACGCCCGGCTACCAGGCACACGACTTGGCGCCGCTCTCCTTCGGCGACGCGCTGCAGCAGGTCACGCTGCGCCCGGCGGTGACGCAGGCCGGCCATCTCCTCGGCAAGGCGCCGGATCCGGCGGCGGCGAAAGTGAAGACGATCACGCCCTGGGAGGTCTCGCCCGACGGCAACGGCGTCGTGCTCGAGCAGCAGATGACGCAGCTCGCGGAGACCCAGGCGGACTACCAGATGGCCACCGAGCTTTATCGCAAGCAGATCGGGATGCTGAAGACCGCGATCGGCTCCAAAGGGACGACGGGCTAGCCATGAACGACATGCTGAAATCCATGAGCGTCGCCGCCTCGGGCCTGCAGGCCCAGGGCACGCGGCTGCGGGTGATCTCGGAGAACCTGGCGAACGCCAATTCCACCGCCGAGGTGCCCGGCGGCGATCCCTACCGGCGCAAGACCGTCACCTTCGCGGCCGAGCTGGACAAGGCGATCGGCGCCGAGGAGGTGAAGGTGAAGAAGGTCGGCCAGGACAACTCGCCGTTCCGCGAGATCTACGAGCCCTCGAGCCCGGCCGCCGACGCCAACGGCCATGTCAAGCTGCCGAACGTGAACATGCTGATCGAGCTCGCGGACATGCGCGAGGCGCAGCGCTCCTACGAGGCCAACCTGCAGATGATCGACCAGGCGCGCAACATGCTGATGCGCACGATCGACCTGCTGCGCTCGTAGCATCGGCGCGTAAGGGAAGCGAGCGATGACGACGATCAATCCCGTTAGTGCAGGCATCAACGCCTACCGCGACGTCGCCGGCGTTAACCGGCCGCCGAGCAGCACCAATACCGGCGGCGTCGCCGGCGGCAGCGGCGACGGCTTCGTCGACGCGCTCAAGGGCGCGGCCGAGAGCTGGGTCGAGACGATGCGGCAGGGCGAGCAGAAATCGGCGCAGGCCGTGACCGGCCAGGTCGACATCCGCGACGTCGTGATGGCCGTGAACAACGCCGAAGTCACGCTGCAGACCGCCGTCGCCGTGCGCGACAAGGTGATCGCGGCGTACCAGGAAATCATGCGCATGCCGATCTGACCGCGCAGCGGCTGATCGGGAGGAAGCAATAGAACTATGACCGAAGTCGACGTCATCGAGATCATGCGCGACGGGCTGTGGACGACCGTGCTGGTCGCCGGGCCGCTGCTGGGCATCGCGCTGGTGGTGGGTCTCACCATCGGCTTCCTGCAGGCGCTGACGCAGATCCAGGAGATGACGCTCGTGTTCGTGCCGAAGATGGCGGCCATGTTCATCGGCGGATTGCTGCTGCTGCCCTTCATGATGACGACGCTGTCGGACTACATGGAACGTCTCGCCAGCATGATCGTGGGTATCGATTGAGGTCCGGATTTCGCGGGGAGGCGAAACCGAAGCTCGACAAGGATCCAATGAACAACATGTCCGAAGCAGAACGCTTGAAACTGGCAGAACTCGTGAGCTCGCGCGTGTGCGAGAGCCTGATCGGGCCGATCGGCGCGGTCGTCAACGGGCTCGAGCTGCTGCGCTTCGCCGAAGACGGCAGCAGCAGCGCCGCCACCCAGTCGCAGATCGACCGCGACTGCGCGCGCATCATCGACCGCCTGCGCTTCTTCCGCCTCGCCTATGGCTGCGACGACGACGAGCTGCCGGTGGCGCTGCACGACCTGCGGGCGATGGCCGAGGCCTTCTTCACGGAGACGCGCATCGCGCTCGACTGGCCTTCCACCGACGAACTGCCGGCCGATCCGGCCGCTGGCGTCGACCGCAACGCTGCCCGCGTGCTGCTCAACGGCCTGCTGGTGATCGCGGAGTGCCTGGGCATGCGCGGCACCATCGCCGTGCGCATGACCGCCGGCGATCCGGCCGCGCCCTCCGAGTTCCAGGTCGTGGGCACCGGCGAACTGCTGCCGATGTCGGCCGCCAAGTGCCGCACCTTGCAGAGCGACGTGCGCATCGCCTATCTCGACCAGCAGACCATCCACCCCTATCTCGCGGGCCAGCTGGCGCGCCACACCGGCATCGGCTTCACGGTCAATGTCAGCCCGCAGCGCATCGAAGCCGCCATCCTGCTGCCGCGCCCGGCCGAGGCCGAGGACGGCGGAGCGTAGGGCGCGCGTCGTGGCGGACCCGTACGAGATCCTGCTGAAGGTCGCGCGTACGCGCCGCGACGCGGCCGCTCAGGCCCTCAATCTGGCGCAGCAGCGCCTTACTCAGGTGCGGGCCGAGATCGCCCGGCTGGAGGCGATCGAGCGCGGCACCCGCTCGACCGACGAGACGATGTTCGCGACCGGCACGTTCCTATGCCAGATCAGCCGCCGCAAGCGCCAGTTGCTCGACGAGATCCCCGGGCTGGAGCGGCGGGTCGACGCCGCCAAGCAGGAGACGCTCGAGGCCTTCGGCGAATGCAAGCGGCTGGAGGTGCTGATGGAGCGCCAGGCGCGGGCGGCGGCGCAGGAGGAGGCGCGCCGGGAAACGCAGTACGTCGACGAGATCGCCCAGCTGCAGTATCAGCACCGGACCGTCAGATCTTGACCGGACGGGTCGCGCCCGGCGGGGCGTGGTAAGCCTCGAAGCGGCAGCTGCCGCCGAGCCCGAATTCCTCGAACACGCGGCCGACGGCGGCCACGATCTGCTCGCGTCCTTCCTGCTCGATCGGCGTCTCGCACTGCACCACCAGGTCGAGCCGGCGCTGGTGGTAGGTGGCCTCCACGCGCGTGAGGCCGAGGGCGCTGAGCGCCGCCTCGACCGCGAACTCGAAGATGCGCATCGGCCGGCGCTTGCCCTCGGCGTCAGGATCCGCCCGCTCGCGCTCGGGCGCCACGCCGATCTGCAGCGGCACGAACTGGCCGTTGTCGACCATCGGCAGCGGGCGCCAGCGCCAGGTGCGCTCGCCGCTGTCGTCGAGGCGCTCGGCGCCCTGGGTCAGGGCGGCCGTGAGGCGCTCGATCAGGTCGGCCTTGCCGTCATCCGGTTCGTCCTCCTCGACGATCTTCGCGATCTCGCGGCCCAGCCAGACCGCAAGGTCGGCGCGCCGCGCCGCCACCGGCAGCGCCAGCAGCGCGACGGCACCGCCACGGTCGGGCGTCGGCAGGCGGCGCAGCAAGCGGTCGGCCGCCTTCGGATCGCGGGCGGCGACCAGGCGGCGCAGGTCCGTCAGCAGGCCGAGCAGGTCGGAGGGCGGCGCTGCCGTCGCCGGCGCGGCATAGGCGGCAGCGGTCGTGCGCTCGGGCATGACAGCGACATCGAAGGTGGCCACGAGCGAAGCGGGCGACAGGGTCGGCGCGTGGGGCGCCGGCGCCGGCGGCAGGGGAGGGCGCTGTGCCGGCGCGGGGCTGCCGCGCGGGTCGGTCGCGGCGGCCGCTTGGAACATCGCCGGCGTGAGCGCGGGCGCGGCGCTGGGCGGCGCGCCCTGGCCGGCCGGCACGGGATTCGACGGCAGGCTGAAGGGTGAAGTCTGCGCCGCCGGCTGCGGCTGGGCCGGATGGCCCGGCAGCGCCTGTGGCAGCGGCGTCATCCGGCCGGGCTGAGGCGGTGGGCCGGCCGGCTGCGGCGTCGCCGGAAGCGGCGTGGCCGACAGCGGCCGCCCCTGCGCCTGTGGCTGCGACTGCGGGGCGGGCGTCGCGTTGGTCAGCAGGAAGACCTCGGTCGGCATGTTGGGGCGCGTGATGACGGTGACCGTGCGGCCCGCCGGCAGCTCCGTCGGCGTGTGCAGCTGCACGTCGCCGATGGCCGTGGCGATGCGCAGCTGGCCCGGAATGGGGCTCTCGGCGACCACGCCGGTGACGCTCACCGGCGTCGGCGCCGCCGCCAGCTGCGTGGGCAGGCTCAGCACCTGCGCGCGCACAGGCGCCGCCTCCCCCCGTCCGACCGTGGCGATGAGATCGGCGAGCGCCGGCAACGCGGACATTATGGGGTCGACGGGCATGGCGGTCAGCGACCGTTCGTGGCCGCGGCCTGGGCGCGCCGGTTGAGCAGGAAGATCTGCGCCATGATCTCGGCGACCGCGATCATGGCCTCGGCGGGAATTTCGGATTCGAGCTCGACGGCGGCCAGCAGCGCGGCCAGGTCGGCGTCCTCGCGCACGGGGATGCCGTTCTCCTGGGCCAGCGCCAGGATGCGCTCGGCGATGGCGCCGCGTCCGCTGGCCACGACGCGCGGCAGGTTCGGCTTGCCGAACTCGTAGGTGAGGGCGACGGCGACCGGCGGCTTCTGCGGCGCGCTCATGGCGCGGCCTCAGGCGGCGGCGCGACGGCTCCGTCCTCGACCACGAGGCTGTGGTTGGGCCCGATCAGGAGGAGATGCTTGCGCTCGCCGTGGCGCACCAGCACCAGGCGGTGGCGGGCATCGATCGGCAGCGTTTCGAGCACGCCGAGGTTGCGGTCGCGCTTCGGGCGCGAACCGAACCACAGGGCGGGACCGAAGCGGCGCGCGGCCCAGGCGGCGCCGCCGATCAAGCCGAGCACCAGCACGAGGGCCAGAACGGCGCGGAAGAGTTCCATCGCTTCCATGGCTCCGCCTCAGCTGCCGTAGCTGCGGACGAGGCTGCCGACCACCAGCCACCAGCCGTCGACCAGCACGAAGAAGATCAGCTTGAAGGGCAGGGACACCACCAGCGGCGGCAGCATCATCATGCCCATCGAGGTGAGGATGGCCGCGATCACCATGTCGATGATCAGGAACGGCAGGAACAGCAGGAAGCCGATCTCGAAGGCGCGCCGCAGCTCCGACAGCATGAAGGCGGGCACGAGCGCGCGCAGCGGCGCGGCCTCGGCCTTGGCCGCGGCATTCGCTTCCGGCGCCACCGGGGCGGCGATGGCGGCGCCGCTGTTGGCGTCATCCGCCGGCTTGCCGAGATCGATGAAGAGCTGCAGGTCCTTCTCGCGCACATGGCTTTCCATGAAGGCGCGAACCGGCTCGCTGGCGCGCTCGAAGCCCTGCTCCTCGGTGATCTGGTTGTCGATCAGGGGCTGGACGCCGTCGCGCCAGCTGGCCTCCAAGGTCGGCCCCATGATGTAGGCGGTGAGGAACAGCGCGAGGCCGATCAGCACGGCGTTGGGCGGCGACTGCTGCAGGCCGAGGGCCGAGCGCAGGAGCGACAGCACGACGACGATGCGCGTGAACGACGTCACCATCATCAGGATCGACGGCGCCACGCTCAGCACCGTCAACAGCAGCACCATCTGCACGATCCGTCCGGTCAAGGAGGGATCGCCGACGTCGAGGTTGATGCTCTGCGCCATCGCGCTGCCGGGAATCAGCAGGGCGGCCGCCCCGATCAGGAGCGCTTGGAAGCGACCCGCCATGGTCGCCCTGCCGCCGGGCGGCCATGAGGGGCCACCCCGACGCGATGTTGCGTCTTTATCGTTCAAGGCCACGTCCCCGTTCCTGGCCCAAATCGGCAGTGCTACGACGCAAATTCCGACTTGCAGATTTCGGTCATGGTGACGCCGAGCTTGTCGCCGATGCTGACGATCTCGCCGCGCGCGCCCAGGCGGTCGTTGACGTAGATGTCGACGTCTTCGCCGACCTTGCGGTAGAGCTCGAGCACGGCGCCGCGGCCGAGCCGCAGCAACTGGCGCACCGGCAGGTCGGTCGTGCCCAGCACCACCGAGACCTTCACG
>DATIXH010000378.1:0-2472 GCA_035518775.1 Candidatus Acidiferrum sp.
CGCTTTTGCCTCTTTGGTCTGCTGCTCCAGCGGGAAGCCCGACACGTCCACCACGTTGTCCATGAGCCGCACGGCCACGGGCACCAGCCGCTCCAGCTCGGCCATGTCCAGCCGCGCCTGCTCCGTGAACGGCTCGCGCACGAGCGCCGCCAGATTGATCGAGCCGAGCAGGCAGGCGCCATAAGGCGGCAGCGGCTCCTCGCCGCAGTTGTGCACGAGGATGCCATTGGCATCGAATGAATTGACGCCGGGTACCTGCACGTCGAAGACATCTTCGACCCCATCTTCGGCGATGCTGTCGATGACCGCGACGAATCGGTCCCGATTAGGCCGGCGGCGATAAGCACCCAAGAGCGACTTCAGCTTTGCCTGTTTCTCGCCATGCGCGAAGCCGATGAGACTTGCGAACCGGCCGACGTTCTCGTTCGCGATGACCAACTCGTGCTGTGCCGCGTGGCGATAGAGCCGCATTCCGCCCTTGCCGTCGGGCATGGGCCGCTCGCCCGCCAACCGTCGCTCACGATAGATCGTCGAGACGATACCGAGGCGCAAGAGCATGCGCTGGACCGCTTCGAGTCTTGCCAAGTCACTCTGCGCCAGGCGCACGCTGATGCCTTTGGCCTGACTTCCCAGCACTGTGCCGTCGCAATCGAAGAATCCGCGAAGGAAGCCTATTGCAAAGTCGCTCGACGCCTGTTCCATCGTCGGCGTGATCGACTTGTCGCCGGGCCGCATACCCAGACGCAACGCCAAGTGGCGCAACGCGCCGAGAGAAAGTCTCTGAAGCCTGCCGCCTTCGACCGGTATCCAACCAGCGAAGTCGGAGCGATGTGGCAAGGCGCGCGCAGCCGCCAGAGCGACCGACATCATATCCAACGCACCGTCGTGGCAGTCGCCCCCGACCGCTTTGCAGCGCGGCCACACGCTCAACACTGCCTTATCGGCTTTCAACGTGCCGTCGCCGACGAGGAGACCGATCAGGTAACCCTCATTGGATCCGTGTTCACCCGGCCAATGGGCATGGCTGCGGTGATCGTTCAGAACGATGCGGTCGCCAGATCTGAGGTCACCCGCCTTGCGCCATTCGGTTTCGATGCGCCAGCGCGTCAATTCCCTTACGCGACGCACGGGATGGTCCGCCGTGAGCCGCAAGCGATAGCCCTCTGTGGTCTTCAAACTCAGCACCGGCTTGGTGCCGGTCTTGAAGAAACCGTCGTCATCCGTGCCGTGCACCTCACCGTTGACAAGCAGATCGGTGGGCCGACCGACGAGCTGTCGTACTTGCCTGGGGCCGCCAGCGGTGTGCACCCATGTATCGCCGGTCACGCACGGGTTGGTCGCGCTGATCGTCTCGCAGTAGTGGAGATTGTTCCGGCGGTTGATGCGGTCGATGAAGATCACGCCGGGCTCGGCGTAGGCGTAGGTGGCCCGCATGATCTTGTCCCAGAGATCGCGCGCGCGCAGAACCTTGAAGGTGGTGCCGCCGAACTTCAGCTCCCAGGGCGCGTCCTCCTTGAGGGCCGTCATGAAGGCGTCGGTGACGAGCACCGAGAGATTGAACATGCGCAGGCGGCCCGCCTCGCGCTTGGCCTCGATGAACGCCTCGATGTCCGGGTGGTCGCAGCGCATGGTCGCCATCATGGCGCCGCGGCGATGGCCGGCGCTCATGATGGTTCTGCACATGGCGTCCCACACGACCATGAAGGTGAGCGGGCCGGAGGCGTCGGCGCCGACGCCCTTCACCGGGGCGCCCTTGGGCCGCAGGGTCGAGAAGTCGTAGCCGATGCCGCCGCCCTGCTGCATGGTGAGGGCGGCCTCCAGCAGGTTCTCGAAGATGCCGCGCATGTCGTCGGGGATGGTCCCCATGACGAAGCAGTTGAAGAGGGTGACGTTCCGCTTGGTGCCGGCGCCCGCGAGGATGCGGCCGGCCGGCAGGAACTTGAAATCGGCCATGGCGTCGTAGAAGCGCTCGGCCCACAGCGCCGGGTCCGTCTCGGGCGCGGCCAGCGTATCGGCGACCCGTCGCCAGCTGTCCTCGATCGTGCGATCGACGGCGCCGCCCCCGATGTCCTTCAGGCGGTATTTCATGTCCCAGATCTGCTGGGAGATGGCGGCGACTTGGGGCATGGACTCAACCTAGCGGCAAGGCGCTTGCGACGAAAGCCAAGACGGCGGCATAGTACAGAACAATTACGGAACACACAAGCGCTTTCCGGCGCTGCAATCGAAGACTCGCCGCTGATGTTGACCGTCCATGCGGCTATGATCGGTTGCCGACAGGACCGGATCGAGGTGGCTCGCGATGGCGAGACTGTTGCTTGTGGTCGTGGCGCTCAGCGTGGCCGCCTGCGCCTCGGCGGACCTGCCGAAGGCATACCAATCGAGCAGCCAGCCCGGCGCCATCAATTGCACGGCCTATCCGGAGCCGCCCGCCCCCGCCTCGTGCCGCAATCTCTACGACGACATCATCCA
>DATIXH010000379.1:0-29838 GCA_035518775.1 Candidatus Acidiferrum sp.
ATCGGCGCGCCGGACTCGGCGGCATGATCGGCGTAGTTGAGGCCGATGGCGATGACCTTGCTGATGCCGGCGATTGGCGTGCCCAGGCGCTGCTTGCCGCGCACGACCGGCAGGCGCTCGATCCTCAGGCCGCGCAGCGCCTTGAGGCTGGCCGGCGCCAGAGCCGCGCCATTGATCTCCTTCAGCTTCTTGCTCAGGTCCCGCAGCTTGCCATCGCCGTCGATCAGGCCCGGCTTCTCTTTTCCGGGCCGGCCGTACCGCACCAGTTTCATCGACATCCCCCGTTCGATCGCTCTGCGCCGCTCATCCGATACGGCGCGGCGGCGCCAGACTGCGTTAGCAATCAGGCGGATGCAAGGGCGTCGTTTTTCACGTGGGCCTGCGCTATCTTCATGCGCCACAAGAGCGTCTAGGCGCCATGAACGGATGGATCGACACGATCGAGAGCTGCTTCTTCGCGCCCCTCCTGGCGCTGGCCGATCCGCTTCGCCGCATCTATTGGCTATATTTGCTATCGGCCTTGGTGATTGCCGGCGCCATCTTCGCCTATCGGCGGGGTGCACGCGACCACGGGTTGCTCCGCGGCTTTCTCGCCTATGTCGCGCCGACGCAGGTCTTCGGGCACCGGTCCGCCCGCCTCGACTACTGGTTCTTCTATCTCAATACCGCGGTTTTCGGGCTGATCCTGGCGCCGCTCCTAGCGGCCCCAACCGTCGCCGCTTTCGTCGCGCACATGCTCGGCGGCGCAGCGTCGGCGGCGGCGTCCGCCGCGCCCTGGTGGTGGTCTGCAGCATTGACGGTCGCGACGTTGCTGGCGATGGACCTCGCCCTCTATATCGGCCACTACCTCCAGCACAAGGTTCCCATCCTCTGGGAATTCCACAAGGTCCACCATTCGGCGCAGGTGCTGACTCCGATCACGGCCTTCCGCGTCCATCCGGTGGACGATCTGCTAACGCTCAGCCTCACGGCGCTCTTCACCGGCATCGTGCAGGGCCTGTTCCACGTCGTGGCCGGCACCGGCATCACGGATATGCGCGTCCTCGGCGTGAACGTCCTGCTGTTCGCTTGGTATCTCTTCGGCTTCCATCTGCGCCACAGTCATGTGTGGCTAAGCTATCCCGCCTGGCTCAGCCACCTCCTCATCAGCCCCGCGCAGCACCAGATCCACCACAGCAGCGCGCCGCGTCACTTCGACAAGAACATGGGATTCATCTTCGCGTTCTGGGACGCGATCGGCGGCACGCTCTATGTGCCGAAGACCAAGGAGGAGCTGAGCTACGGACTGTACGGTGAAGAGCCCAGCCAATTTGCCTCGGTGGCGGCGCTCTTCGCTCGTCCGTTCCTCAATCTCCTGGCGATGCGGCCGCGCATCGCCGGGGGCGCAGCGGCCGCCTCGCGCACATCACCTCAATAAGTCGCGCGGCCACCCGACAGGTCGAAGGTGAATCCGGTCGTGAAGCTGCAGGCCGGCGACACGATCCAGGCGATCAGTTGTGCCGCTTCCTGGAGCTCGCCGCAGCGCTTCATCGGGATCTTGTCGGTCATGTACTTCACCACGGTTTCGGGCAGGGCGTCGACCATCGGCGTGCGGATCACGGCCGGCGCAAGCGCGTTGATGGTGACGCCGGTCTCCGCATAGTCCTTGCCCAGCGACTTCACGAGCCCGATCACGCCCGCCTTCGTGGCCGCGTATGCAGCCATGGCGGCGTTCCCTTCCTTGCCCGCGATCGACGCGACATGCAGCACGCGGCCGTAGTTGCGCGCGAGCATGCGCGGCAGAACCGCCTTCGACAGCACCATGGCGCCGCGCAGATTGATGCGGTAGACCGCATCGAAATCCGCCAGATCGACCTCGTGACCCTTGAGATTGGTCTTGCCGGTGATGCCTGCGCAGTTGACGAGGCCATGGATGGGGCCAAGCGCCTTCTCGGCTGCATCGAGCGCGCGCGGGACCGAGGCGTCGTCGGTCACGTCGGCCGCGCCGGCCACCGCCTTGCCCTGCGTCGAAGTGATGCTCTTGGCCGTCTCCTCGGCGCCGGCCGCATTGCGGTCGATGCAGGCCACGGAGACGCCCTGCGTCGCCAGGAAGGATGCCGTCTCGCGGCCGATGCCGCTGGCGGCGCCGATGACAGCAACGTGATAGGGCAGATTTGGAAAATACCCGAGCATGCTGATTCCTGAGCCTAACTCCTGTTGAACGGCTTCGATGTCATAGTCTGCCCGCGGGCGCCGCGCCAGTGGGTCCGCAGGCGAACATCCGCGCCGGCATGCCAGCCATCGATGAAACTCAATGCTGCGGCGGCTCGCGATGTCCCATGATTGCGTCCCCTTGAGTTGTCGAAAGGCGGAGGATGACGCATCGCACGCCGCTCAAGACGCAAGTCTGCCGCCTGCTGGGCTGCGACTATCCGGTGGTCTCGGCCGGCATGGGCGGCGTCGCGCGCTCCGAGCTCGTGGCGGCCGTGGTGGCCGCGGGCGGCTACGGACTGCTCGGCATGGTGCGGGAGTCACCTGAGCTGATCAGACGCGAGGTCGCGGCAGTTCGGGCGCGCACTGATCGAAATTTCGGCGTCAATCTCATTCCCTACGGCACCGATCCGACGCTGCTGGAAGAGGAGCTGGCGGCCTGCTTCGAGTCCCGGGTCCACGCGCTCAGCTTCTTCTGGGATGTCCGGCCCGATCTCATCCAGCGCGCCCGGCAGGCCGGCTGCAAGGTGCTGTACCAGGTGGGCCGGCTGTCGGACGCGATCGCCGCGGCCACGGGCGGCGCCGACGTCATCATCTGTCAGGGCGTCGAGGCCGGCGGCCATGTCCACGGCGACGTGTCGTCGCTGGTCCTGGTGCCGCAGGTCGTGCGCGCCGTGGATGTCCCGGTGCTGGCCTCCGGCGGGTTCGCCACCGGCGGTGGGCTGGTGGCCGCCTTCAGTCTCGGCGCGCAAGGCATTCAGTGCGGCACGGCCTTCCTGGCGACCCAGGAGTCGTTCGCCCACGAGTATCACAAGCAGAGGATCGTCGCGGCGACGTCGGAGCAGACCGTTCATTCCGATGTCTTCGCGATCAACTGGCCGCCGCGTTCGCCCGTACGGACGCTGCGAAACAGCGTCACCGACGCCTATCGGGACGATCTCTGGGGCCACGGTCCGGACGACTTCCCGCGCGAGGTCATCGGCCACGAGGAGGAGCGCCCGATCTACAAGTTCAGCACGGATTCACCACTCCGCAACATGACCGGCAATTTCGAGGCCATGCCGCCGTTCGCCGGCCAGGTCTGCGGCCTGATCGACGACATCTGCCCGGCCGGCGAGCGCCTGCGGCGCATCGTCTGGGAAGCCGAGACCCTCCTCGCCCAGTTCGCCCCGTCCTGACGGCTTGACAGCCGCAGGCGGGCCCTTGACGGTAGCGGCCGCGCGCGTGCACGTCCTATCGGGAACCTCCAGCATGTTGAAAGAGACCTTCGGCGCCGCCAAGCCGATCATCGCCATGGCCCACTTCCCGCCGCTGCCGGGATCGCCGGGCTACGACGCGAAGCGCGGCGTGAGTGCGGTGATCGACTGGGTCGCCGCAGATGTCGCGAAGCTGCAGGCCGGCGGCGTCGACGCGGTCATGTTCGGCAACGAGGGCGACCGGCCCTACCTGCTGAAGGCGACGCCCGAAAGCCTGGCGGCCATGGCCAGCGCCATCGGCATCCTCAAGCGCGACCTCAAGATCCCCTTCGGCGTGAACTACCTGTGGGACCCCGTCGCGACCGTGGCGCTCGGCGTCGCCACCGGCGCGCGCTTCGGACGGGAGATCTTCACCGGCGTCTACGCCTCGGACATGGGCCTGTGGGCGCCTGATTGCGCGGCCGCCCTGCGCCTGCGCCACGACCTCGGCCGCGACGATTTCAAGCTGCTGTTCAACATCAACGCCGAGTTCGCGGCGCCGCTCGATACCCGTCCGATCGAGAAGCGGGCGACGAGCGCGGTGTTCTCCTCACTGGCCGACGTGATCTGCGTGTCCGGTCCCATGACCGGCCAGCCAGTGGACAATGCCGACCTCAAGCGCGTGAAGGACGCGGTGAAGGACACGCCGGTCTTCGCCAACACGGGCGTCAACATCGACAACGTGCGGGACATCCTGGGCGTCGCCGACGGCTGCGTCATAGGCACCCATTTCAAGGTCGACGGCAATACCTGGAATCCGGTCGACGGCGACCGCGTGAAGCGCTTCATGGACGTCGTGCGCAAGGTGCGCTGACGCATGCCGCTCCTGCTCGGCCTGGACATCGGCACCACCTCGACCATCGGGGTCCTGATCGACGAGGCCGGCACGACCCTGGCCACGGCGTCGCGGCCCGTCACCTTCCATTCGGACCGCGCCAACTGGTCGGAGGAGGATCCGGAGCAGTGGTGGAGCAACAGCTGCGCTGTCGTCGGCGAGCTCGTGGCCAAGAGCGGCCGGCCGGCCGCCGAGATCGCCGGCGTCGGCGTTACCGGCATGCTGCCGGCAGTCGTGCTGCTCGATGCGGAGGGCCGCCTCCTGCGACGCGCCATGCTGCAGAACGACGCGCGCGCCATCGCCGAGATCGAGGCCATGAAGCAGGCCATCGAGGCCGGCGACTTCTTCCGCCGCACCGGCGGCAGCATCAACCAGCAGCTGGTGGCACCGAAGCTGCGCTGGATCGAGCGCCATGAGCCGCAGCTCTTCGCGCGCATCGCGACGGTGTTCGGCTCCTATGACTACATCACCTGGCGGCTCACGGGCTCACGGAGCATCGAACACAACTGGGCGCTGGAGTCAGGATTGGCAGATATCGCCACCGGCGCCTTCGATCGCGAGCTGGTCGCGCTGGCGGGGATTCCCGCCGACCGCTTGCCGCCCATCCGCGCCTCGCAGGAGCTGGTCGGCCAGGTCACGGCCGCGGCGGCCGCGGCCAGCGGCCTCCGGCAGGGAACGCCGGTCGTGGCCGGCTGCGCCGACCTCGTGGCCTCGGCATTCATGGCCGGGGCGGTTGCCGACGGCGATATGGTTCTGAAGTTCGGCGGCTCCGGCGATATCCTGCTCGCGGTCGCGAAGCCGCTCACCGATCCCCGCCTCTATATCGACCATCATCTCGTGCCCGGCCTGTGGTTCAGCAACGGCTGCATGGCCGCCAGCGGCAGCCTGCTCAACTGGATCGTGCGCGAATGGGCGGCGGGCGAGGCGGCCAAGGCCGCGGAGGCCGGGCTGTCGGTGCACGCCTGGCTGGATCGCTTGGCCGCCCCCACTCCGGCGGGAGCGGACGGCCTCGTGCTGCTGCCCTACGTCCTCGGCGAGAAGACGCCGCTGCACGATCCCTATGCGCGCGGAACGCTCGTCGGTTTCGGGCTGCACCACAGGCTCGCCCATGTGTGGCGGGCGGCGCTCGAAGGCGTGGCGTTCGGATTCCGGCACCATGTCGATGTGTTCCGTGAGCGTGGCGCGGAGATGCGGCGGATCGTCGCCTGCGATGGCGGCGCCGCCAGCGACCTCTGGCTGCAGATCTGCGCCGACGTGCTCGCGCGCCCGGTGCAGCGGCTGCGCCGCCATCCCGGCTCCTGCCTGGGCGCGGCCTATGTCGCCGGTGTGGGCGTCGGCTTGTTCAAGGATTGGCAGGGTGTGGCCCGCTACGTCGAACCGGGCGAGGTCTTCGCGCCCGATCCGGCGCGCACGGCCGTCTACGATCGCGCCTATGCCGTGTTCCGCGACACCTACGAGCGCCTGAAGACGCTCTATCCCGCGCTGAATTTCGCCGTATAGAATACGCCCGGCGGGGTAAGGCGCATGGGCGACCGCATCGAAGTGATCATCGAGCGCTGGAGCAATCTGGACAAGTCCACCGACTATCGCTGGTCGGTCTGGCGCGCCGGCGCCCGTGTCCAGATGGGTGGACCGCATGCCTCCGCCGCGGCCAGCGAGCGCGAGGCCGTCGAGTTCTGCCGCAAGAGCTTCAAGCGCGCGCCCGACCGCGTCGAGCACCTCTGATGCGTCAGTGCGCGGCGCTGGTGAGGTCGCCGTAGGTCTCGGGACGGCGGTCGCGGAAGAACTGCCAGAGGTCGCGCACTTCCCGCACCATGGCCATGTCGAGCTCGGTGACGATCAGCTCGTCCTTGTCGTCGCTGCCCTGCTTCAGGATCTGGCCGCGCGGGTTCACGAAATAGCTGGAGCCGTAGAACTTGCCGATATTCCACGGCGCTTCCGTGCCCACGCGATTGACGGCGCCGATATAGACGCCGTTGGCGACGGCGGCCGCCGGCTGTTCCAGGTTCCACAGATATTGGCTGAGACCGGCGACGGTCGCCGACGGGTTCATGATCAGCTCGGCGCCGTTGAGTGCCAGAGCGCGCCAGCCCTCCGGGAAGTGGCGGTCGTAGCAGATGTAGACCCCGAGCTTGCAGACCTGGGTGTCGAACACGGGATAGCCGAGATTGCCCGGCTTGAAGAAGAACTTCTCGTAGAAGCCCGCGACCTGCGGGATGTGCACCTTGCGGAACTTGCCGAGATATTTGCCGTCGGCGTCGATCACGGCGGCGGTGTTGTAGTAGACGCCGGTCATCTCCTCCTCGTAGATCGGGACCACCAGCACCATGCCGTGCTTCTTCGCCAGCTTCTGCATCTGGTGGGTCGTCGGCCCGTCCGGGATGCGCTCGGTGCCGCCGTACCATTTCTTGTCCTGGCTGGGACAGAAATAGGGCTGGGTGAAGACCTCCTGGAAGCACAGGATCTGCACGCCCTGCTTGGCCGCCTTCTCGATGAGCGGCAGGTGGGCCTTCAGCATGAGATCGCGGATCTTGCCGGGCTCCATCGCGGTGTCGCCCTTGAGGCTCATCTGAATGAGACCGGCGGTGATCTTGGCCATGCGCTTCTCCCGTGAGCTGGAGCTACCCTCTTGATATGAAAGCATAACATGGCAGACCCGACCGGCAAGCGCGAGCGGTAACATTTGCAGTGATCGCCTTGCCGGCGGCTGCCCGCGCGCCCATCTGCGGGATGTCGAACTAGAGAGGACTTGAATGATGCGCAGTGTAATCGCCGCTGCGGTTCTGGTGGTCCTGTCCGGGCCGGCGTTCGCCGGGGGCGAGCCCTTGGGTTCGTCGTCGGGCGGTTCGCTCTATGCGCCGCAGTACGTACCGCTGGGCAAGGCGATCGGAAACCGGGTGACGACGATGACGCCCGGCGGCGCGCTCGAGCCTTCCGGCACGGTCCCGAGCGGCTCCGACGATCTCGCCCGCAGCCAGCGCGAGCAGAACCAGCTGTTGCTCGAGCGTCACCTCGATTGCTTCGCCGGCGCCGTGCCGCCCGACCGCGACGTCCGCAACAGCTTCACCAGCCGCTGCCCCGGCAATACGCGCTAGCGCCGTCAGTAGCCGCGCGCGGGGTCTGCGATGTTGATCAGTGGGCGCCCATCGATCAGTCGCTTGTAGTTCTCCGCGATATGCGCGAGCGAGCCCTGCGGCGTGCCGCCGGACTCGTGCGGCGTGACCATCACCTTCGGATGGCTCCAGAACGGGCTCTCCGGCGGCAGGGGCTCGGTGCGGAAGACGTCGAGGACCGCGCCGGACAGCTGACCGGAATCGAGCGCCGCCACGAGATCGGCGTCGACCACGAGGCGGCCGCGGCCGACATTGATGAAGTAAGCGCCGCGCTTCATGAGCGCCAGAGTGCCCGCATTGATGATATCGCGCGTTTCGCTCGTCTCCGGCAGCACGCAGACGACGTAGTCGCAAGGCCCGAGGCACGCCGCCAGCTGATCGCGGCCATGGTGACAGGTGATGCCCGCCAGCTCGTGCGGTCCGCGCGCCCAGCCGTGGACCCGATACCCGAGGCTGACGAACGCCTGGGCGAAGCGCTGGCCGATGGAGCCGAGTCCGAGCACGGCCACGCGCACGTCGCCAGGGAAAGGCGGGATGTTGAGTTGCCAGCGTCGCTCCGCCTGCTGACGCTGGTAGGTCTGCTGCCGGCGCCGGTGGCTCAGCAGATACAGCAGCACGTACTCGACCATATAGCCAATGATGCCGGGGTCCTTGAGGCGCATCACCGGCACGCCCTTCGGCAGGTCCGGGCGCTGCAGAAAATCGTTGGCGCCGTGGCCGAGATAGACGATGCAGCCGAGATTAGGCATGCGCTGAAAGATGCCCGGCGGCACGAGGTTGAAGTCGAACGCCGCCATGCGGACCTGCCGCTCGTCGCCGAGCTCCGGCCAGACGCGGAAGTCGAGGCCGGGAATCGCCACCGTCATTTCGCGGCGCCAGAGGTCGCTGTCTTCCAGGTTGCTGATGAGGGCGAGGGCCACCGTCAGCGCTCCGCTACTGCGACCGTCTTCGGCGCCGCCGCCACGCGGACCACGATCCACAGGCCGAGGAGAATGATGCCGCCGCCGGCGAGCACACGCGCCGACAGCGCTTCGCCGAGCGCCAGCGCGCCCGTGATCACGCCCGCGATCGGCATCAGCAGGATGAACGGCGTCACCTGGTCGACCCGGTATCGGCCGAGCACTTGGTACCAGGCCGAGTAGGCGAGCACGTAGCCGAGCAGGAACACCAGGGCGAGCGCGCCCCAATGTGCCGGTGTCGCCGTCTGCAGGGCTTCGACCTGCCTGCTCTCGGACAGCAGCGAGGCAGCCAATGCAAGCGGCGCCGAAACCAAACCAATCATGGCCGTGGTCGTCGGCCCGTCGTCGCGCCCATAGGCGCGGGTCAGGGCCTGCGCCACCGCCCAGAACAGGCCGCCGACCACGACCATGACAAGCGACGGGTAGTTGTCGACGGCCTCCGGCGCGCCCGCGATCAAAGCGACGCCAGCGATGGCAATCGCGATGCCGACGAGGCGAATCGCGCTCAGCCGTTCCTTGCCGATGAGCCAGGCGCACAACACCGCGAACGGCACTTGCGCCTGCACGACCAGCACCGCCGTCGAGGCTGGGAGGCGCGCAAGGCCGGAGAAGATCAGAATGCTCTGCACCGCCCCGCCAAGGGCACCGATGAGGAGCAGCGCCCACAGCGGCGTGCGCGGGCGCGAGCGGCGCCCCAGGAGCAATGCGCTCGTGGCGACATAGATCATCACCATCATGAGCATGGGCGGAAACTGCTGCAGCGCCGGCTTCGCAAAGGTGAAGCCGACGCCCCACAGGATCGGCGCCGCCAGGGCCAGGGCGATATCGCGCGGCTTCAATCCATACCTCGACGTTTTGCAAGAAGGGCGGGAAGATCAGCCAGCCAGAAGGCCCGTCATCTGAGCGATACCGCGCCCGACCGTCAAGACGGCCAGCAGGATGAGGATGCGCAGCACCCAGCGGCGGAAGGCTTCGGGATCGGCATGTTTGAATATCCGTGCGCCCAGCCAGACCCCGGCGAGCAGGGGCGGCAGGAACGTCAAAAACCGCCAGAGCGTCGACCAGGTCGTCAGATCGGCCTGGGTCAGAAACGCCAGCCCCGTGAGGTCCGAACCGAGGAAGAAGGCGATTACGGAGGCGCGGCCGACCGCGACGCCCGCGGGCGAGCTGAAGAAGAACAGGATCACCGGCGGGCCGCCGATGCCGAAGGCGCCGTTGAACAGGCCGGAGGCCGCGCCGGTCGCCAGCGTCGCGATCGGACCGGGCATGGTCTTGAGCGCGAAGCCGCGCCAGAGGAAGCTCACCGCGACGATCACGAAGATCGAGAGGACGATCCGCATCGGCGCCGCCGGCAGATGGGCCAGGAGCGCCACGCCGATCGGTGTGGCGACCACGCAGCCGATCAGGAGCGGGATGATCGACCGCCAATGAACGTCGCGCCAGATGCCCGGCAGCATGTGCAGGCTGGCCGCGATCTCCAGCATGAAAATCGACGGCACGATCTCCGCCACCGGCAGGACCAGCGACAGCGACGTGATCGCCAGCAGCGAAAATCCGAAGCCGCTGTAGCCGCGCACGATGGCGGCGCCGAAGACGCAGGCGACGCTGTAGGCGATGACGAGCCAGGAGCCCATCGTTCCAGCATCGCGGTCGTCGCAGCCCGGGCGAAGCGCCAGAGCGGCGGATTGGCTTGGGCCAGGGACCGCTGGCCGGGCGCGGAGGCGGCCGCTAGCATCGGCAGAGGAACGACAGGAGAGCGCCGATGACCGTCATCGCCGATCAGATCATTCCGGCCGGGAAGCCGTGGAGCGCCGTCCTCGCAGGCGGCCAGCGGCTGCGCATCATCGACGTCGAGGGCAACCAGGGCGTCGATTTCCTCTGCTATTCGGCGGCCAATCCGGAGGAGCGCTACCACGCCGCCAACACCCTGAAGAAGTCGCAGACCCTGCTGCTGACGACCGGCCATGTTCTCTACTCGGATGCGGCGCGCCCGTTGATGACCATCGTCGGCGACAGCTGCGGCGTGCACGATACGATCGGCGGCTGCTGCAGCGCGCCCAGCAACGAGATGCTCTACGGAGTCAAGAATGCACCCGGCTGCCGCGAAAACTTCCTCGCCGAACTGGCCAAGCACGGCCTCGGGCGCCGCGACATCGTGGCCAACCTGAACTTCTTCTGCAACGTGCCCGTGCACGAGCGCAACCGGCTGGAGCCGCTGACCTTCGCGCAATCGCCCAGCAAAGCCGGCGACTATATCGAGCTGCGCGCCGACATGGACGTGATCGCCGTCATCTCCAACTGCCCGCAGGTCAACAACCCCTGCAACAGCGGCCGGCCGAAACCCATCCGTGTGGTGATCTCCGCGTCGTAGCCGCGGGCGTTGTTCCGCGGTCCGACTTGGGCTATCAGGGGTGCTGTTGCGAGCATATCGTCCTAGGAACGGTCATGTCCGACAAGAGACCGGGACGAACCACGATCAATCTCGAGGCAGTCCCGCCGCCGAGGCCGACGACGGCCGTCGTTACCTCGGCGACGTTGCCATGCCTGAAGGGCAGCGGGCACCGAAACTATGCATGCCCAGGCTGTCGCCGGGTCGTTCTCGAGGGTATCGAGCCGAACCAGGTCGAAAAAACCGCCATCTTTCGGTGCCCGCAATGCGGGACCTATTCCAGGATGCCATTCGGTCGCTGATCGGCGCCGCGCGAAGGCCGGGTCAGAGGCCCATGCGCTCGACGAAGAACGACTCGCCGCCGCGGGCGCGGCCCTTGCATTCGTAGCGCGGGTACGCATCCGCATGATCGGCGGCCGTCGCCGGCTCCGAATGGTAGTAGCTGCAGTAGTGCGCCGCCCCGCTCGCGGCGTCGGCTTCGGTGCCGGCGGCCGACACGTATGTGACATTGGGCGCGGGTGTCGTCGCGGATCTTTCGGCTTCACTGCATCCGATCAGCCCGGCGGCCATCAGCATGAGCATCATGCAGCGCATCGGTGCCTCCTCTTCGCCGGCGGCAACGTGGCCGGCGGCCTGCTGAAGGAAGCACCTACCAAGGGCGCGGCCCACTGACAAGCGAGTAACGCATCGACCCGGAGAGGGCGGGCGTGGAACCGCGGGGCGGCCGTCGCGTTCTTGCCGCATGAGAAGGAAACGTGTTGTCCGTTCCGACGATCGTGCCACGGCCGCTGGCCCCTATGCCCCGCCGCGCAAGCTGCTGAGGGCATCCGGGGGCGTGGAGATGTGGCAGGTGGAAGTCCCGGGGCAGCCGTGGCGCAGATCGCGTGCGATCCGATACGAGGTGGCAGGCGGGCCTGCGGGCAGGGTCGTGTTCAACCGGCCGTCCGAGGCGCTGGCGTACTTCCAGCGGGTTGCCGGAGGCGCACGTTGATTTGGGCCGGACCGCCGGCTGCGCCATAAAGGCGGCGAGACGGAACCATCGTCGCGGAGCGGCGTTCTTCTAGAATCATGGAGAATACGCTGCACCATATCGAGCAAGAGATCGCCGCCACGTGGAAGCATATCGACCGCCAGCGGCATGTCATCGAAGTTCTCCGCGAACACGGCCATGCGCAGGATGTGCCGACCGCGGAAGTGCTGCTCCAAACTCTGACGGCCAGCCTCGAAGTGCTGTGCGAGCGCAAGGAGATCCTGCTCCGCGACTCGCAGCAGCGGCCGGCAGGCGCAGGCGTCAAACCAGCCCTTCGATGGATATCGAAGTGAGCGCCGTTTAACCTCCGCTTAACCAACGATCCCTAGCATCTGCTCGCCGCCAGATTTACTGGCTGCCTCGTTCGGCCGCATCGGAGCATCCGATGTTGTCCGTCGAGCGACTGGCCTATTTCAGAGTATGAATTTTTGAATCTGGAGATTAGGACAAATGGTACGCTTCCTGTTCATCTTGTGTCTGACCTTGGCCTACCTTCCTCAGGCCTCTGCCGCATCAGCGTCCGCTTCTTCGTCTGCCACCTCGTCGAGCAGCGGCGGAGTCACGATTTCCGGCTCTTGCAGCGGCAGCTGTACGGTTCATTCGAGCAGCACGGTCACGAACGACGGCAAGACCGTGCACCGCGAGCACACGCTGCTCGGGCCGGGCTCGTTCAACGACCACGCGCCAGCGCCGTAACCGATCTGACTGATCGTGTTCGAAGCCCGGACCAGCCGGGCCCCTTCTATCCGAGTACTTGGGGGCCGCCACTGCGCGGCCCCTTCTTCTGCGTCCCAAGGAGCGCTGCCCGGTCGGAAGTGGGTCTATTGGCCCTGATCGCAGCCAGCAGCCGAGGGTACATGGCGACTCGCGCATGAGGTCGGCGCATCGCGGCTGCCGTGCCCGCGGTGCATCGTGAGAGCTAAAGCCGCCCGCATTCGTGCGGAATTTCGTGGGCCCGCCTTCGTTGTGAATGATGCGGCGTCTCCCGATCTCGGCATGTGCCGGGATCATCCCAGGGGCCGCGGGAGCCCCGCCTTGACTGACTCAGGGCGGGGCTTTCCATTTCCGCGGCGGTGCGTGCGGCGCTTCCGCTTGGAACGGGAGGCGACTGCGGCGCGTTAGGTGAGGCATGTCGGAGATCTTCAAGTGCAAGCATTGCCAGGCGGAGTATGACGTCGCCTATTCGGTAGGCACGATCGAGACAGGGTCGCGCGACTGCGACGTCTGCGGCAAGCAGATGGACTCCTGGACCGACAGCCGGCGGCCGGTCTATGCGCTGAAGAATTCAGCGCCGGGAGGAACGCCGGGATCGGGCGCGGACTGATCCGCTTCGCAGCGCGTGGGCGCGCCAAGCCGGCGCCAGACTGCGACGGACCTTCCGCTAAGCCCTTGAAAGATGGTGCCGGGTGTCCGGATTGAACGGACGACCTACCGCTTACAAGGCGGTTGCTCTACCACTGAGCTAACCCGGCCCGGATCCTGAAAAGGGGTCGCCGCTGGCGCCGCGCGCGGAGTATCATTCGGCCGCCTTTTCGAGGCAAGACCGAAGGGAGCTCCCATGGCCAGCACGTTCCGCGTTGCCTGCGTTCACAATTGCGCCGAGCGCGAGATGGCGCCGTCGATCGCGGCGCTGACGACGCTGGTCCGGGCCGCCGCCGCCGATGGCGCCGAGCTGATCCAGCTGCCGGAGATGGCGACCATGCTGGAGCCGCGCAACGAGCTGGTGGTGCAGAAGGCGAAGTCCGAGGCCGACGATCCCGGCCTGGCCGCCTGCCGCGCTCTCGCCGCCGAGACCAAGGCCTGGATCCTCATCGGTTCGCTGCTTATCCGCGAGCCCGGCGCCAACAAGGTGGTGAACCGCTCCTACCTTCTCGACAACCAGGGCGCCATCGTCGCGCGCTACGACAAGCTGCACCTGTTCGACGTCGACCTGCCGAGCGGCGAGCAGTACCGCGAGTCCGCCACCGTGAAGGCGGGCGACCGCGCCGTGCTGGCCCCCTCGCCCTGGGGGCTGATCGGCCTCTCCGTCTGCTACGACCTGCGCTTCGCCTACCTCTATCGGGCGCTGGCCCAGGGCGGCGCGAGCTATCTCAGCATCCCCGCCGCCTTCACCTACACGACCGGCAAGGCCCACTGGCACGTCCTGGTGCGGGCGCGCGCCATCGAGACCGGCTCCTATGTGTTTGCCGCCAACCAGGGCGGCATCCACGCCGAGGGGCGGCGCACCTGGGGTCATGCGCTGATCGTCAGCCCCTGGGGCGAGGTGCTGGCCGACAGCGGCGAGCGCACGGGCTTCATCGCCGCCGACATCGATCCGGCGAAGGTGGCGGAGGCGCGCGCCATGATCCCGGCGCTCAAGCACGACCGCCGGTTCAGCGGACCGGAGTTGCCCGCCGTGGGCCGCGCCGCCGCCGGCGAATAGGCGCGCCAAGGGGCGTTCCTCACCATCCGCCGCCATCGGGTGTGATCGCGGACGGCTTGCCGGTCGGTACTGGTTGTGGCAAGGTTGGGCAGTCGCATATCCAAATAACTTCCGATACTTACACAAGCGAACGGGAGAACGTCATGAAGTTCAGAACGACTATGCTGTCGGCCCTCGGCAGCGCGGTGGCGCTAGCTTTGACCGTGGCCGCGGCGCCCATGGCCTCGGCGGCCGACATGATCGGCAATTGCGAGCTTACGGGCGAAAAGGGCTCTATCCCCTTGACGCCGGCCCAGGCCGGGCAGTTCACGGTCGAGGTCAGCCTGCCGGCCCCCGGCTGGTGGAACGGCGATACCCCCGACACCATCAAGGACGGCTATGAATACTGCATGGCCGCAAACATCGCCCATCGCGCCGGCCTCGATAAGCTCGTGGTAGTAAACGTCGCCTGGGAAGCGCTGGTCGCCGGGCAGACCAAAGACTTCGATCTGGCGCTGTCCGAAATCTCCATCACCGCCGATCGCAAGAAGGTCGTGGACTTCTCGGTGCCCTACTTCTCGTCCGACATCGGCGTCCTCGTGAAGAAGGGCACGAAGGTGGACGAGACGAACATCCGGGACATGCGCATCGGCGTCCAGGGGGCGACGACCGGGGCGGACTTCGTCGACCAGAAGCTGAAGCCGAACAAGCCGGCCAACGTCTATCCCGACCAGGGCTCGATGTTCACCGCGCTGCAGGCGGGCCAGATCGATGTCGCCATGACCGATACCTCGATCATCCTGGCGGAGAGCGGTGCCACCAACGGCGCGCTCGAGACCGTCGGACAATACGCGACGGGCGAGACCTATGGCGCGCTCTATCCGAAGGGGTCGAAGAACGCGGCCACGCTCGACAAGATCATCCAGGCCCTGATCGACGACGGCACGTTGAAGAAGCTGTCGGCGAAGTATTTGGCGGCCGCCTGGGGTTCGGATCCGACCTCTGTGCCCTACTTTAAGGCCGGGATGTAGAGCCGCGCCGTAAAGCACGGACGTGGCAGTCGGCATTCAGGAGGGGGCGCGCGACCAGCGGTGGCGCGCCCCTTCGCTTCCCAGAGATCCGACGGCGCTGTCGGCCGTCGCCTTGGTGGTCGCCGTCATCATCGTTGCCGCCACCTGGTGGGTGGCGGCGACGATCCGCGCGATCATGGCCGAAGAGCAGGTGAGCAGCACGCTGGTCGATGGCGCGCTGCTCGTCTGCAGCATCGCCTCGCTGCTGCTGCTGCTGCCGGCGTTCGCCGGCCTGCGCAGCTCCCGGCGAGCATGGACAGCCCGCTTCGCCTCCGACATCGTCGCCGCCCGCGTCGAGAGTGCGGCGGCGCGGACCTGGTGCTGGTTCACCTTCGGCTATGCGGCGACGGTCGTCATCATCCTGCTGATCGCGCTGTTCATCATCGCCAACGACGTCGCCGTCGGCCGGACTTTCTTCTACCTCCCGCTGATGCGGGACTCGTTCTGGCTCGTGCTCAGGGCGTTCTGGGTCAACGTCTACATCGCCATCATTTCCGAGGTGCTGGTCCTCGTCTGGGGCTTGGTCGTCGCCATGGCACGGCTGCTCCCGGGCCGGCCCGGCCAACCGATCCGCATGATGGCGACGGCCTACACGGACATCTTTCGCGGCCTGCCGGCTATCATCACGCTCTATCTCGTGGGCTTCGGGCTGCCGCTGACGGGCATGCCCATCGTGCGGGATCTGCCGCTGCCCGCTCTGGCGATCATCGCGCTCACGCTCACCTATGGCGCTTATGTGGCCGAGGTCTATCGCTCGGGCATCGAGAGCATCCATTGGAGCCAGACTGCGGCCGCCCGCTCGCTCGGGCTGTCGTTCCTGCAGAGCTTGCGCTTCGTCGTCGTGCCGCAGGCCGTGCGGCGCATCGTTCCGCCGCTGCTCAACGACTTCATCGGCCTGCAGAAGGATACGGCCCTGGTCGCCATCATCGGGGTCATCGACGCGTTCAATCAGGCGAAGATCATCGCCAGCAACCATTTCAATCTCTCGCCGGTCACGACCGTGGGAGTCCTGTTCGTGCTGGTCACGATTCCCCAAGCGCGCTTCGTCGATCGCCTGCTCGAGCGCGAGAAGCGTCGCACCCAGGCCGGCGGCTGAATCATGGCGCTCCTCGAGATCAACCAGATCTCCAAGCGCTTCGGTCCGCACGAGGTGCTCAAGGGCCTGAACCTGAGCGTCGAGGAGCATCAGGTGGTGTGCCTGATCGGCCCGTCGGGCTGCGGCAAGTCGACGCTGCTCCGCTGCATCAACGGCCTGGAGGAGATCCAGGCCGGCGAGATCCGCCTGCATGGCGACCGCGTGACCGGCCCGGGCGTCGACCTCAACGCGCTCCGTCGCGACGTCGGCATCGTCTTCCAGAGCTTCAACCTGTTCCCCCATATGAGCGTGATCGAGAATGTCACGCTGGCGCCGATCCGCGTGCTTGGCGTGCCGCGGGCCGAGGCGGAAGGGAAGGCGATGGTCCTGCTGAAGCGGATCGGCCTCGAGCAGAAGGCACGGGACTATCCCGACCGGCTCTCGGGCGGGCAGCAGCAGCGCGTCGCGATCACGCGCGCCTTGGCCATGGAGCCGATGCTCCTGCTGCTCGACGAGATCACTTCGGCGCTCGACCCCGAACTTGTGTCGGAAGTGCTGAACATCGTACGCGAGCTGGCGAAGGAGGGCATGACCATGCTGCTCGCCACCCACGAAATGGGCTTTGCCCGCGAGGTCGCGAGCAAGGTGTGCTTCCTCTATGCCGGGGTCGTGCATGAGGAGGGCCCGCCCGAGCAGATCTTCGGCGCCCCCCGGGACGACCGCACGCGCGCCTTCCTCCGCCGCATCATCGAGGCCGGCCGGTTGTAACAGGGCGGCCACCCGTCTGTCCGAACAGGACCTTCCGGGCGTCGTCCGTGAGCGGCGCCTGCGCACGCGAATAGGCGTCTGTCGTGCCCGCGTAGGCCCTGATCGTGGCGGGCCGCGCCGCGATCGTTTCGAACCAGCGTTTCACCTGCGGGAAGTCGGCGAGGTCCTGGCCGTGGGCCTCGTGCGGCACGATCCAGGGATAGCACGCGATATCGGCGATCGAATACGCGCCGGCGATGAAGGCGCGGCCGGCCAGCCGCCGGTCGAGCACGCCGTAGAGCCGAGCGGTCTCTTGCGCATAACGCTCGATGGCGTAGGGCACCTTCTCCGGCGCGTAGACGTTGAAGTGCCCGATCTGCCCCGCCATCGGCCCGAGGCCGCCGACCTGCCAGAACAGCCATTTCATCACCTCCAGGCGGTCGCGCAGGTCGGCTGGCATGAAGCGCCCCGTCTTCTCCGCGAGGTAGAGCAGCATGGCGCCGGATTCGAAGAGCGTCACCGGCTCGCCGCCGCCGGGCGGATCGTGGTCGATCATCGCCGGGATCTTGTTGTTTGGTGAGATCGCCAGGAACGCCGGCTTGAACTGCTCCCCCTTGCTGAGGCTCACGGGAATGATGCGGTAGGGCAGCGCGGCCTCCTCCAGGAACAGCGTCATCTTGAGCCCGTTCGGCGTTCCGCAGTAGTAGAGGTCGATCATGGCTGCTCTCGCACAATTGAGGGCCGGAGTGCTTTGCCCTCGAGTCAGCCCCGCCAGAACGGCTTGCTGACCTCGACATCGACGTCGCCGAACGACAGGCCGATGTCGCGCAGCATGTGACCGTCGAGGCTTGCCAGCTGCCGGCGGTCGGCAGCCCGCCGGCGCCAGGACGCCAGCAGCGCCGCCGCGCGCGCGGCCGGCGCAAGCATCGTGACCAGAGCAACAGCGGAAAGCCGGTTCGAGTTCAGGGTGGTTGCGGTCGCGCTCATGATGCACCTCAGATGTTGGATGTTGTGAAATGGGTCCGGCGTCGTTCAGGCCGCCTTCGCGGCCTTGGCGACCAGCGGCTGCATGCGGAAGGTGATGGCGAGGCGGTTCCAGGCGTTGATCGCGAAGATGGCGTAGGCGAGGTCCACGAGTTCCTTGTCCGCGAACTGCCCCCGCGCCTCCTCGTAGACCTCGTCCGGCACGTGCGTGTCCGCGACCAGCGTCACCGCCTCGGTCAGGGCCAGCGCGGCGCGCTCGCGCGCCGTGAACAACTCGGTCTCGCGCCAGGCATTCAAGAGATGCAGCCGCGCCGGGCTCTCGCCACCCTTCACGGCGTCGGCCGTGTGCTTAGCGATGCAGAAGGCGCAGCCGTTGATCTGCGAGGCCCTGATCTTGATCAGCTCGATCAGCGGCTTCTCGAGCCCGCTGCTCTCGACGTAGTCCTGCAGTGTGCGCAGTGCCTTGTAGGGGTCGGGCGCTATGGCGATGGCGTTGAGGCGCGTGGCCATGGAAGGATCCTCCAATTGCTGACGGTCAGTGATAGGTCGTGAGCGTCGCGCCCTCGTCGGCGACGAACACCGCGAGGATGCGGGCCGGCTCGGTGGCGCTCATGTTCTCCGCCAGCAGATGCACGGCCCCCGGCGGCTCGAAGAAGCTCTCGCCCGTCCGGTAGACGATCGCCTGCTGGCCCTGCAGCTGCGAGCGGATGACGCCGGACAGCACGTAGACCGTCACGGACCCGCCGTGATGGTGCGGCGGCGAGATCCCGTTCGGCGGGAACTCCACCACCATGGTCGTGATGCGCTTGCCCTGTACATGCGGCAGCGCATCGGACGACACCGGCTGCGCCACCGGCCGCGGCCGCCCGGCGGCGGGTGACGGCGCCGCATCGGCGGCGGCCAGCGAATTCCCGGCCAGGCGGTCGGCAATGTGAAAGCCGGCAGCGACCGCGAGCAGGGCGACTGTGGCCGCCGCGAACATCTTGAGATGTCCCAGTCCCCGGTCGCTCGCTGCCGCTGGCATCATGGCTGCTCTGAACATCGCTCTGGCCTCCGCCTTGTCGTGTCGCACCGCTCAGTGCGTGCCCGGAACATGGGAGAATCTTGGCTTGGCTGAAACGGCCAAGAAGTGCTAATTTAACTAGGCCATGATTCTACCCGACATGCTCGCCGGCCTGGCGCTCGACGAGGCCGGCGCGGCGCCGATCTATCGCCAGATCTACGCCCGCATCGCCGGCGCCGTGCTGGATGGCCGGCTCGCCCCCGGCGCGCGCCTGCCGTCGGCGCGCAGCCTCGCGGCGCAACTGTCGATTGCCCGCGGGACCGTGGAGACGGCCTATCAGCTGCTGGCGGGCGAGGGCTACATCGTGGCCCGGGGCGCCGCGGGAACCATCGTCGCTCCCGCGCTCGACCGGACGCTGCTGACGTCAGACGGGCGCACGTCCTCTCGCCCTGCAGTGGTATCGCCGCCCGCCGGCGGCATGTCGGTCAGCCCGCCGGCGCTCTTCCGCATGGGGCTGCCGGCGCTTGATGTCTTCCCGCACAAGATCTGGTCGCGCCTGTTCGCGCGCCACGCGCGGTCTCTCGGCCCCGTCGATCTCGCCTATCAGCCGCCGGCCGGCCATGAGGCGCTGCGCGTCCAGGTCGCCCGCTATCTGGCTGTCGCGCGCGGCGTGTCCTGCGCGCCCGAACAGGTTTTCATCACCGGTGGCTTCCAGGGCGCGCTCGGGCTCATCGTCCGTTGCCTGTTGCAGCCCGGCGATGTCGCCTGGGTGGAAGACCCCGGCTACGACAACGCCCGCAATGCGCTCCGCCTGGCGGGCGCGCGCATCGTCGGCGTGCCCATCGATCGCGACGGGCTCGACGTCGCCTGGGCCGTTGCGAAGGCGCCGCCGGCGCGCCTGGCGGTCGTGACGCCGACGCATCAGTCGCCGCTCACCGTCACGCTGTCGCTGCCGCGGCGCATGGCGCTGCTTGCCTGGGCCGCGGCCGCGCCGGCCTGGATCGTCGAGGACGACTACGACAGCGAGTACCGCTACCTGGGCAAGCCGCTGCCGGCCCTGAAGAGCCTGGATCGGCACGACCGCGTGCTCTTCGTCGGCAGCTTCAGCAAGGTGCTGTCGCCCGGCCTGCGCGTCGGCTATCTCGTGGTCCCGCCGGGCCTCGTCGAGCGCTTCGCGGCCGTCGCCGACCTGCTGCAGCCGCCGCCGGCAGCACTCATCCAGGCGACGATCGCCGCCTTCCTCGAGCAGGGCTATCTCGGTCGCCATATCCGGCGCATGCGCCAGCTCTATCGCGAGCGGCGCACCGCGCTGGTGGAGGCGCTGCGCGAGCAGCTGAGCCCGATGCTCGACATCGCGCTGCAGCCGGGCGGCATGCATCTGGTCGCTCGGCTTCCCGACGGCACCGACGACGTCGCACTCGTCGCCGGGTTGGTCAAACAAGGCATCGGCCCTTCCGCCTTGTCCGCTTGGGGCGCCGAAAGACCCTATGCGCCCGGCCTGCTCATCAGCTTCACGAATGTCGATGTGAGGAAAGCCCCGCAGGCGGCCCGCCGCCTCGCGGAAGCGCTGCACGCGGCGAAGGAACGCAAGCCACGGATGCGGGGACGGGGCGAGGCTCCGTCGCCAACCCGCCGCCGCACTACGGCGTCTTGGCCGCCCCGATGATCCATTCGCGGAACAGCAGCGCCTCGGGCCGCGTGCCGGCGCGGCCGATCGGCGTCAGCAGATAGTGCGACTGCTCGACCGGCAACTCGAAGCCAAACGGGAGGTGCAGCGGCAGCATCTCGACCGCGCGCGCGGCGAACGGCCGCAGCACGATGGCGGCGCCGCTGCTCGCCGCCATCAGCACCGCCGCCACCGAGTTGTCGACTCGCGTCGCCCTGGTCTCATTCGGCAGGGGCAGCCCGACGAGACGGAAGGCGTCGAGCCAGTGGCTTTCGTGGCCGACCACATGGATGAGGCGGGTCCGGCCGATCTCGGCCAGGCGCTTCTTGTCGCTGCCGCGCTGCGCCACGTCGCGGCGGCAGACCACGACCGAGGATTGATGCCACAGCCGCTCCGCCTCATAACCCTCCCAGGAGCCGTTGCCGAAGCGGATGTCGATATCGATGGCCGGGTCCGGTTGGGCGTCGGCCCAGATGGTCGAGAAGATGAGTATCTCGATGCCGGGGTAGGCGGCCTGGAACTGCGGCAACCGCGGCGCCAGCCACAGCGTGACGAACGAGACCGGCGCCCGCACGGTGATCGAGGTCAGCTTGCTCTGCCCGAACAGCTTGGTGGTCGTGGCCGAGAGGTCCTCGAAGGCGCGCCGCACGTCCGGCAGGTAGGCCGCGCCCATCTCGGTCAGGCGCAGGCCGCGCGCCAGCCGCTCGAACAGCGAATGACCCAGATGCTGCTCGAGCGATCGCACCTGGTGGCTGACGGCCGTCGAGGTCAGGTTCAGGTCGCGGGCGGCCTGGGCGAAGCTCATATGGCGCGCGCTCGCCTCGAAGGCCCTGAGCCAGTTCAGCGGGGGCATGCCGTAGGCCATCGTGAGACCCTATCCGGATTGGGCCTCACCACTATAAAGCTTCGCTTGCCTTGATGCATCGGAGACTCGATGCTCGGTCTCCCGGGCGCCCAGGGGCATAGGGCGGCGCGCGGAGGAGCAGGAACATGCGGGCTGCGGTTTGTCGAGCGTTCGGGGAGCCTCTGGTCATCGAAGAGGTGGCGCTCGATCCGCCGGGAGCGGGCGAGGTCGCGGTCGATCTCGCCGCCTGCGCGATCTGTCATAGCGACATCATCTTTGCCGACGGCGGATGGGGCGGGCAGTTGCCTGCGATCTACGGCCACGAGGCCGCCGGCGTGGTGCGCGCAGTGGGGCAGCAGGGCATCTCGGCGATCAAGCCCGGCGACCACGTCGTGGTCACGCTCATCCGCTCCTGCGGCCAGTGCGGCTCCTGCGCGCAGGGCGCGCCCGTCACCTGCGAGACCAGCTTCGCGCGCGACTCGCAGAGTCCGCTGCACCGTTCCGACGGCGCGCCGTTGACCCAGGGCCTGCGCACCGCGGCCTTCGCCGAGGCCGTCGTCGTTGACGCCTCGCAGGTCGTGGTCATCCCGCCGTCCGTTCCGCTCGACGCCGCCTCGCTGCTCGCCTGCGGCGTCATCACGGGCTTCGGCGCCGTCACAAACACCGCGGCGCTGCGGCCGGGCGCGACGGCCGTCGTCATCGGCGCCGGCGGCGTCGGCCTCAACAGCGTGCAGGGTGCCGCCATTTCCGGGGCACGCATGGTCATCGCCCTCGACGTGGTGGAGAGCAAGCTGGAGGCGGCCCGCCGCTTCGGCGCCACGCATGCGGTCAATGCCGGCGCAGCCGACGCCGCCGAGCAGGTGCGCCGCCTGACCGGCGGCCGCGGCGCCGACTATGTGTTCGTGACCGTCGGCGCCAAGGCCGCCATTCCGCAGGCCTTCGCCATGGCCGCCCGCTCCGGCACGATCGTGCTGGTGGGCATGCCAGCCTCCGGCGTCACCGTGGCCGTCGACCCCGGCGACATCGCCCACAACAACTGGCGCGTGCTCGGGTCGAAGATGGGCGGCGCCCGCATCCAGGCGGATATCCCGAGGCTCGTGACGCTCTACCGCGAGGGCCGGTTGAAGCTCGACGAGCTCATCTCTGGCCGCTATCCGCTGGCGCAGATCAACGAGGCCATCGCGTCGTCGCGCAGCGGCGCCGCCCTCCGCAACGTCATCACCTTCAAGTAGCCGTCGGCGCGCGATGCGGATCAGGCGCCTGGAGACCTTCTGCAACCGCTTTGTCGGCTTCGTGCGCGTGACCGTCGAGGACGGTTCGCAGGGCTGGGGCCAGCTCTCGACCTACAACGCCGACATCACTGCGCAAGTCTTCCATCGGCAGATCGCGCCCTACGCCCTCGGCGCCGACGCCCTCGCCATCGATCCGCTGATCGACCGCATCGAGGAGAAGGAGCACAAGTTTCCCGGCTCCTACATCAAGCGCGCCATGGCCGGCCTCGACACGGCACTCTGGGACTGGCGCGGCAAGGCGGAGGGCAAGCCCGTCGTGACCCTTCTAGGCGGCAAGCCCGGCAAGCTCCGCGCCTATGCCTCTTCGATGAAGCGGGACATCACCCCGGAGGACGAGGCCGACCGCTTCCTCCGCCTGCGCGACCGCCACGGCTTCAATGCCTTCAAGTTCCGGGTCGGCGCCGAATGCGGCCACGACGTCGACGAATGGCCCGGCCGTACCGAAGCCATCGTGCCGGCCATCCGCAAGGCGCTCGGCCCCGGCGCCGCGCTGCTGGTCGATGCCAACAGCGGCTTCTCGCCGGCGCGCGCGATCCAGGTCGGTCGCCTGCTGGAGGCCGAGGGCATCGAGCACTACGAGGAGCCCTGTCCCTACTGGGAGCTCGAGCAGACCAAGCAGGTCACGGACGTGCTGACCGTGGCCGTGACCGGCGGCGAGCAGGATTGCGAGCTCGCGACCTGGCGGCGCATCTGCAAGGGGCGCGTCGTCGATATCGTGCAGCCCGACGTGCTCTATGTCGGCGGCATCGGCCGCACGCTCCGCGTCGCCCGCATGGCCCAGGAGCACGGCCTGCCGGTCACGCCGCACGCGGCCAACCTTGGCCTGGTGACGCTGTTCACGATGCACCTGCTGCCGACGCTGCTCAACGCCGGCAAGTATCTCGAGTTCTCGATCGAGGAGGCCGACTACTATCCCTGGCAATACGGCCTGTTCCGCGACGATCCCTACAAGGTCGTCGACGGCTGCGTCACCGTCCCCGCCGAGCCCGGCTGGGGCGTCGAGATCGACCCGGAGTGGCTCGCCCGCTCCGCCTATCAGGCCAGCGAGTCGTCGTAACCGCTCAGCCGGCTGTCACCGATCCCGGCGCGAGCGAGACCGTCATCTCTTCGGCCCGCTCGTCGCGTCGTGCCTGCGCTTCGAGCGCGGCGAGACGCGCCTGCTGGCGGCGGCGTGCGATCTCGTACCAGAGTGCGCCGACGATCGTCAGCGTCACCAGGATGAGCGCCAGGGCGTTGATGGTCGGGGTGATGCCGCTGCGCACCCGCGAGAAGACGTAGACGGTGAGCGTGTCGTAGGTGCCGCGCGTGAACAGCGTCGTGTTGAAGTTCTCCACGGACTGGAAGAACGCGATGGCGGCGCCCGCGACGATCGCCGGATAGAGGTGGGGGAGCAGGATGCGCCGGAGAACCTGGGCGTGGCTGGCGCCGAGATCCAGCGCGGCCTCCTCGAGCGCGCGGTCGAAGCTCTGCAGCCGCGCCAGCACCAGCAGCATCACGAAGGCCGCGATGTAGGAGGTCTGGCCGAGCGCCGAAAGATGCAGGCCGGCCGGCACCGAGAACTTGTTCCAGAAAAGCAGGGTCGAGATGCCGATCACGGCGCCCGGCGTCAGGACGGGCGCGATCATGAGACCGTAGAGGGCAGAGCGGGCCACACCGCCGAGGCTGTTGATTAGGATAGCTGCCGCCGTTCCGATCGGCACCGCCATTGCCACCACCGCGATCGCGACTGCGATCGTGTTGCGGAAGGAGACCCACATGCGCCCGTCGTTCCAGAGATCGAGGAACCAGCGGTCGGTCCAGCCGACCCACGGATAGACAGACGGGAACTTGGAATCGTTGAACGCGGCGCCGCCCATGACGATCAGGGGCAGCAGGAGGTAGGCGAGGAAGATCACCATGTAGGCGTGGAACAGCCAGTTGGAGCGCCGGGTGTTCATGACCGCCTCACTTGGCGATGTCTGACAGGCGGACGCGGAACAGCCGCATGACCACCGTCACGAAGATCGTGCACGCCAGCATGAGGAGGAAAGCGTAGGCAGAGCCGGTGTTCCAGTCCTGCGACTCGAACATCCACTGCTGAATGATCTCGGTGAACCAGCGCGAGGTCGTAGAGGCGAGCAGCGTCGGCACGAGGATCGAGCCCGCCGACAGCATGAAGACCGTCACCGCGCCGGAAGCGATGCCCGGTTTCGCGTGCGGCAGGATCACGCGCCAGTGCGTGCGCCACCAGGGCGAGCCCAGGTCTTCCGCTGCTTCGATCTGGTTGGTGTCGAGCGACTGCACCGCGTTGTAAACCGGGAACAGCATGAACAGCACGTAGGTGTAGACGAGGCCGATGATGATGCTGCGGAAGCCCGACATCCAGCGGACCGGCTGGTCGATGATCCCGAGGCCGAGCAGTCCGAAATTCAGCGGCCCTTTCAGCGCCAGGATGATGAACCAGGCGAACGAGCGCAGGATTTCGCTGACCCACAACGGGATCAGCAGCAGCAGGAACAATGTCGGCACCACCGCGCTGCTCGCAACCTTGGACAGGTAGTAGGCGAGCGGATAGGCGATGGCGAAGCAGAGCACGGTGACGACGCTGCTGTAGACGATCGTGAGGGTGAACACCCTGAGGTGGATCGAGCTCTCGAAGAACGTCAGGTAATTGTTGAGGCTGTAGACGTCCTTTGGCCCGCCGATATCGACGACCGGCAGGTAGGGCCGGAACGAGTTCTCGAACAGGTAGAGGTAGGGCAGGATCACCAGCACCAGCAGCCAGAAGGCCGTGAGCACGATGAAGGTGCCGGCCAGCCCGGCACCGTAGCGGCGGACGAGGTCGTTCATGCGGCCGATCTCGTCTCGTCGGCGAGGATCACGGCATGCTCGGCATCGAACACCATGTTCAGCTTGCTGCCCGGCGGCGGCACGCGCGTGGAGCCGTCGTTGCGCGCCTCGATCACCAGGGGCCTGCCGTCGCCGTTGCGCACCTGGATGTTGATGAAGTTGCCCTCGAAGGCCACGTCGGCGACCTCGACCGGAATGCTGTTGGTGCCGGCCGGCGGCGTATCGACGAGTCGTGTCTGTTCGGGCCGCACATAGAGCTTGGCCGCGGTCGTGCGGGTGACGCCGGGCCCGAGCGACGCGCGGAAAGCGCCGGCGCCGGTCCGGAACACGGCGGTCGCGCCGTTCATCGATTCGATCTGGCCTGGGAAGACGTTGTTCTCGCCGACGAAGGAGGCGACGAAGCCGTTGGCGGGATGGTTGTAGATTTCCTGCGGCGTGGCCACCTGCTGCAGCTTGCCCTGCGACATCACGCCGACCCGGTCCGACATGGCCAGCGCCTCGCCCTGGTCGTGGGTGATGTAGATGAAGGTCACGTTCGTGCGCTTCTGGATGGCGCGCAGCTCGGCGCGCATATGCTGACGCAGCTTCAGGTCGAGCGCCGAGAGCGGCTCGTCCAGCAGCATTACTTTGGGCTCGACGGCAAGAGCGCGCGCGATGGCGACGCGCTGCTTCTGGCCGCCCGACAGCTGGCTGATCGCCTTGTCCGCAGCGCCCGGCAGATCGACGAGCTTGAGCAGTTCTTCGGCCTTGGCGCGCCTCGCCTTCTTGTCGACGCCGCGCACTTCGAGGCCGAAGCTGATATTCTCCCAGACCGGCATCAGCGGAAACAGCGCCAGGTTCTGGAAGATCAGGGCCGTCGGCCGCTTGTTCGGCCTCACGCCCCGCACGCTCTGGCCGCCGATGAGGATCTCGCCCTCGCTCGGATCGATGAAGCCGGACACCATGCGCAAGATCGTGGTCTTGCCGCACCCGGACGGACCGAGGAATGAGAAGAATTCTCCGGCTTTGACGGTGACGTTTACGTGATCGACGGCGCGGAACTTACCGAAGTCCGCGCATACATTCGCCAGCTCGACTCCCGCGCTCATCGTGCCTCGACCTGTTCATGTTTTCTCGCCGGCTGTCGCCGTTCTTCTTGCACGCATGGAAAAGGCCGCCGGACCCGGGATGGGGTCCGGCGGTCCGTATCAATCTCGCGATCAGGCTCCGCGCCACTTGTCGGCGTATTCGCCGCGCAGCTTGATGAACCAGGCTTCCTGGGTCGGCCACCACCACAGTTTCTGCAGGGCGTCGCCCGGATAGGCCGCCGTGTAGAAGGTCTTCACGGCTGGGTCGGCCAGATCGATGCCGCCCTTGCCGACCGCGTTGGCCGAGAAGGCGCTCGCCCACGCCGCGGAGCCTTCGGCTGTGGAAACCCACTTCGCGAAGGCATGGGCCTGCTCGACGTTCTTCGCATTCGACAGCAGCACGAAGCCCTGATTCCAGGCGAAGGCGCCTTCCTTCGGAGCCAGGAAGCCGAAGCCGTCGTTGCGCAGATTGTAGCCGGTCGAGTCCCAGTTGAGGCCGATGACGGCGCCATTCGTGCGATATGCTGCCTGGGCGTCGTTCTCGCCGTTCCAGAACTGCGCGACGTTAGCTTTGTGCTTGGTCGCCTCGGCGAGGGCGATGTCCCAAAGCTGCTTCATCGTCGCCTCGTCCTTGTAGCCGTCGAGCCAGGGCTTCGGCAGCTTGCCCTGCGAATCCAGCCAGCGGCCCATGGCGGCGAGCGAGGAGTGGGCGCGGATGCAGACCTTGCCGACATACTTGTCGTCCCAGAGGTCGCCGAGGCTGATCTTGCCATACTCGCCCGGCGCCTCGGTCTTGCTGAAGATGATCGCCTCGGTGCCCCAGACGCTCGGCACGATCAGGCGCTTGCCGTCGATCTGGGCACGTTCGCCGGCGGAGCCGTCGGCGAGGCCGGGAATGTAGTTGTCGAGGGCGACCTTGCTGGTGTCCCAACCCTGGATCAGTCCGTTCGTGTACCAGCTGGCGGCACGATCGAGCGTCGGCTCGCTGACGTCGATGGCGGCCGTCTGCATCGAGAGCTTGGCCTGCGCGAACATCGAGTCCTGGTCGGGCTGCTCGACGAAATTCACCTTGATGCCGGTCGCCTTCTCGAAGGCCGGAAACACCTTGGCGGCGAGATCGGGATAGCCCGACCAGCCCATGAAATTCACCTCGCCCGACGAGGAGAAGGCGTCGCGCACGATCATCGGCGCGGCCACAAGAACGGCGCCCGCAGCGCCGGCCTTCAGCGCCGCGCGACGGCTAAGCAAGCGGGCCGCAGCCGCGGCCCTCTGGTCGATCTTCGTCATCCTGACAGTCCTCCTGTTTCCTCCAGGGCCCTGCGCCCATGGCAAATCTTGTTCGACGACCGAGGTCACCCACGGCGCCCCTTCGTACCAGCGAATTATGACAATCTCTTTACAGGCGGACAATGGGGGGCTATCACCATACCCCATTGGGGTTCCGGGGCTGGCGTCACGAACGGCACGGAAGAACCGCGCCGAGTCTCGTCCAGCAGGATGTGGGCATCGCCCGCCCCGGCGCTTCATAAAGCTGTCATGGCCAGAAACTAGATTGAGCCGCCGCCGTCGTGTGCGGCTCGGCTCATCAACGATGCGACCGAGGGCTGTTGCAGGGTGCAGCGGTTGGGGAGTCGCTCAATTGGGAGGGTCTATGTTGCGTGGCAAGCTTCTGTGCGCCGTTGGCGCACTCGTCTTCGGGTCGGTCCTTGCGCAGCCGGCAGCGGCCGACAAACTGAAAATCGATTTCTGGTACGGCAATTCCGGCGACATCTCGAAGCGCGTGCAGGAGGTCTGCCAGCACTTCAACGACTCGCAGGCCAACTACGAGGTCGTCTGCACCAGCCAGGGCTCCTACTACAACGCCGTGCAGAACACGATCGCCGCCTTCCGCGGCGGCAAGCCGCCGACCATCGTCCAGGTGTTCGACGTCGGAACGCTCGATCTCATGCTGTCGAAGGCCTACTACCCGGCCTACAAGCTGATGGAGGACAACGGCTACAAGATCGACTGGACCAACTACTTCACGGGCATCCGCGCCTACTACGCCAGCTCCAAGGGCGACATGTTCTCCTTCCCCTTCAACTCCTCGACCGCGCTGCTCTACTGGAACAAGGACGCCTTCCAGAAGATCGGCAAGACCGAGGCGCCGAAGACCTGGGAGGAGGCGGCCGACGACATGAAGGCGCTGAAGGCCGCCGGCTATGACTGCCCGCTCGCCTTCGACATCAGTCAGGACGAGAGCTGGCAGCTGATGGAGCAGTTCTCGGCCGTGCATGGCGAGCCGATCGCCACCGAGAACAACGGCTTCGGCGGTCTCGACGCCACGCTCACCTTCAACAAGACCAAGTTCGTGAAGTTCGTCACCGACCTGAAGAGCTGGTACGACCAGGGCCTTGCCAAGATCAAGTCGCCGAATACGGGCGAGGATTATGTCGCGGCCTTCGCCGCCGGTCACTGCCAGATGACGCTGACCTCGGTCGGCGACCACGGCAATATCGGCCGCACCGCCGCTCCCGACATGCACTGGGACGTCGCCATGCTGCCGGTCTATGACGGCACCAAGCGGCACAATTCGTTCGTCGGCGGCGCCTCGCTCTGGGTCCTCCAGAACCATACGCCGGACGAGTACAAGGCGGCCGCGGCTTTCCTCAACTTCATCGCCCAGCCCGAGCAGGCGCTGTTCTGGTCGACGGTTACCGGCTACATCCCCGTGACCAAGACCGGCTACGAATACATGAAGGCCAACGGCTTCTACGACAAGCCGCCCTACAAGGGCCGCGAGGTCGCGATCGCCTCGCTCAGCGTTGAGGCCACCAGCTCCGGTCCGGGCGGCATCCGCCTCGGCAACTTCCTGCAGATCCGCGGCGAGGTGTCGAACGGCCTGCAGGAGATCTTCGCCAACAAGGCCAGCGTGCAGCAGGCCTTGGACGAAACCGTGCAGCGCGGCGATGCGATCCTGCGCCGTTTTGAGGCGACCTATAAGGGCAAAACGCTTCCCTGAGTCGGAAGCGTGACCGTCTCAAATCCCGGAATCGACCTCGCCCCGCGGCCTCCGGCCGGGGGCGAGTTTTTTCGGAGGAGCGGCGCCGGCCGACGGTTTGGCGGTGTT
>DATIXH010000380.1:0-19936 GCA_035518775.1 Candidatus Acidiferrum sp.
CTGGCAGGCGATGGCGATGGGGGTGGTCAGGCGGCGCTCCTGGTACGGGTTAGGAGCGGGATTTTGGGGGAGAGGGGTTAAGGGGCGGTTAGCCTCTTGCCTAGAATTGCAACACCGTCCGTTTCGTGGCCGTCAGCGGCCCCTGCTATTGTGGGTCGGCATGTCGCAGAAACGCCAATAGCAATCATGGTGACTAGCGTCGACGACTGCACTCCAGGAAGTCACTCGCTCGAGACGCCCGTGATCATCTTGTTGGTTTTCCGACCACTTATGGTTGCCAAGCTTCACGCCATTCCGTGACTTCGAGAATACGCGCTGGGGATTGGCGACCTCCATCCCGCGAGTATGCCGTCCCGTGGACGATAGATCTCGACCTTCAGCGGATAGCAATTGGCGGTGTCATCGGAATGGCTAGCGCCGCAGTCGCCCCCGGGACATGTCGACAATGCGCCCAACAGATCTATCTCGGCGAAAAACTCAATGAAATCGCCGGGCCGTACCGGGCTTGCCTTCATGAAGTACTGGTGTGTGTCGCGCGTAAATCCGCTGCACATGAAGACGTTCAACACGTCGTGAACATGGGGCTCTGCTTGCGCCGGCGGCATGCTCAGCTCTGCCGCAAGCGCCCGCACCAAATTTGAGTGGCAGCAGTGATGATACTCAGCTTTCCTCAACAGCAAGTTGGTGTAGGGATCGCATCGCGTGCCGATGACATCGTGGACACCTCCGCCGTCCTCATCCCATCCGTACCAGTCCAACGTATCGTGAGTGATGGTCGCCATCGGGCGGAAATGTGGCAGACTACTCCACAGGCGGTCGCCGGTGCTGACGTGCGTCGCGTGCAGCGCCCGCGTCTTGCCGCTGAAGAAGCGCTCCGAGAGGTCATGCTCGTGCCACAGATTGAGATCGCCGACCTGTGGGCCCTCGATACTCACGACGCGCATCAAATGTCCCGCTGGCACGCGGAACGCCCGCCCATCGCGCGGCGGGACCACAAGTTCTCGAATTTTCGTCAGCTCGGAGCGCGCTGCGTTGTAGAAAGCGGCATCGAACGGCGGCAACTGGTTGACCGAATAGCACGTAACTGGCTTCGCGCCGCGCCGCGCCGCCGCGTCCGGCGGTGCCGCCGTTTGGGCCGATCTTCTCATGGTTCCGGCATCTCCGTGCATTGTGGCTTGCTCTCGTCCTGAGCGTCATGGCGACCGCGCCTGCAGAAAGCCACGCTAGCGTGGCGACTGCTTTGGCGCGGCAGATGAGAGCGTATTAATGGTCCGCTGAGGAGTCTACCCGGCGGTTTGTCGCTCCGGGTCAAACGCCGAGGACTTCCAATTCGAGCCGACGCTTGTACGCGGTGCCGCCGCCAATTGAGCAGGTATCCATTCCGGCACCGATGCATTACGATCGGCTGGCGCTAACGAACACCTGCGCGGTGTTGCTTGACATGGCCAGGAGGCATCCATGGCATCGTACAAGTATCAGCGCTATATCGCGTGCTCCAACTCTGACGAATTCGACAAGGATCATCAGCCGGGACAAGCTGCGCCCTATTCCGGCATCTATCTTTGCGTATGCTGCGGCCGAGAGACTGCAATAAACCACGGTGAATTGCTCCCGCCGCAGCATCACCATGAGCATGCCCCAGGCCAGGGCGCAATCCGATGGCGGCTTATTGTGTACGCGAGCCATCAGCCGGATTAGCAGGACTTCGCAAGCGAAGAGCTGCCTCAAGTCCGCAACCGCATCCCTCTACTCGGAACTCGCAGTTGGGGTTCCACTCTCACTGCCCCAAGTTCCGCTTTGGGACCACAAGTCGACCTCCGGGAAACCCGAGAATTTCGCTATCACTCCGGCAGGCCCGCGTCCTTGAGCCAAGCCACCAGTCGCCGCAGGCGCTCCGGATCGCGATAGAATTGGGCGTGGGCAAAAGCCGCGCAAGTCATCTCCGGATGCTTGCCAAGCAGCGCGGTGATGTGATCACGGGCAGCGCTGGACCAGCCCGCTGCGGCCTCCGTGATTGCCGACAAGATGTGGGCAAAAGGCTCCTGTGGTTCGCGCGCCAGGTAGAGCGCAGCATCGGATCGGGCTTGTTCCAAATCGCCGAGGACGGGATGCCGACGAAGGGGAACTTGAGGCTGACCTCGGCGGCGGAGTCTGGGGCGGGATCGCGCATGGCTGTGCTCCCTCGCCGGTATCATGCGATTGGATACGCAAATGGCGGCCACGGCAATGAGTGTCGGTTGTTACCTGGCGAAAGCCGCTATCAGATGCACACATCTCCGATCCCACCCCGACTTTCGTCGGGGTGACATGGGAGAGACGAGTCGGGTGACACGGGAGGGACGCGCCAGGGCGACAGGGGAGAGGCGCAAAGGCCGGATGCGTCCGGCCTACACCCCCAGATGGACGAAGGCGTTGCGCAAAGGCGCACTGGAGATCTGGATCAGGCCGGCGAAGGGATCGCCCAGCTCCATGATGAGGAAGATCGCGCCGGAGACCGAGAAGGCGGAGATCAGCAGCGCGGACAGCACCGTCGTATTGCGCGGCGCGAACAGGCCGAAGCTGACGAAGAGCACCACCAGCCAGGACGTCAGCACCACCAGGAACACGCCGGATATCGGCGGGGTCTCCTGCTGCGCGATCAGCAGCAGGCGCGCCCGCGCCAGGTCGCGCGCGATCAACAGCGACTGGGCCTGGAGCGCGCGCTGCGTCTCCGTCGCCGGCATGAGCGCCAGGACCTCGTCGTAGAAGGACTTGCCGCCGGCCGTCGGCTCGGCCGCGCCGAGGGTGGACTCCTGCGACGCATCCGCCGGCCACAGCCGCGCGATCGCGAAGCCGACGGTGCTGCGCAGGATGGCGCGGGCCTCCTGCGTCTCCGGGCCGTACTGCGCGAGCGTGCTGTCGAGCAGCGTGAGATTGGCGGTGATCTCGTCGAGTCCGTTCTTCTGGGCGTCGTAGGCGCCCTTGGCGGAGGCGACCAGCAGGCCGAGCACCAAGGCCGCCATGGTCGCGACCAGGCCCGTGCCCAGCCGCACCACGTCGCGCGAGGGGTCGCTCAGGTGATGCTCGGGCAGGATGCCCTGCAGCACCATGCCCAAGACCGCGCCGCCGAAAACGCAGGCGAACACGATGGCGGCGACGGCGAGCGCACTCATGCCGCCGATTGCAGCAGCCGGGGGCACCGCCGGTCACAGGGCAAATTTGTGGCCGCGATGCCCCACGTCTCGGCGCGACCGCGGGCGCCGCCCTACTTGCCGAGGTCGACGAAGGCGTTGCGGAGGGGGGCGTCGGAGATCTGGATCAGGCCTTCGAAGGGCTGGTCGAGCTCGAGGATCAGGAAGATCGCGCCGGCGACCGAGAGGGCGGAGATCAGCAGCGCCGCCAGCACCGTGGCGTTGCGCGGCGCGAACAGGCCGAAGCTGGCGAACAGCACGACCAGCCAGAAGGTGAGGATCACCAGGAACACGCCGGAGATCACCGTGCTCTGATGCTGCGCGATCAGCAGCAGGCGCACGCGCGCCAGGTTGGAGCCGATCTGCAGCGCCTGGCCCTGGAGCGCGCGCTGGGCGTCGGTGGCGGGGACGAGCGCCAGGATCTCGGCGTGCAGCAGCTTGCCGCCGGCCGTCGTCTCGGGGCCGCCGAGGGTGGGCGTCTGCGAGCCATCGGTCGGCCACAGCCGCGCCATCGCGCCGGCGACGACGCGGCGCAGGCCCTGGCGCACGTCCTGGGCCTGCGGGCCGTACTGCGCCAGCACGGTATCGAGCAGGGTGACGTTGGCGGCGATCTCGTCGAGGCCGTCGCGCTGGGTGTCGTAGGAGCTCTTGGCCGAGGCCACGAGCAGGCCGAGGACGAGCGCCGCCATGGTCGCGACCAGGCCGGTGGCGAGGCGCACCACGTCCTTCGACTCCTCGCTGAGGTGGGGAGCGGGCAGGACGCGGCGCAGCGCCATGCCGGCGAGCGCGCCGCCGAAGACGCAGACGAGAATGATGACGGCGACGAGCAGCGCGCTCATGCGGGGCTACTCGGCTTTCGCCAGGAACCGCTCCGCCAGCCGGGCGAAGAAGCTGGCGCCGATCGGGAGGGCGGCGTCGTTGAAGTCGTAGTGGGGGTTGTGGAGGTAGCAGCCGCCTTCGCCGGGGCCGTTGCCGACCCAGAGCATGGCGCCGGGGCGGGCGTTGAGCATGTAGGAGAAATCCTCCGCGCCCATGACCGGCGGATAGCTGACCGACACCTGATCGGGGCCGCAGATTTCGGCCGCCACCTCGGCGGCGAAGGCGGTCTCGGCGGCGTGGTTGATCGTCGGCGGGTAACGGCGCCGATAGTCGAGCGCGGCGGTGGCGCCGTGGGCGGCGGCGATGCCGCGGCTGAGCTCGCCCAGGCGGCGCTCCAGCAGGTCGCGCACCTCGGGCCGGAAGCTGCGGGTGGTGCCGCCGATGTGAAGAGAATCGGGGATCACGTTGTAGGTGGTGCCGCCCTTCATGAAGCCGACGGTGACGACTGCCGACTCCACGGGATCGACGTTGCGGCTGACGACGGTCTGCAGCGCCAGCACGATCTCGGCGCCGATGACCAGGGGATCGGCGGCGCGATGCGGATGCGCGGCGTGGCTGCCGCGGCCCTCGATGCGGATGTCCCAGCTGTCGGAGGAGGCCAGCATCGGGCCGGGGCGCGTGGCCATCTCGCCGAGCGGCAGGCCGGGCTTGTTGTGGAGCGCGAAGACGGCGTCGCAGGGGAACTGGTCGAACAGCCCCTCCTCCACCATCACGCGGCCGCCGCCCCCGCCCTCCTCCGCCGGCTGGAAGATAAGATGCACGGCGCCCTCGAAGTTGCGGGTCTCGGCCAAGTACTTGGCGGCGCCCAGCAGCATGGTGGTGTGGCCATCATGGCCGCAGGCGTGCATCTTGCCCTCGTGGGTGGAGCGGTGGGCGAAGCCGTTGCGCTCCTGGATCGGCAGGGCGTCCATGTCGGCGCGAAGTCCTATGCTCCCGGGCGCGTTGCCGCGGCGGATGGTGCCGACGACTCCGGTCCTGGCGAGGCCGCGATGCACCTCGCAGCCGAACTCGGCCAGCTTGGCGGCGACGAGATCGGCGGTGCGGTTCTCCTCGAAGCCGAGCTCGGGGTGGGCGTGGATGTCGCGGCGGATGCGCGCGAGCTCCGGCTGCAGCTCGGCGAGACGGGGGATGACGGGCATGGGCGGTCCTGGGCGGATCCTGGGGGCGGGTGAACGACGGACCGCGATGATAGGGCGGCGCGCCGGTTTGTGCGAGCCGTTCGGGGAACGCGCTTTTTTCTGCCGCGGTCCGGATTTGCGGCCTTGCAGCGCTCGCACCGCGAAACAATGGGTGGAAATCGAGCGGGCGCGTTCGGAACATTCGGGCGGGCGCGCCGTTGATCTCGTGCGGCGCGCTCATTCGACGCCTACTTGCCCCCGCACGCAGGCGTCCCCCGACGCAACCCCGCGCATTGGGCGCGCCGCGCCTTCTCCCCTTCGCAGGCGCGACAAAAGAGGACCGGCCGGGTTCCGCTGGCTGCGAAACGCCGGCCGGCCGCTCCTGCCCCCCAAGACACAGGCCCCGCGAGAAGTCGCCGCCGGTGTACAGCGCGAAGGCGGCGACGATGTGTCGCCCGCGACTCCGATTGTAAGGAAATGTAACCGCGGGCGACCCGCTGATGCCTCAGGGCGTGGCGGGAACGGGCGTGGTCTGGATGATGCTGCCGCCGGACTTGAGCTGCTTGCGCATGGTCGCGATCTGCTCGTCGGTGAAGCTCTTGTCCTGCAGGAAGGCGGTGCGGATGAAGGTGGTCCAGGCGTCGGGATCGGGCACCCAGATCTCCTCGCCCGGCCAGATCTTGTGCGGGCTCTTGCCGCGCAGGAGGTCGCGGTTGCGCTTGCCGTCCTTGCCCTTGAGGTCGTAGAGGAACTTCCAGCCGGTGGTGCCGGCCGGCCAGAAGCCGATGCGCTGCGCGATGCCGGAGAGCGTGTCGCCGCTGACGATCGTGTACTTCTTCGTGCGCGGGCCGCCCTCCTCCACGGGGTTGTAGTCCTTGTGGCGGTTGATGGCGAACATGCCGTTGGCGGGATCGCCGCTGTGGCCCTCGCCGTTGGCGCCGGCGAAGGTGGCGGCGTCGATGAGGCCGAGGAGATGGCCGATCTCGTGGATCGCGGTGACGCCGATCATCTTGCCCTGCTCGTCGGCGGAGGCGCGGAAGACGCGCTGGCAGGTCTCGCAGCGCGCGACGTTGGCGCAGAAATTCTTGCGCTCGATCGCCTCCAGCAGCACCTCGCCTGTCACGCCGTAGTAGAGCGGCTTGTACAGGCAGCCGCGGCGATCGAAGTCGTTCCACTCGTATTTGGGATTGAAGTCGAGCGCGAAGTCGGGCGTGGTGCCGGGCGCGCCGCCGGCGTCGATCGCGAGGTCGCCGGAGTCGACCAGCGGCTTGAAGGCCTTGCGGATGATGGCCTCGACCTTCTCGCGGAAGGGCACGCCGGAAAAATTGGTGAGCGCCAGGACCTTCGCCGCCATGGGAACCTCGGGTGCCGTGAGCCGTGGCGGCGGGATATCATGGGCGGATGCGGCGCCGCTGTGAGGCCGCTCACGCCTGCGGCGGGCCGGCGGTGCGATAACGCGGGGCGCAGCGCCGTTTTGTCGCGCGGCGCCGGGCGGTGACAATTCGTACCCTCGTATCCGCGCCACAGCAGAGCAGACGACAGAGACGCAGAGGAGACTCCCATGGCCGGCAATCTCGATCTCGTCGACACCATCGTCATCCTGATCCTGGAGAACCGCTCCTTCGATCACGTGCTGGGCTATTTGAGCAAGGGGGCGGGCGGGCTGCCGGTCGAGGGCATCCGCGACGATCCGGCCTGGCTGGCGCAGCACGCCAACAGCTGGAACGGCAATTCCTATCCGCCGCACGCCATCAGCCGGATGTCGTTCGTCGATCCGCCGCACGGCAGCCGCGCGATCGCCGACCAGATCGGGCGCGTGCCGGCCGGGCAGACGCCGCCGATGGACGGCTTCGTGAAGGTCTATGCCACCGGCAATCCCAAGCCGGACGACCCCAGTCTGGTCATGGGCCACTACGGCGCGGCCGAGGTGCCGATGTACGACTTCCTGGCGCGCAACTATGCGGTCTGCGACCACTGGTTCGCGGCGCTGCCGGCGGGCACGCAGCCGAACAAGCTGATGGCCATGAGCGGCACCACGCCGCTGGTCGACAACGCGTCGGTGCTGCTGCCGGACCAGCCGCTGGTCTATGACTGGCTGACGCAGCACCGCGTGCGCTGGTGCGTCTATCAGAGCGGCGACTACTTCCCGTTCTTCACGCTGATGCCGCGCTGGATCGGCGAGATCGCGACCTCGCTGTCGATCGGCACCGGCGGCCGCTTCCGGCGGCTGAAGAGCTTCGCCGCCGACTGGCAGGCGGCGGCGCCGCCGCCGTCGGTGATCTTCATCGAGCCCGAATACAGCGACGGGCCGCACGACTCGCCCAACGACGACCATCCGCCGACCGCCATCAGCCGCGGCCAGATCCTGGTGCGCGACCTCTACGCGGCGCTCATCGCCAACCCGGCGCGCTGGCAGCGCACGATGCTGATCATCACCTACGACGAGCATGGCGGGTTCTACGACCACGTGCCGCCGCTGCCGATCGTGACGGACGTGAAGACCACGGCCGGGTTCCTGGTGCGGCTCGCGAGCAGCGGCGTGCGCGTGCCGGGGCTGGTGGTGTCGCCGCTGGTCGAGCCGGGCACGGTGCATGCGCGGCCGCTCGACCACACCTCGATCCTGCAGCTGCTGGCCGACAAGTTCGCGGGCGGACAGCCCTATTCCGACGCGGTGGCGCGGCGCCAGCCGTTCCTGTCGCCGCTCGCGGCGGTGCTGACGCGCGGCGCGCCGCGCGCGGCGACGCCGCCGGCTCCGGCGCTGGCCGCGCCGCCGCCGGTGCCGGCCGCGCTGGCGGCGCAGTATCCGCCGGCCCCCACCGCCGCCGACAATGCCCGCGCCATGCAGCTGGCGGCGGCGCGCCTGGTCGCCGACCATCCCGAGCTGGCCGAGCGCGGGCTCCAGCGCATCGCCGCCGCGGCCGCGCGCACCGATACCGCTTTCGCCTGAGGGGCGTGATCGCGGTCACAGAGGACAGGACGCGCTTCGCCTATCCTGTGCTAGGCTGCGGCATTGCAGATCGAGCGGGGGTGGCATCATGCGACGGATCCTGGGCATGCTTGCGATCACGCTGACGCTGGGCGGCGCGGCGCTGCCGGCGGCGGCTGACGAGGACACCGACAACCAGCTCGTCTTCGCGCAGATGAACGCCCTGATGGGGCACGTCCCCGAAGCCCTGAAGACCATCGACGAGGTGCTCGCCGACGACCCGGACTATGCGCTCGCCTATCTCGTGCGCGCGCAGATCCTGGAGCGGACGGGTGAGTTCAAGAAGTCGGCCGACGACTTCTCCCAGGCCATCGCCAAGGGGTTCGACCACTCGCCCTACATCTATACCGAGCGCGCCAACATGCGCGCCGCCGGCGGCGACTATGCCCAGGCCCTGGCCGACTACAACAAGGCCCTGACCTTCAACTCCGGGTTCTGGCCGGCGATCGCCGGGCGCGGCGCGGCCCTGGCCGAGAGCGGCGATGCCACCGCCGCCCTCGCCGACCTCGACCGCGCCCTCGCCCACGACCCTGGCGTGCTGACGGAGACGCTGAAGAGCGAGCACGTCCAGGTGCAGAGCCGCAAGGGGCCGCCGCAGCAGGGCACGAACTCGCTGTCGGTCACGATCCAGACGGCGCCGGCCATGGCGGCCAGCTACGTGGCGCGCGGCAAGCTGCGCTTCGCGCAGGGCGCCTACCGGCCGGCGCTCGCGGATCTCGACGAGGCGGTGAAGCGAATGCCGGCGCTGGCGCCCGCGCACTTCTACCGCGGCCTGACGCTGCTGGCCCTCGGCCGCTGCCAGGAGGGCCAAGCCGAATTCCAGGCCGAGGGCGTACGCGGCGCGGCGCTGTTCCAGGCGGCCCTGGCGCACAATCACGACGCGCTCGCCAAGGCCGGCTGCGCGGTGGAGAAGCTCTAGGGCCGTGACGGCGGTCACAGATCGGGGGCGGCGGCGGCGCTAGTCTGCGGCATCGCTCGACGAAGAACGGGGAGCTTCGATGCTGGAGATCATCGCCTTCATCGCCATCGCGGCCTATAGCTGCACCCTGCCCGGCCGCGTGCGGCGCGCGCTCCGCGGCGAGCCGCCGCCGAAGTTCAAGGGCGACGCCGCCCGCTACCTCGCCAACCTGCGGCGGGAATCGCTGATCATCGTGGTGTGCGCCGCCATTTGGTCGGTGAAGGACATCGCCGACGTGTTCTGGCTGCGCGCCGACGACGTCGCCGACAGCGGCGCCGGGCCGCTGCTGTGGGTGATCATCGCGGGCTGGCTGGCCTGCGCCGTCGGCGCCTTCATTGCGCGCCGGCCGCTGCTGGCCGCGGGCGGACCGACGCCTACGCCGGCAGCGGAATGAATTCCGTCTCGCCGGGGACACCGGCGAAGCGGCCCTGCTGCCAGTCGTCTTTCGCCTGCTCGATGCGCTCCTTCCGGCTGGAGACGAAGTTCCACCAGACGTGACGGGGACCGTCGAGCGGCGCGCCGCCGAGCAGCAGCAGCCGCGCGGCGGCGGTTGCGCGCAGGGTGACCGCGCGCCCGGGAGTAAACACCAGCAGGCGGCCGGGCGCGAAGACGCGGCCGTCGACCTCCACCGCTCCCGCCAGCAAATACGCCGCCCGTTCCTCGTGACCCGCATCCAGCGGCAGGGATGCGCCGGGGGCCAGAGTGGCGGCGGCGTAGAACAGCTCCGACAGCGTCTGCACGGGCGAGCGCTGGCCGAGGAGCGCGCCGGCGACGACGCGCAGGGATTTGCCCTCGCCTTCGATCAGCGGCAGCGTGGCGGCGGGATAGTGGCGGAAGGCCGGCGCGGTCTCCTCGTGCTGCGTCGGCAGGGCGACCCAGATCTGGATGCCCTCCAGGCGCTGCGGCTTCGCGCGACTGGCGGCGTCGGTGCGCTCGGAGTGGACGATGCCGCGGCCGGCCGTCATCCAGTTGACGTCGCCGGGCGCGATCGGCTGCTCGAAGCCCAGGCTGTCGCGATGCACGATCCCGCCCGCGAACAGATAGGTGACGGTGGCGAGGCCGATATGCGGGTGCGGCCGCACGTCGAGGCCGCGGCCGGCGGCAAACTCGACCGGGCCGAACTGATCGAAGAAGACGAAGGGCCCGACCATGCGCCGCTCCGCCGCCGGCAGCACGCGGCCGACGGCGAAGCCGTCGCCGAGATCGCGCGTGCGCGGCAGGATCTCGTGCTGGATGAGGGCGGATGATGCCGGGGTGGCAGACGGAGCAGAGGGTCGGTCGTTCATGAGGCACCTCGGCATGAAGTGGACGGCCGCTCGGACGATGTGACGGCAATCATAGGCAGCAGCACCCCGCTCCTGCTAGAGTTGGCTTTGCGGGGGTAAGCGATGGCGTTCAGACAATATCCGGTAATCCAGACTTCGCCGCAATTCGGGCCGATGAAGTTTCCTGGCGGCTATCTGTGGGCGGTCCTGTTCCGCCTTCCCGTTCCGGCGACGAACGCCGGCTACATCATCCAGGAAGTGCTGATGGAGGAGACCGGCACGACCTCCAGCGGCACCCACGCCACCGGCGGTAACCACTATTGGGAGGCTTGGCCGGTGAGCGCCGGGCAGTCGGAGATCACCGCCGCGTCGGCCCGCCAGACGATCGCCGAGTTCATAACCTCCCAGGGCGGCCGGCCGCCGCCTGGACCCATCTTCTCGACCCCGGTCAACGATATCTTTTTCCGCACCTTCGCCGCGGGCCAAGTGGGTTCGCGTACCATGCAGGCGTCGGCGGGATTCTATGACGACGCCTTACCATCCGATTTCGTCGTCGCCAATCCGGCTACCGGCGCCGGCGCCCTGCCCTCCACCACGACGCAGCCGACGTTCTGGCAGCCCAAGGGGCTGTTCCGCTACCTGTACTTCGAGTTCGATTTCAGCACCAGCCGTGATCCGGCCAACGCGACGCTGCAGACCGCAACGACAGCGGTCGGCACAATCAGGGCCGGCTCGAGCCCGGACGCATCGCTGCTGCGAACTTGGTAGCGCCTAGCGCTTCTTCCCCTTCGCCTCGCCGTAGACCAGCGGCACGGCGGCGGCGGCGGTGAGGACGCGGAAGGTCAGGCTCTCCTGGATGTAGAGGTGGACGGTGGTCGCGGTGTGATCGAGATAGCCGATCGAGAAGTCCTGGCCGACCACCAACTCGAAATCGCCGCCGCGCTGGCTCAGCACCACCGCACCGTTGACGCCGGGCGCCGAGACGATGGGGCCGTCGAGCAGCCGCTTCACATATTCGAGCAGCGGGAAGCCGGCGGGCGACATGGTCTTGGTGAGGCCGGCGTAGCAGCGGGGTCCGAGGGCGATGGCATAGGGACCGGCGATGCCGGTGGTGGTCAGGCGGTCGACGGCCTCGGCAACCACGTTGTGATACTGGAAGTAGTCGTCGGTGAGGGTGAGCGTTGCCTGCTCGGCGCTGGGCACGACGCCGGCAACGTGCGCCGCCGGATAGCCGTGGAATACCACCCTATCCTCCGCGATGGCGATGTCGTAGGCCGCCTTGCGCACGGCGTCGAGGTCGGGATCCTTCGAACCGCGGTCCACGGCCTCCAGTTCGGCGCGCGACAACTCGAACGGCACGCGCAGTTCGACCAGCGGCTGCACCTGCCGCAGGCGGGCCTCGATACCGGGCCCGGGCCGGTCGCGCAGCATCTCGGTACGGCCGAGATTCTCCGCCGAATGGGCCCAGCCCAGCGGGCCCTTGAAGTCGACGAGGCGGCGCGCGGCCAGGGTACCCTTCAGCGTGCGGGTCGCCTCGGCATCGATCTCCTTCCAGGCGGCGTCGGAAACGGGGGCAAGCTTGCGATAGAGGTCGTTCATAGCGTAGCCCCCTAGCGCAGGCTGCCGATGCCGAGGGAGCCGTCGCCGCCGCCGGCCGGCGCGCCCTGGCCTTCGCCGTCGGTGGCCGCCGCTTCAAGGCCGAGGATCGGGCCCTCCTTGAACAGGTAGGTTCGCATCTGCTCGTCGAAGCCCGGCGCCTTCCGGCGCAGCCATTCCAGCACCATCATGGCGTGCTCGCGCTCTTCGTCGCGGTTGTGGGCGAGGATGGCCTTCAGCTCGGGATCGCCGGCGGCATCGACGCGCTGATCGTACCAGTCGATCGCCTCCAGCTCCTCCTGCAGCGACGCGAGGGCGCGGTGGCGGTCCTTGGTCTCCGGCGCGAGAACTGCTTCATTTTCGTGAAAGCCCACGGACGATGCCATGGCAATGCCCCCTTATTCTTTTCGGTGAGGAATCCTAGGCGATCCCCCCAATATGGTTACTAAAGCTTAAAGCGCCAGCACCGGCAAATGTTCCGTTAGGGTCGCAGGCGAGCGCGTTGAAATCGTTTGACAAGGGCCACTCGATCGCGTTTAGTCGCGCCCGCAATCGATGCTTTGGCCTGCCTTGGCTGTTACGCTCCCTGAAGAGGGGCCTTTCAAGACACCCCAAAAGTTCTGGTTGTACCGGGTCGCGCGATCGTCGCGTGACCAACTACGCACACACCGTGCATCGCTAAGGAGACACTATGGCTACTGGTACTGTTAAGTGGTTCAACGCCGCCAAGGGCTTCGGCTTCATCGTGCCGTCGGACGGTTCGAAGGACGTGTTCGTACACATCAGCGCCGTCGAGCGCGCGGGCCTCGGCCAGCTCGTCGAGGGTCAGAAGGTCAGCTACGAGATCACGACCGAGCGCGGCAAGGCCGCAGCCACGAACCTGAAGGCGGCATAACACCGCTCAACGGAACGAGAAACGGCCCCGGCGGCGACGCCGGGGCCGTTTTGCTTTTCAAGGGCAGGGCGCCAAGTATCAAAGGTGCGGCGCCACCCATTGGGCGATACGGGCGGCGTCCATGGCGCCGGAGATGCGCGCGACCTCGCGGCCGCCGCGGAAGAGGGCCAGGGTCGGGATGCTCTGGATGCCGAGGGCCGAGGCCAGCGCCGGCGCCTCCTCGGTATTGACCTTGCCGAGGCGGACCTGCGGCTCGAGCCGCTTGGCGGCCTCCTCGAACTTGGGGGCCATCATCCGGCAGGGGCCGCACCAGGGAGCCCAGAAATCGATCAGGACGGGCAGGTCGTTGCTCTCGACATGGCGGCGGAAGCCGGCCTCGTCCATCGCCACGGGATGGCCGTCGAACAGCCGGTCGTGGCACTTCCCGCACTTGCCGCCGTCGGCCAGCCGCTCCCGCGGCAGGCGATTGATCGCGCCGCAGGCGGGGCAGACGACGTGTACGGACTCGGCCATGGCAAATCCTCCTCTTTTCCGCGACCGACCCGATCGCCTATATATGAGCTATCCCTAATTTAGGTGTGCTGCGAGAAGAATCCATGGCTCACTCCCTGCAACTCGATCTTCCCCGCTTCGAGGCCAAGGCCGCGGCGGCGGCGCAGCTCCTCAAGGCGCTCGCCAACGAGCATCGGCTGATGATCCTCTGCAAGCTGACCGAGGGCGAATTGTCGGTGGGCGATCTCGTGGAGATGATCGGGCTATCGCAATCGGCCCTGTCGCAGCACCTCGGCAAGCTCCGGGCCGACGGCCTGGTCGCGACGCGACGCGACGCGCAGACCATCTACTATCGGCTGGCCAGCGCCGACGCGGCCCGCGTGCTGCAGGTGCTGGCCGACATCTACTGCCCGCCGCGCCGGCGCTAGCGCGCCCGATCCGGTCAGTGGAAGGCCTCGCCGGGCTTCATCCCCAGGATCTTCAGGATCTTCGCCAGCGGGCAGAAGCCGGTGAAGGAGGCCTGCAGCAGGTTCGCCCCGACGAAGGCCGTGAGCCACAGCCAGGCCGGATGGTGAAGCTGCGACAGCAGCAGGCTGACGAGAACGACGGTGCCGGCGAAGGCGAGAACGGCGCGATCGATGGACATGGTGCTTGCTCCTCAAAAATCGGCGGACGTGACGGACCGGCTCAGGCAGCGCGGTCCGGCTCATGCTCGTGGCCGGTCAGCTTCTCGATGCCCATGAGCCGCAGGACATACTTCTCGTAGACCGGCTCGCTGATTCCCTTGCGGATCTTGCGCAGGAAGTATTTCTCGAAGGCGACCTTGGCGGTGTGCACCCACTTGCCTTGGCTCGACCAGTTGACGTTGCGCGGGGGAATCTCCGGGATGGCGACGAAGGCGACACCCTTGTCGCCGAAATCGGCCAGGCACACGGCGTTCCAGGTGGCGCGCTCCGTCGCCTCCTTGCCGTCGAGCAGGCTGCGGATGTTGCGCGCCGTCGCCGTCATCATGGATTCGATCATGAAGCCGGTCTTCGGCACGCCCGTGGGCACCGGCGTCGCCTCGACCGGCGGGATGGCGATGCAGACGCCGACGGCGAAGATGTTGGGGAACTTGGCGTTGCGCTGGTGCTTGTCGACGAGGATGAAGCCGCGCGGATTGGTCAGGCCCTCGATTCCGGCGACCGCCGGGATGCCGCGGAACGCCGGCAGCATCATGGCGTAGCGGAACGGCAGCTCGTGCGTGCGTTTCTCCCTGCCACCCTCGTCGAGCTCGGTCACGTGCATGCGGCCGTCCTCGACCTTGGTGGTCTTGGCGTTCGTGATCCATTTGATGTGGCGCTCGCGCAGCGCCGACTCGAGCAGGCCCTTGGTATCGCCGACGCCGCCGAGGCCGAGATGGCCGACGTAGGGCTCTGAGGTCACGAAGGTCATGGGAACGCGGTCGCGGATCTTGCGCTTGCGCAGGTCCGTATCGAGGATCATCGCGAACTCGTAGGCCGGGCCGAAGCAGGATGCGCCCTGCGCGGCGCCGACAACGACCGGCCCGGGATCCCTGCAGAATTCCTCCCAGGCGGCGGACGCCGCTTCGGCATGCTCGACATGACAGATCGAGCGGGTGTGGCCCTGCGGCCCCAGGCCCGGCACCTCGTCGAAGGCCAGATCGGGACCGGTCGCGATGACCAGGTAGTCGTAGCCGACCGTGCGGCCGTCGTTCAGCTCGATCTCGTTGCGGTCGGGATGCAGCCGCTTGGCGCCGGCCGATATGAAGTTGATCCCCTTCTTCGCCATCACGGGCGCGATCGGCACCTCGATGTCCACGCGCTTACGCCAGTTCACGGCCACCCATGGATTGGACGGCGTGAAATGGAAGGTGCCGCCTTTCGCGATCACCGTGAGCCGCTCATCGTGCTTCAGCAGCGACCGCAGCTCGAAGGCCATCGGCATGCCGCCGAGGCCGGCGCCGAGAATGACGATGTGTTTCATGGGGTGGGACCTCCCGTTGGCGCGCCGCGACTCGCCGCGGCCGCTGGATGAGCAGCACCTGGTTTGCAGAAGAGCCGATGCAGAGCGCCGATGACTTGATCCAAGTCATCGCCGGCGAGCGAATACAAAATACTCTGCGACCTGCGGCGCGTTCTCACGAGCTTGGAGGCGCGCAGCTTCGCCAAGTGCTGGGAGAGCGCCGATTGCCCGAGCCCCGTGAGCCGCTCCAATTCGGCAACCCGCCGCTCGCCGCCGAGCAGCTGGCAGAGGATGAGCAAGCGGTGCTCGTTGCTCATGGCCTTCAGCCGTTTCGCCGCCAACCTGGCCGCCGCGCGCGAAATCTTTATATCCATAGTTGCTAATTTAGCTTTCACTCATATATAAGTCAAGACGCCCTGATCGAAAAGTCGGAAGCAAAGGACCCTGCAGACATGACGCTCCGCTCTGGCGCGGGAACCGCGGACAAGCCCCCTCGGATCTGCAGGAAGTGCTGGCGAACGCTCCGGGCACTGGCGGCGATCCTGCTTGCCCTCACGGCAATGCCGGCGGCCGCAGCGGAATTCCGGGTGGCCGGCCGCGAGATTCCCGATCTGAAGGCGGTGTTCGCGACGGTCGAGAGCCTGCATCTGACGCCGGCGCGCACGCGCATCGGCGGCACGATCGGCGAACTCGCCGTCCAGGAGGGCAGCCGGATCGAGGTCGGGCAGCGGCTGGCCCAGGTGGTCGATCCAAAGCTCCCGCTGCAACTGGCGGCGCTCGACGCCGAAATAGAATCGCTGCACGCCCAACAGACTTTCAACGAGCTCGACCTGGCCCGGATGCAAAAGCTGATGACGACGGGGGCGGCGACCCAGTCCCGCGTCGACGAGGCGCAGACGGCGCTCAATGTCGTCAAGGCGAACGTCGCGGCCAAGACCGCGGAACGCGCCGTCGTCGCCGAACAACTGAAGGAAGGCGACGTATTGGCGCCCGCCAACGGGCGGGTGCTGACGGTGCAGGTCGTCAACGGCACGGTCGTCATGCCCGGCGACACCGTCGCCACCATCGCGGCCGACGCCTACGTTCTCCGCATGCGCGTACCCGAGCGGCATGCCCGCTTCATCCACGCGGGCGACCGCGTGCTGGTCGGCGCCCACGGGCTCGAGGCGGCGCCCGAGAAGCTCGTGGAAGGCCGCGTGCGGCTTGTCTATCCGGAGCTCGACCAGGGCCGGGTCGTCGCCGACGTCGACGTCGCCGGCCTCGGCGACTTCTTCGTGGGCGAGCGCACGCGCGTGTTCGTCTCGACGGGCACGCGGCCGGCGATCGTCGTGCCCGCCGCCTATGTCTACAAGCGCTTCGGCATCTCCTACGTCCGGGTCAAGGACGTCGGCGAGACCGTCGTGCAGGCCGGCCTGCCCACGGAGGACGGCATCGAGATCCTCTCCGGCCTGAGGCCCGGCGACGTCCTGCTGCCCGCGGAGCCCGCGCCGTGAAGCTCGGCATCGCCGGCGTCCTTACCCGCTTCTTCATCGACTCGCCGCTGACACCCCTGCTCCTGCTGGCGTCGCTGGCGATCGGCGCGTTGGCGCTCGTCTCGCTGTCGCGCGAGGAGGAGCCGCAGATCAGCGTGCCCATGGTCGACATCCACGTCGAGGCCCGCGGGCTCAAGGCGGTGGACGCGGCGGAGCTCGTCACCAAGCCGCTGGAGACGATCGTCAAGGCCATCGACGGCGTCGAACACGTCTATTCGCAGACCGAAGACGATCATGTGATCGTGACCGCGCGCTTCTTCGTCGGCACCGACGCCGACGCCGCCATCCTGCGCGTGCACGCGAAGATCCGCGCCAACATGGACCGCATCCCCATCGGCATCCCTGAACCGCTGATCGTCGGCCGCGGGATCAACGACGTGGCCGTCGTGGTCCTGACCCTGTCGCCGCAGCCGGGGCAGAGCGCGGCGGCGCTGGCGCGTTGGAACGACAACGCGCTGTCCGACATCACGGAGAAGCTGCAGCACGAGCTGTCGAAGGTCCCGGACCTCGGCCTCTCCTATATCGTCGGCGGGCGCCCGGACCAGATTCGCGTCGAGCCGGATCCGGAGCGGCTGGCGCTCTATGGCGTGACGCTGAACCAGCTGGTCGACAAGGTCCAGCACGCCAACAGCTCGCTGATCGTCGGGGCACTGCGCGCACAGGACAGCAACCTGCCGGTCGTCGCCGGACAGACGTTGCAGGGCGTTCCCGATATCGGCCTGCTGCTGATCACGACACGGGATGGCCGGCCGGTCTATGTGAAGGACGTGGCGACGGTGGTGGTGGGCGGGCGGCCGGACGAGCACCGCGCATGGCATCTCGTGAAGACCGCCGACGGCAAGTTCGAGCGCCTGCCGGCCGTCAGCCTAGCCCTCGCCAAGCGCAGCGGGGCCAACGCCGTCGCGATCGGCCAGGCGATCCTCGACCGGCTCCAGCTGGTCCGCGGCCGCATCGTCCCCGAAGGTGTCGCCGTCACGGTGACGCGCGACTATGGCGCCACCGCCAACGAGAAGGTGAACGAGCTGCTGTTTCACCTGGCGCTTGCGACGGTCTCGATCGTGGTTCTGATCACGCTCGCGATCGGCTGGCGCGAGGGCGCGGTCGTGTTCGTCGTCATTCCCACGACGATCCTTCTCACCATGTTCGCCTCCTGGCTGATGGGCTACACGATCAATCGGGTGAGCCTGTTCGCGCTGATTTTCTCGATCGGCATCCTCGTCGACGACGCCATCGTCGTGGTCGAGAACATCGATCGCCACTGGTCGATGGGCGATGGCCGCAGCCGCCTGCAGGCGGCGATCGACGCCGTGGCCGAGGTCGGCAATCCCACGATCGTCGCGACTCTGACGGTGGTCGCAGCGCTGCTGCCGATGATGTTCGTGTCCGGACTCATGGGCCCCTATATGAGCCCGATCCCGGCCAACGCCTCGGCGGCCATGCTGTTCTCGTTCTTCGTCGCCGTCGTCGTCACGCCGTGGCTGATGATCAAGCTGCGCCGGCGCTCGGCGGGGACAACCGGCCACGACGAGCTCGGCGGCGGGAGGTTCGGCCGGTTCTATCGGCGGATTGCCGTGCCGCTGCTCACAGGGCGCCGCCGCTCCTGGGCCTTCCTCATCGGCGTCGGACTGGCGACCGTGGCGGCCTGCGCCCTCTTCTACACGAAGGACGTGGCGGTGAAGCTGCTGCCGTTCGACAACAAACCGGAAGTGCAGGTGGTCGTCGACCTGCCGCGGGGCAGCAGCCTGGAGGACACCGAGCGCCTGCTCATGGCGGCCGCCGACCGCCTCGCCGATCTCGCGGAGCTCACGAGCGTCCAGGCCTATGCCGGCACGGCGGCGCCGTTCAACTTCAACGGACTCGTGCGGCACTCCTATCTGCGCCAGCGGCCCGAGCAGGGCGATCTTCAGATCAACCTCGTGCCGAAGGCGGCGCGCGAGCGCTCCAGCCACGCCATTGCGCTTGACATCAGGCGGCGCCTCGCCGACCTGGCGCGACCGCCAGGCACCGCGATCCGCGTGGTCGAGGTGCCGCCGGGACCGCCGGTGCTCGCCACCCTGCTGGCCGAGGTCTACGGCCCCGACGCGGACGCGCGCCGCCGGGCAACGGCGAACCTCAGGCAGGCATTCGAGCAGGTCGACTTCGTGGTCGACGTCGACGACACCATCCACAAGCCGGAGCAGCGGCTACGCTTCGCCATCGACCATGAGAGCCTGGAATTCTACGGCGTCGAGGAGCAGGCGGTGTACGATACGATCGCGACACTCCTCGGCGGCGTCAGCGTCGGCTATTCCCATCGCGGCGAAGGAACGAGCCCGATCGAGATCACGATCCGGCTGCCCAAGGACGCGCTGTTCCTCTCCGAGCGGCTGCTGTCGACGCCCGTGCCGGCGCCGGGGCCGGCCGGCGGCCAGCCGCGCGTCGTCGAGCTGGGCAACCTGGTGACGCTGCAGCACGAGCAGGCCTCCTATCCGATCTTCCGGCGCGACGGGCGCGATGCCGAGATGGTGCAGGCCGAGCTGGCGGGTCGCTTCGAGGCGCCGATCTACGGCATGCTGGCGGTCGCCGACGCAGTCCGCCATCAGGACTGGGGCGCCGGCGGGCCGCCGCATTTCGCCCTGCACCTCCAGCCCGACGACGAATCGCGCGTGAGCTTCCTCTGGGACGGCGAGTGGGAGATCACCTACGTGACCTTCCGCGATATGGGGGCGGCGTTCGCGGCCGCCCTGCTCGGGATCTACCTGCTGGTGGTCGCGCAGTTCCGCAGCTTCAAGCTGCCGCTGCTCATCCTCATCCCGGTGCCGCTCACGCTCATCGGCATCGTGCTGGGACACTGGGCCTTCGGGGCGCCCTTCACGGCCACGTCGATGATCGGCTTCATCGCGCTGGCCGGCATCATCGTGCGCAACTCGATCCTGCTGGTCGATTTCATCCGCCACATGCCAGGGTCCGGACTGACGCTGCGGGAGGTGGTGTTGGCGGCGGGTGCAATCCGCTTCAAGCCGATCCTGCTCACAGCGTTGTCGGCGATGATCGGCGCGGCGACCATCCTCACCGACCCGATCTTCCAGGGCCTGGCGATC
>DATIXH010000381.1:0-13689 GCA_035518775.1 Candidatus Acidiferrum sp.
CGCCGGCTCGACGAAGGCCGAAGCCAGCTCGCGCGGCGCCAGCAGGCCCTGGCGGCTGTACCGGTTCATGGTGACGCGGCCGCCATGCCAGAGCTCGCAGCCGGCGAGCGCGCCATGTTCGTGCACGGCCTCGGTCATCAGGGCGAGGTCGCGGATGTCGTCGTCGTTCCAGAGGCGGCAGTGGGCGAAGGGCGTGTCGTCGGAGGTCGGATGGATGGAGCAATACTCGGTGTTCACCACCGCCCAGCCGCCCGCCGCCTTCATGCCGCGCATGGCGGCGAGGGTATGCGGATAGCCCGAGCCCATGCCGGTGCAGTGCGGTACCTGGTAGAATCGATTCTTGGCAGTCTTCGGGCCGATCTTCACCGGCTCGAACAGGATATCGTAGCGGGGGTCGCGGGGCATCAGGCTGTCCCGGCTTGATGGGCGATATTCTCGACGCGGAACGGCAGATCGGCGGCGGGCGCTGCGTCGAGTTCGCGCGCGTAGCGGTGGCCGCCATGGACGGCGGCGGCGATGAGGCCGGGGTTGAGGCAGTCGCCGATGCGGGTGACGGACTTCACGCCTTCGGCAACCAGCGCGTCGTATAGCTCCGTGTCGGGCAGGCGCGACGTGACCATGATGGCCGCGCGCGCAGGTAGCGCGCGACGGCGATCGGTGTAGGCGCAGGCGAGTTCCATCTCCTTGTCGCCAACGCTGGCCAAGCTGTGGCCGACGATCACCTCGATGCCGGCTTCGAGGACGCGCGCCTGGATGAAATGCTGCTCCTGACCGGCCTCGGTCCAAGCCGAGACCACGCCGGCCGGCGTCACCAGCGTGACGTCGAGGCCGCGCCGGCGCAGCTCCTCCGCGATCACGCCGCCCATGTAGCTGTGGTCGTCGTCGAAGACGATGACCGGGCCGGGGATAACGGCGCCGGCGAACACGTCGTCGGGCGTGAAGACGTTGGCCCGATCGCTGCCGGGGATGGGCCGCAGATGGGTGCGGCCGATGCCGTCCTTGCGCCAGCGGGCACCGGTGGCGAGCACGACATGCGTTGCCCCGAACTCCTGCACGTCGGCGGCGGTGAGGCGGCTGTCGCGGTAGATGCTGACGTTGGGCATGCGCTCGATCTGGCCGACGCGGTGGTCGCGCACGCGGATCCATTCGGTGAGGCCGGGGAGCTTCGACTCCTGGAGCACGCGGCCGCCGAGGTCCTTGGTGGCTTCGGCGAGATGCACGCTGTAGCCGCGCTGGCCGAGGGCGCGGGCGCATTCGAGGCCGGCAGGGCCGGCGCCGACGATGAGCACGGTGTCGTCGGAGGCCTTGGGGGCGATGATCTCGGGGTGCCAGCCGCGCCGCCACTCTTCGCCCATGGTGGGGTTCTGGGTGCAGCGCAGGGGCACGCCGTTGCCGTTGGAGGCGACGCAGACGTTGCAGCCGATGCACTCGCGGATGTCGTCGGGGCGGCCCGCCTCGATCTTCTTCGGCAGGAAGGGATCGGCGATCGAGGGGCGGGCGGCGCCGATCATGTCAAGGATGCCGCGCTTGATCTGGGATACCATGGTGTCGGGCGAGGTGAAGCGGCCGACGCCGACCACTGGCTTGGTCGTGATTTTCTTGACGAAGGCGACGTAGGGTTCCTGGGCGCCCTCCTTGGCGAAGCGCGAGGGGCGGGCGTCGACGTCGTAGTGGCCGAGCTGGACGTCCCACAGGTCCGGTAGTTCGCCCAGCAGCTCCAGCACCTCGCGGCCTTCGCGCTCGGATGTGATGCCTTCGGGTCCCTGGAACTCGTCGACCATGAGGCGGACGGCGAGCGCGGTGTCCGGGCCGATGGCCTCGCGGGTGTCCTGGATCATCTCCTTCAGCAGGCGGGCGCGGTTCTCGATGGGACCGCCATATTCGTCGCTGCGCTGGTTGAGGCGGCGCGACAGGAACTGGGCGGGCAGGTAGCCGTGGCCGGCATATACATAGACGATGTCGAAGCCGGCCTGCACCGCGCGCCGGGCGGCGTCGGCCTGCCAGCGGCGCAGGTTCCTGATGTCGGCCTTGTCCATCGGGCGCGCCTGCACGGGATCGTAGGAATAGCCGGGCGTGTGCCCGGGCGCGATCAGGCCCTCGCGGCTGTAGCGGTTGTGGGTGTGGGAGCCGCCGTGCCAGAGCTCGACGCCGGCGAGCGCGCCGTGCGCGTGCACGGCATCGGTCATGAGGCGGTGGTCGCGGATGTCGGCGTCGCTCCACAGGCGGCAGTAGGGGTAGGGCGTGTCCTCGGACGACGGGTGGATGGAGCAGTATTCGGTGTTGACGACGGCCCAACCGCCTTCCGCCTTCATGCCGCGCATGGCGGCCAGCGTTTGCGGCCAGGCCCAGCCCATGCCGGAGCAGTGCGGCACCTGGTAGAAGCGGTTCTTCGCCGTCTTCGGACCGATCCTCACCGGCTCGAACAGGATGTCGTAGCGGGGGTCGCGGGGCATGGGTCAGATTAGAAGGGCTGAGCTGCTGCGGTCAAAGCGACGGGCCAACCAATTTGCTACCAATCCAGCTCGACGGCTTCGGTTAGGAATTTCATCAGGGGGCGGATGGAGCGGCAGGCTTCGGCGGCCTGGGCGAGGAAGGCGGGGCCGGTCACCTCGGCGTCGGTGAAGGCGACGGAGGCGAAGAAGCTCTTGCGCTTGAGGTCGTCGATGAAGGGGTGGGCGGGATCGTAGCCCTGGGGCGGGCGCGTGAGGCCTTCGCCCTCGATCTCGCCGACGGCGCGGCGCACCTTGCCCCAGCCCTTGGGATCGTACGCGATGGAATCGCGGACCATCTTGAGAGAGGGCGGCTCGGGCAGCCACAGGCCGCCGCCGATGAAGCATTCGCCGGGATCGAGATGGAAGTAGAAGCCGGGGCCATGCACGTCGGCGCTGGTCTGCTTGTGACGGAAGTGGGCGGCGACATGCGTCTTGTAGGGCGACTTGTCGCGGGCGAAGCGGGTGTCGCGGTAGATGCGGAACATGGAGCCGCCCGAGGGGCGCGGGTCGGCGTCGAAATGCCTGCTGATCTTGGCGAGCGGGGTCGCGAAATCGGCGATGAAGCGCAGCATCGGCTCCTGCACGTCGGCGACATAGCGGGCCTTGTTGGCCTGGAACCAAGGCCGCTCGTTGTTGCGCTTGAGCTCGCGCAGGAACTTGAACAGGCGGGGCGTGAAGTGCGGTTCGGCGGGCATGGGCGGGGGCTCCGGTGGGGCGATCAGAGGCCGAGGCGGCGGGCGGCGGCGCGGGCGAAACGCAAAAACGAGCGAAGCACCCCATGTCCAGCGGGAAGCGACGGTTCAGGAGCCCTCGCAGGGGCGCCCCCATGTGGGCGCCCCTGCGGCGGCACGACCGAAGGGCGGCCACGGGGGGCCGCCCCTACAGTAGACCGCGATTTTGGCGGAAGCACCCCATGTCCAGCGGGAGAGCCGCGCAGGGCGGCGAGCAGGTCGCGGTTGCGGCGGAGCATGGTGGTGGCCACGCGGCGGAGGGCGACGGTCTCGGCGCTGTAGAAGCCGTGGGTGCGGCGGGCGCGGGCGCAGCGGGCGCGGCCTTCGGCGGTGCGGGCGCCCGTGCTCTTGCCGCCGTGGAAGCGGCAGCGGCCATTGCGCATCGCGGGTTGCCGGCAGGCGCAGCCGGCCCGACTGCGGGCGCCGCAACGCGGGGCGGCCAGGAAATCGCCGGGAGGATTGCCGTTCACGAGACGGCCGCGATTGATCAGGACCCTGCTCTGCGGAGCGCTGGAATTCTCGGCCAAGATCATAGAGTTATCTCTCTTGCCTGGTTATGAACAAAACATGAACATAAGTCATATTAGGACTTCTGTCAAGGTCTCCTGCCGGCCGATCCTGGAGCGCGCAAGCACACCGTCTGGACGGCGACCATCGGCGGTCAGCGGCGCTGTCTGTAGCCGCTGGTGATGGAGGAGGTCGCGGTCGCCAAGCGAGCGGATCCGGCTGAGCAGTCCCGGTATTGCGGCGGCGGAGGAGCAACACTCATACGCCTAGCCGCGAGCGCGATGCTCTCGCTGCCGACGCCCTCGGCGATCGCGTCCGCCGCCTCATCGCAAACAGCGGTCGTTGCCGGCGACGTGGCGCCATCATGGCGCCATCATTTCGATCCTCAGTTGCGGCCGGCGAGCGAGCAGCCGCTGCGCGCCATAGCACCGCGGTCGCCAGGGGCTACAGGCGGAGGGCGAAGATACCGTTGAAAATCGTGCCTCCAGGGCCCAACTAGGTTTTGAACTCATCCACAGAATCCCCTTTGGGATGTTGCAGACGCCGCACGGTCGTAGCCGAGGGGTTAGCGTCGATGGTGGTTCCTTTCGTTGCGGTCGTGTCCATGCCAGCTTTGCTTGAGCCGGCGCACGATTTCCGCACCGGCAAGCGGCAAGCTCCCGGGCACGCTGTCGACGGGCGCCGCCCGCTCTTGCTTTTAACGGTGTTCGAATGAGTGGTGGGAGCGACGAGCCGGCTCCCGTCGTGGAACCGAATCCGAGCGGGGACGCTCCCGACCTCACGCTTCGCGCCCTCAACCAGCGCATCCGGCAACAAGAGATCCTGGCCGAGCTGGGTGTGCTTGCGTTGCAATCCACGCCTTTCCATGACCTGCTGAACCGGACGGCGGAACTGACGGCCGAGGGTCTGCAGGCCGAGTTCTGCAAGTTGCTTGAGTATCTTCCGGGTGAGAAGCGGTTCATTGTCCGGGCCGGCGTCGGCTGGAGCGACGGCGTCGTCGGCGTCGCAACTGTCGGGGCCGATGCAGAATCGCCAGCCGGCTTCGCCTTGCGCACCGGAAAGCCCGTGATCTCCAACCACCTCGAAAACGAAGAGCGCTTCCGCACGCCGGAGCTGCTGGTCAAGTACGGCATCCGGCGGGCTATGAACGTGATTCTGCAGGGCGACGGCTCGCCATACGGCGTGCTCGAAGTGGATAGCCGCGCCGAAGGCGAGTTCGTCGAGCACGACCTGGCCTTCCTCCAGGGCGCTGCCAACATCCTGGGCATGGCCATCGAGCGACAACGCCACGAGCGCAGCCTCAAGGCCGCTCTCGAGCGCCAGAGGATATTGCTGAACGAGATCAATCATCGCGTGAAGAACTCCCTGTCCATCGTCCGCAGCATGCTCACGCTGCAAGCGCGGAGCGCCGACGACCTTGCCGTGGCCAGCCACCTGGAAATGGCCGCGAGCCGCATCGCGACGATCGCCCGCGCGCACGAGCGCCTCTATCGCACCGGCGATGTCGAATCCATCGAGCTCGTGAAGTATCTGGGCGGCCTATGCGAAGACCTGCAGGGAACGATCTCCCGCTGTGCGGTAGAGTTCGAGGCGTCGCAGGCGGTCGCCATAGCGACCGATCGCGCGGTGCAGATCGCGCTCATCGTCACCGAACTGGTCATGAACGCGGGCAAATACGCCTATCCCAAGGCGGGCGGCCCGATACGCGTCCACATGACCAACGATGCCGAGACGGTAACGATCACTGTACGCGACGAAGGCGTCGGCCTTCCCGCCGGTTTCGACATCAACAGGGGCCGCAGCATGGGTCTGCGCGTCGTCACTGCTCTGGCCGCCCAACTGGGCGCCACCGTGCAGGCGCAGAACCGCAACCCGGGGGCGGAGTTCATCCTGCAGGTGTCGCTGCAGCCGCACCAGCGAGACGAACGATAGAGGCGCGGTTCCAGTCGCGGAGGAAGCGTGCCTCGAGGCTGGCGGTCTGGCCGCCGCACGGCGCAGGCACGCGGCGCCGATCGGACATCGGCCCGCACCTTCCGGGCTTGCTCGAGCCGGGCAGCAACATTGACCGCGTCGCCGCGCAGAATCCAGAAGTGGCGAACGAGGATCGGGCCAGAACTCGGGAGCCGTAGGCAGGCGATCGCGCGCCCTATTGGCGTGTTCGCATTTGCGGCTCAGTCCACCAGCGCGTCCCGGCGCAAACCGGCGCGCTCGAGGTGGATCGGGAGGACGCGACCGTAGAGCTGACGCGTACGCTCGGGGCTGCCGACCATGCCGGGTTCTTCAACGAAGCTGAAAATTCCCACGTACCGCGGCTGCGAACCCGAGAGCGGCGTCACGCGATGCAGGGAATACCGGCCCTTGAAGATCTGAAGATCGCCCGGCTGCAGCTGCAGTGTGCGGATGAGGCTGGGATCACCATCGAGCACGGCTTCGACGCCGGGGTAGTTCTCGTCGGTTGGCGTGCGCAGGTGCGGGCTGTATTCGAAGTCGCCACCGGATTCGGCATTCTGGATGGCCAGTGTCACGGTGAAATTGTTCGTATCGAAATGCCAGGGAAAGCCGTTGCCTGCTTCGGCCAGGTTGACGATGACGTCGGCCAGCGGGTCGGCGTAGCGGTGGAACCGCGTCTCGCCGAGCGCCGCCTGGATGAACGACGCGAACCCGGCCATTTCATAGATCGCACGCAGGATGCTCTCCGATCCGAGATTGTCCGCCGGAACGAAGGCATTCGACCGGTCGTAGAAGCGGCGCAGCGGGTGGCTGGCCGGCAAATCCGGCCGATCCTTGGTGAAATAGGGATTGGTACGGCTGAAGTTGCGATGCGCATGAACGGCGACGCGATCGCATTCGGCGACCAATTCGCCGACATGGTCTTGCCGGACAAAACTCTTCAGGACCGCGCAACCGTCCGTCTCGAGCGCGGCCCGCAGACTGGCGATGAGGGCGTCGCGCGCCGGACCAGCGGCGGCGATCGGGTAGCGATCAAGGTCAATATAGTCGTTGGCCTTCATAGGCATGCCCCACTCGCTCCGAAAGCGGCACTACACTATCCGCAAGCGAGCTCATCGTGCCATCCTGATGATGCAGTCGAGACCGATTCGAGCAGGGGTGGGCCATGAACCTTGAGGACTATGCAGACTACGACGCGCTCGGCCTGGCGCAACTGGTGGAGCGCCGAGAAGTCAGCCCCCGCGAACTGGCGCAGACCGCGCTGAATGCCATCGAGGCGGTCAATCCGAAACTCCATGCCGTGATTGAGATCTATGCCGACCGGATCGCCGACCTCGAGTCCAAGACTCTGGGTCATGGCCCCTTTCGCGGCGTGCCCTTTCTCATCAAGGACGTTGGGCCACACCTGAAGGGTCGCAAGACCGAGTTCTGCAGTCGTCTTTGTCAGGGCATGGTGGGAGAGGTGGACAGCAACTTCGCCACCCTCCTCAAGGCGTCGGGTGTCAATATCCTTGGCCGGACGAACACACCCGAATTCTCCATGGCAAGCTCCTCGGAGAACGTGCTCTACGGCAGCACCTCGACTCCCTGGAAGCTCGGCTATTCGGCCAATGGCTCGACCGGGGGCGGCGCCGCGGCTGTTTCTGCTGGAGCGGTCCCCATGGCCCACGGCTCGGACATCGGCGGATCGATCCGAGGGCCCGCCGCTTGGTGCGGGGGCATCGGCCTCAAGCCGTCCCGCGGGCGCATCTCATCGGGGCCCCTCTACGACGAGTGGGGCTACGGCATGGCGATGAATTTCGTCCAGACCAAGAGCATGCGCGACACCGCCGTCATGCTCGACTGCCTCGCCGTTCCGCAACCTGGGGATCCCTTCGTCATCAAGCCGGCGCCGAAGCCCTACGCCAAATTCCTGCGACCATCGAACAGGCCGCTCAGGGTCGCCTGGTCGGCGACGCCGCTGATGGACGCACCGGTCGACCCGGAGATTGCCGCGGCCGTGAAAAGCACCGCCAAGGTCCTGGGCAAGCTTGGCCACAGGGTGAGCGAAGCGGCGCCGGAGATCGATCTTCCGGCCCTCGACCGCGCCTGCCTCGGAATCTGGTTCTTCGCCTTCGACCGGCGCCTCGACGCCTATGGGGCCAAGACCGGCCGCAAGGTCGGTCCCGAGACCGTGGAGGCGGGGACGCTCAGGTTCTACGAGTTCGCGAAGAGCGTGTCCCACGTCAACTATCTGGACGCGCTTTCCTACATGAACAGGGCGCGGCGCGCGATCGGCGGATTCTTCGCGAAGCACGACGTCTGGGTGACTCCGACCACGGCCCAGACGGGGCCGGAGCTTGGCCTCTTCAACATGGACGTGGATCTGCCGCCCGAGGAATTCATCGCCCGCGAGGAACGCGTCCAGCAGTTCATGGTCGCGTACAACGTCACGGGACAGCCGGCCATATCGCTGCCGCTGGGCATGCATTCGAGCGGTCTGCCGATCGGGGTGCAGCTGGGCGCTCGACCGGGCGAGGACCATCTCCTGATCGAGCTGGGCGCCGCGCTCGAACGGGCCATGCCGTGGCGCGGTCGCAAGCCGCCGATCCATGTTGCTCGCAGTTGAGCCGTCGAGGCGGACGCACCGACCAGGCAAGAGGAACCTCGCGGCATGGGCTCGCCAGCACAAAGCGCGCACACGAGAAAGCTATTGCGCTGTAGACCGTCACGCAGCCCCGGGTTTCCACCCACGTCTTTGGCGACGCGCGCCAGGACCTGACGACCGATTCGTCAATTCTCGGTTGATGGTGCTGAGCGCCGGTTGGAGCGGCGCGAACACGCACTTGCGCAGTTCGTCGTAGCGCGCGGCCTGCTCGCGCTGCGGCTCGACAACGTGGTCGCGGCGGTCGAGGCCGGCGAGGGCGGCGTCGAGGTCGGGCCAGAGGCCGGCGGCGACGCCGCCGAGGAGGGCGGCGCCGAGGGCGCTGGCCTCGGGTTCGTCAACGACGGTGATGGGGCGGGCGTAGACGTCGGCCTTGATCTGCATGAACAGCGCGTTGCGGGAATTGCCGCCGATGGCGCGGATCTCGTTTGGCGCGGCGATGCCCGGGAGGGCGGCCATGGCCTCGAGCATCAGGCGCATCTGGAGCGCGAGGCCTTCCAGCACGGCGCGGTAGAGGGCGGCGCGCCCGACGTGGGCGGTGAGGCCGATGAAGGCGCCGCGCGAGGCCGTGTCGGGATCGGGCGGCGGGCCGTAGACGAGGTGCGGGAGGAAGACCACGCCCTGGCTGCCCGGTTCGATCGCGCTCGCTTCGGCGATGAGCGACTCGTGCGGCGGGTTGCCGGCGAGGGCGCGGAACCACTCGATGGCGCCGCCGCAGCTGTTGTTGGTGCCGCCGAGATAGGCGAGCGCGCGGTGGGTGGCGATGGCGCCCTGGATGAAGCCGTGGCGCTTGACGGCGGGGTCGCGCTGGGGCGCTTCGGTGACGAGCAGGGCGGCCTCGGCCGTGCCCATGCTGTCGAGCATCAGGCCGGGCTTCACGACGCCGGCGCCGTAGGAGCCGCAGACATGGTCGTGGCCGCCGGCGGCGACGATGGGGCGGCCGGCGAGGCCGGTCTCGGCGAGGATCTCCGGGCGCACGGGGCCGAGCGCCGCACCGCTGGCGGCGAGCGGGGCGAGGATGGCGGGCGTGAGATCGACGAGGGCGAGCAGCTCCTCGGACCATGCCCGGCGGTGGATGTCGAAATAGAAGGTGCGCGAGGCGAGGGTGTGGTCGGTGGCGGAAACGCCGCTGAGGCGGAAGGCGATCCAGTCGGCCATGGTGTGGATGCGGCGGGCGCGGGCGACGGCATCGGGCCAGTGCCGGCGCATCCAGGCGAGCTTGCAGAGGGTCAGAGTGGGGTCGAGGGCGAGGCCGGTGAGCTGGAAGAGGCGGTCGGCGCCGATCCTGTCGGCGAGGGCGCGGGCGGCGTCCTCGGTGCGGCGGTCGTGCCAGACGATGGAGGGCGCGAGCGAGCGGTCCTGCTCGTCGAGCAGCACGCAGCTCTCGCCGAGGCTGGCGACGGCCATGCCGGCGACCGGGCGGCCGGCGAGGGCGCGGGCGGTCTCGGCGAGGCAGGCGAGGACGATCGTGAACAGGGAATCGGGGTCATACTCGCCGCGGCCGCCCTCGAGCATGCGCACCGGCGTTGGGCGCGTGGCCTGCGCGATCTTGCGGCCGCGCGTGTCGAAGGCGCTGGCGCGGATCGACTGGGTACCGACGTCGATGCCGATGAGGAGGGGCGAGTCGGAGCGATCGGTCATCGGGCGTGTCCATCCCTACCGAAGATGACTCACGCGGAGGCGCGGAGACGCGGAGGAGACTGGCATGACGGCCGTGCGTCCTTCGACAAGCTCAGGATGAGGAGAAATCTTGGTGGCACAAGAGCTTCCCTCATCCTGAGCTTGTCGAAGGACGCAGGCTGCCGATCCCATGTGCGATAACCTCCGCGTCTCCGCGCCTCCGCGTGAATTGAACAATCGGCGACGACGGGCACGGGGCTGCTGATCGAAGCTCAGTTTCGCAACGCGCCGATCTGCATGGCTTCGTCGACGCCCTTGCCGTCGCGGATGATGGCGCCGAGGGCGCGCACCACGGCGGCGGGGTCGGGGGCCTGCCAGATGTTGCGGCCGAAGACGACGCCGCGGCCGCCGGCCTCGACCGAGCCGTGCACGACTTCCAGCGCGGCGCGGATCGTGTCCATCTTCACGCCGCCGGCGATGAAGACGGGAGCCGGGCAGGCGGCCGTCACCTTGCGGAAGCTGGCGGCGGAGCCGGTGTAGTAGGTCTTCACGATGTCGGCGCCGTGCTCGAAGGCGATGCGACAGGCGCCGGCCATGGCGTCGGCGTCGAGCGGGTTGGGCACGCGCTCGGACGGGCAGGGCAGGGCCTCCACCATGACAGGCAGGCCGTCGGCGATGCAGTCGCCGGCGACGCGGGCGACGATCTCGAGGGTGCGCAGCTCCACCTTGCTGCCGATGAAGGCCATGAGGCAGACGCCGTCGACGCCGAGGCGGCGGGCGTCCTCGACCGTGTGCAGCAGGCTCCACTCGCTGTAGCGCAGCCAGTCCTCGCGGTAGGAGGTGGGGCCGCCGTCGAGGCGGAGATAGACCGGCAGGCGGCCCACCAGCCTGTCGCGGAAGCGCTTGATCACGCCGTAGGAGGTCATGATGGCGTCGGCGCCGGCGCCGATGACGCGGTCGAGCACGGCGCCGGGATCCTCCAGGCCGGCGATGGCGCCGAAGGCGCGCGCGTGGTCCATCGCGATGACGACGCCGCGGTCGCCGAGGGTGAGCCGTGCCATGATCCGTCCGTTCCTTGTGGTGGGCCGAGGCCCGCAGCTATAGCGGCGTCAGAACGAGCCTGTCCAGCGGCGGAAGATCTGCCGCTTCAGGCCGGGCCAGGTCCAGCGGCGCAGCGGCGAGGTGCTAAAGGCGCGGAAGGCGCCGAGCGGGCCGAGGCGGCGCTGCGCGTGCCAGCAGACCTTCACCCAGTAGGTGCCGAGGACTTCGGAGAACACGGGCTCGGGATAGGCGTGGGTGCGGGCGTTGGCGGCCTGCAGGCCGCGCAGCCAGGACTCGGCCCAGGCGACGAAGGCGGGGTCGGGCGTGAAGCCCTCCTTGCGCATGCGGCGCAGGAGGAAATGGCGGTCGAGGTCGGCATCGGTGAAGGCGATGCCGAGCTCGCTGAGCTGCAGGCCGTAGACGGCGCCGCGCTCGGCCCGGCGCTGCTCGGGATCGGCGGCGGCGCCGGCGGTGCGATGGCGGGTCAGCAGGACCTCCGGCAGGTTGGCGAGCTTGTGATGCGCGGCGATGCGGGTCCAGAGATCGAACTCGCCGCCGCCCTCGCGCGCGGCGGCCGCGACATGCTCGCGCAGTACGGCGGTGCGGGCGACGGCGGCGACGTGCTCGATGCCCGAGCGGAACAGGCGGCGCGCGGCCACCTCGTCGGCCGCCACCGGCTTGCGCTTGATGCGCTTGCGGCGGCCGGATGGGTCGATCCAGTCGACCCAGGCGCTGACCGCCGCGTGATCGGGATGGGCCTCGAGGAACGCGAGCTGGCGTGCCAGCCGCTCCGGATGCGCGACGCCGTCGGGGGGCATGAGCGCGAAATACCGGCCGCGCGCGAGGCCGACGGCTTCGGCGAGCGTGGCGGCGGCACCGATCGGGTGGTCGTGGCGCAAGAGACGGATGCGCGGATCGGAGAATGTCCGGATGAGCGTGTGCGTTCCGTCGTCAGCGCCGTCGTCGATGAGCAGGAACTCGAGAGCGCCGCGAGTCTGGCTCAGGATGCTGTCGACGGCACCGGCGAGGTACGGCGCCGCGCCCGACACCGGCAGAAAGACCGTGATGTCGGAGACGTTCTCCGTGGCCGTCAACCTATTCCGCCGCGCGTTCGATCGCGGAGGCGGCCTGGCCCGGGGCCGGCTTGGCGCTGCGGCGCCACTGGCGGTAGCGCACCAGCTGCTGGTCGGCGAGCACGCCGATCAGGATCACGCCGCCCATGACCGCGAAGTTGAGCGAGCTGGGGATGCCCAGCAGGTTCACGAGGTTCTGCAGCACCTGCAGCAGGATGGTGCCGAGCACGACGCCGAGGATCGAGCCCTCGCCGCCGCGCAGCGAGCAGCCGCCGAGCACGGCGGCGGCGATGGCGTAGAGCTCGTAGAAGCTGCCGTGCGAGGCCGGCGAGATCGAGCGCGTGTACATGGCGATGAAGACGGCGGCGAGGGCCGTGAGGCCGCAGCAGATCACATAGGCCGAGACGATGATGCGGCGGGTGCGGATGCCGGAGTAGCGCGCCGCCTCCTCGTTCTTGCCGACCGCGAAGAGGTAGCGGCCGAAGATCGAGCGGTGCAGAACCACCGCGAGGATGAGCGCGATGACGACGAAGGCGATCAGGCTGTGGGGAATGCCTTCGGTGCGGCCGGCCATCAGCCACTCCAGGGTCGGGAAGTTCTGGCCGAAGGCGAAGCCGGCGGTGGCATCCCCGGTCGTGTAGCGGGCGACGCCGCGATAGATCAGCAGGCCGCAGAGAGTCACCACGAACGGCTGCAGCCGCATGCGCGTGATAAGGAAGCCGTGCACCGCACCCATCAGCACGCCGATGCCGATCACGATCGGAAGCGCCAATTCCCAAGGCACGCCGAAGCTGCCGATGAGCAGGATGAAAATCACGCCGAGCAGCGCGATGATGGAGCCGACCGACAGCTCGATGCCGCCGGTGATGATGACGAAAGCCTGGGCCAGCGAGAACAGGCCGAAGAGCCCGACCTGGTTGGCGGTGTTGGAGAGGTTGATTGGCAACAGGAAGCGCGGATTGAGGAACGCGACGACGGCGCTGACGACGAGGATGAGGAGGAAGAGGCCGAGATCTTTCTTGAACATGGCGGTCAAACTCGGTTGCGAAGGACCGGAACCATTCGTTGCAGGACCACTCTGCGTCCTTCGACAGGCTCAGGATGAGGTAAAATCTTCATGGCACAAAGAAAAAACCTCATCCTGAGCCTGTCGAAGGACGCACTGCGCCGATCCCAGTCCCTTCGCCGAGGGGACATCGCTGCTACGCCACCTGCAGGCGGTTGCCCACCGCCAACTGGAGAATGTTCTGCTCGCTGAAGCGGCTGCGCTCGAGGAAGCCGCTGATGGCGCCTTCGCACATCACGGCGACCCGGTCGCTGACGCCGATCACCTCTTCCATGTCGCTGGAGATCATGAGGATGGCGACGCCGCTGTCGGCGAGTTCGCGCATCAGCGTGTAGATCTCATTCTTGGCGCCGACGTCGATGCCGCGGGTCGGCTCGTCGAAGATCATGACCGCGGGTTTCATCGACAGCCACTTGGCCAACACCACCTTCTGCTGGTTGCCGCCCGACAGGGTGCCGACCAGGGTATCGATCGAGGCCGTGCGGATGTCGAGCGCGGTGCGGCGTTCGCCGGCGTTGCGACGCTCGGCGGTGCGACGGATCAGCAGGCCCTGGGCGAAGGACAT
>DATIXH010000382.1:0-5256 GCA_035518775.1 Candidatus Acidiferrum sp.
CCAACGGCGGCGGGTCTTGCGCCAGGCTGACGAACAGGAAGCCCTGCCATTCCTCGGTCGCCAGCTGCGGCAGCCGGCAGGACGCCTTGTCGAACGTCGCGTGGCCGTCCATGCGCGGCGCGCCGACGAGCCGGCCGTCGAGGTCGTAGGACCAGTGATGATAGGGACAGACGAGCCGCGGCCGGTTGCCGCGCCCGTCCGTCAGCAGCGAACCGCGATGCCGGCAGACATTGGACAGCACCCGCGCCTTGCCGTCGTGGCCGCGCACGGCGACGAGCGGTTCGTCGCACAGCTGGAACGTCATGTAGTCGCCCGGCTTCCCGATCTCCTCGGCGCGCCCGATGCAGATCCACTCCTTGCCGAAGAGGTGCTCGCGCTCGAGGTCGAGAACGGCCGGGTCGGTGTAGTAGGACTTCGGCATGGACCAGGCGCCGTCGTAGCCGGCGCCCGCGCACTGCTCGAACGCCTTGCGCAGCTCGCTGAAACTACTGTGCACCATGGCGATGTCCCCGTGCTCCGGCGTGTGAGGTTCGGCTAGGCCGTACGACCGTAGAACCCGATCTGCTCGTCCCGCGAGAACATGACCCCGGGCCTCTCATAGTAGGAAAAGACGGCTATGACGCGCTCGCGCGGGCCGACGCTGGGCGTGACACGGTGGGCCGTGTTCTTGCCCTGGAAGACATTGAGCGTCCCCGCGGCCATCCTGAGCGTCTTCACCTCGGGATCCCCGCCCGTCAGCAGCCGCGCCACGCCGTCGTAGTTGGGATCGGTGTCGCTCCTCAGCTGCGGGCGATACTGGAAATCGCCGCCGGCTTCGGGCGCCTGCAGGAGCAAGGTCGTCGTGAACTCCGACCGGTCGAAGTGCCAATTGAGGGCCTCGCCCTCGCGGTAGGCCATGACGTTCACGCGCGCCAGCGGATCGCGCATCGTATAGAGCGTCTCCTTGCCGACGGTCGCGGCCAGGAAGACGGCGAACTGCGGCCACTCATAGATCCACAGCGGCACGCTCTCGGGAATCTGGTCGCCGCAGACCGTATGGTTGACCGTCTCCACCCGCCGCAAGGCCGGATGATCCGGCGCCAGCCCCGCGACGTCCTTCTTGAAGTAGATGTTGTGGAGACGCCGATGGGTGCACGACAGCGTGTCCATGACCGGCCTGATCTCGCTGAGCGCCCGCTCCAAGGCCTGCGGCCGGACGAGACCGTCCAGGTTGTACATGCCGGTATCGGCCAGGTCGCCCCGGCACCGGCTGACGAGTTCATGCCAGTGTGCCGAGCCGGGTTTGTCGAGCGGATAGCGGTCCAGGTCCAGAATCTCGCGCATTGGCGTCTCCTCGGGCGAACTCCAGATGCTTGACCAAGGAATTCGTTTTCTCAAGCCATCGAAATGTTATCCTAGCTTAGAAAAACTAAGCCAGCATCCGCCTGATGCCGCTGTCCATCCCGCCCCTCAATGCCTTGCGCGCCTTCGAAGCGGCCGCCCGCGCCGGCAGCTATGTGGCCGCGGCCGAGGAGCTCAAGGTGTCGCCCGCCGCCGTGAGCCAGCAGATCCGCAAGCTGGAGGCGTTTCTCGACAAGCAGCTGTTCATGCGCTTCAACAACCGGGTCGTGCTGACGGACGCGGGGCAGGCCGTCTATGCCGGCGCGTCGGACGCCCTGCAGGCGATCTCGGCCCTGACCGAGCAGGTCATGTCGGGCGGCGCGAAGTCGCGCCTGGTCGTCAGCGTCATCTCCTCCGTTGCTCAACGCTGGCTCGAGCCGCGGCTCGCCGCCTTCGCCCTCAGGGAGCCGACCCTGCGCATCGATCTGCGCGTCGAGCCCGATCCCGTCGACTTCGCGCGGCACAACATCGACCTGCGCATCTGCTACGGCGCCAATCTCTATCCGGAAATGACCATCATCGGCCTGCTGCAGGACGAGGTGCTGCCGCTCTGCAGCCCCGGCTATCTGGAACGCAACCCGCGCGCGCGGGCCTCCGGCATCGACGGCGTGCCGGACGACGACCTGATCCACACCAACTGGGGGCCGAGCTTCGTCTCGCATCCGACCTGGCATGCATGGTTCGCCAAGTCCGGCATCAGCCGGCCGAGCGATGCCACCGGTCACCAGGTCGGCATGTCCAGCCTGGCTCTGGACTTCGCGCGCGACGGCGTCGGCGTCGCCCTCGGCCAGCGCATGATGGCCGGGGACGACCTCGCCGCCGGCCGCCTGCTGCCCCTGTCGACGATCACGATCGCCTTGGGCCATCCCTATTGCCTCGTCTATCCGCGCAGCAAGGCCCGCAAGGGCGGCGTGCGCTCCTTGATCCACTGGCTCGTCGGGGATGCCGGCTAGAGTCGGCTGCTGCCGCGGGCGATGATGTCGCTGCCGAAGTTTGACTGCGCGATCACGCGGCGGACCGTGTTGAGAACGGACTCGACTCGACGCCCGCGCTTTTCGAGTTGGTAGGCCGCAAACAAGCGCGGACGGCCAAGTCTCGGCTGCGCGTGCAAGACACGCAAGGTGCCCGACGAACGCCGCCGCGGCAGGATCGCCGTCGGCAACAGGCTGACGCCGGCGCCGGTCATCGTGAGGCGCAGGATCACGGACAGGCTGTTGCAGGTGCTCAAGTGCGGCACCTCGAGCCCGGCAGTCCCGAACCAGTTGCGGACCAGGGTCATCAGATTGGACGGCTCCGGATTGGTGAATATCTCATACGGAGCGAGGTCCCGCGGGCGCACAACCCCGCGGGGCAGGCGAAGACGCGCGCTGGCGACCCATGCGCATTCGATCGTGCCAAGCGGCTCGACCGCCACATGCGGTTCGAGCTCCGGATCGGCCAGGATCGCAACATCGAGATCGCGATCGTTCAGACGCTGGCTGAGCACGCTGCTGTTGTCGATGGTGAGGGCGACGTTCAGTTCCGGATACTGCTTCTTCAAGGCGGCGAGCAGCGCCGGCATGCATATCAGCCCGAAGCTGTCGGGCGCGCCCAGCCGCAGCCGGCCTCGCCACAGATCATCGCGCCCCCGCTTGGCGTTCAAGGCCTCGAGTAAGCCGATCATTCGCTCCGCCTGCGGCACGAGCTCGTGTCCTTCTGACGTCAGCCGGGCCTTGCGCCCGGAACGTTCGAACAGCTTCAGGCCCAGCGCCCGTTCGAGGCCGCGGATGCGCAGGCTGATCGTCGGTTGCGTGAGATTGAGGTGCGCGGCCGCGGCGCGGAATCCGTGCAGGCGGGCGATCCAGTAGAACGCTTCGAGCTGACTGAGGGTGGCTTTCATCGATTGGAATTTTCTATCAGAAGGCTGTAGCGATTTCAATTTGCCCCAATCAGAGCGGTCCCCTAGCGTGACCGCCTTGGCGCCCGGCACTTCGACGGGCACCGATGGAAGGGGAAGCAGGAGATGATGAAGCAAATCGTGAGAATGCAGCTGGCCGCCGCGGCGGTCGCGCTTGCATTGGGGGTGGGGGCGGCGGCCAGGGCGGACGACGTGACGCTGACCGTGTGGAGCCACGAGGCCGACGAGCCCGCCAAGGTGGCGCTGCGCGAGAAGGCGGCCCGCAACCTCGAGGCCAGCCATCCGGGCGTCCACGTCAAGATCACCTGGTACGAGAAGGACGGCCTCTCCGCGGCGCTCAAGACGGCGCTGCCGGCCGGACAGGGCCCGGATGTCTTCTATCTGGAGCCCGACCAGACCGACTACATCACCGCCGGCTACATCGTGCCGCTCGACAAGCTGGTCAACTGGAACAACATCTACGACTGGGCCAAGCAGGTGTGGACCCATGACGGCAAGGTCTGGGGCATGCCGCAGGAGGCCTACACGGTCGAGCTCTATTACAACAAGGACACGCTGGCGAAGCTCGGCGTCGCGCTGCCGGCCAACGCCCAGTTCACGCAATCTCAGTTCCTGGATCTGGTGAAGAAAGCGCGCGCGGCCGGCATGACGCCGATCGCGCAAGGCGTCGGCGACCGGCCCTATCCCGGCGCTTACATTCTTGCCGAGGGATTGCTGCGCAAGCTCGGCACCGACGACTACGGCAAGCTGCTGAATGGGCAGCTGTCGTTCGAGGATCCGCGCGTCGTCGCCGTCTTCACCTGGGTCAAGGAGCTGGTGGACGCCGGCGCCTACCCGAAGAACTTCATGACCCTGAAGCTCGGCGAATCCCACCACTACTTTTATCAGAAGCCGGGCTCTCTCATGTTCCCGATGGGCAGCTTCTACACCGGTCGCGCCTTCGTCCCGGTGGATCAGGGCGGCCAGTCGCCCGACTTCCCGCTCGGCGTCATGCAGTTCCCGGCCATGGACGGCGGCGCCTGCAACGAGTGCAAGACGATCGCCGTCGGCGCCAGCTTCGCCATCAACGCCGCCAGCAAGCATCAGGATCTCGCGGCCGAGTATCTCAATGCATTGTCGACGCCGGAGATCGGCAAGCAGTGGATCGAGACGATCTATCTGCAGACCGCCGTGAAGACCGGCGCGACCGAATTCAGCGGTCCCTACGCACCTTATTTCACCGAGCTGATGAAGCGGCAGGAAGGCGCCAAGTATTTCACGGGCATGCCGATCGACATCCTCCAAGGCCAATGCAAGGATGCGTTCGTGCAGATCATGAACTCCGGCTTCCCCGGCGGACTCCTGAGCGTCGATGACGCCGTCAAGCAGATGAACCAGGGCTGCTACAAGGGCTGACGTCGGAACAGCTGCTGACTGGTCCTGCGGGGCGTGAATTGCGCCCCGCAGGCGCCGGTCTGACGCGTTTCCCTTTCACCGTCTTCGGTAGCCGTCATGGCGGAGTCTGCAGCCCCACCCCGCGCCCGGCGCGTCGCCTGGCTGGCCGGCGATTCCATCGCCGACTCGCGCCAGGCGCCGATGCGCACGATCCTGCTGTTTCTGGCGCCCGCCTTGCTCGTATATGCCGCCTTCACGATTTATCCGGTCCTGCGCACCTTCTACAACAGCGTCCATACGATCGGGCCGCGCAACGTCCAGACGTTCGTGGGGCTGGACAACTTCGCGGCGCTCCTGACGCAGGACCGCGTCTTCTGGAAGGCGGTCGTCAACACCGCGCTCTTCACCGTCGTCGGCACGATCGGCGACGTGCTCGGCGGCCTGCTGCTGGCGCTCTGCCTGTTCGCCAAGGTGCCGCTGGCCCGCACGCTGCGGGTCGTCTGGTTCACGCCGGTGCTGATGTCCTACGTCGTCGTCGGCATCATCTGGGTCTGGCTCTATGACTACGACTGGGGGCTGGTCAATCTGCTCCTGGGCTGGCTCGG